>NZ_JAAIMY010000121.1 GCF_013300825.1 Blautia wexlerae
CTGCGGCTGCAAGCTCTGCCATTCGCTGTTCAAGCTGTATCACATCCTTTCCGTAGTCCGTAATCAAAGCCGCTTTTTCCTCCGTTTCCCCAAAGAGCAGCACATCCAGCAGATATTCCACTTGGTCTTGCTTCTGTAAGGCTTCCACAAACCGGGGATGAAAGGATTCCTCCGGGGAGTGCGGGGCATATTCCTTTCTCCATGCCCGGAGCAGGTGGAGATAGTCGGCAAGAATACGGAAGCAGCGGCTCTTTGCTTCCTGAAACTGTTCCTCCGGGGATTTCTGCCGGGGCTTTGGCTTTTTTG
>NZ_JAAIMY010000020.1 GCF_013300825.1 Blautia wexlerae
TATAAAACTCAACATATACTTATATGATTTTATAATTTATATTTAACTGTTAATTTCCTCCATCCATAAAAACATATCATTAATAATGTAATCCAAAGAAATCAGAGGAAAATAACTTCACCTCTGATTCCGTTCTGTCAATCCTATATATTAATACACCTTCACAATCTCATCCAATTCTTTACGTCTAGGCCTCTTTGGCTCCTCTGCTGCCACACCCACAGCAATCACTGCCACTACCGTTTCCTCTTCCGGAATATCCAGCACCTTCCGAAGCTTCTCTCCATCCCTCAGCCCCATGATCAAAGTTCCATACCCCAGTTCTGCTGCCTTCAAAACAAAATTTTCATTCTGCAATCCCAGGTCATAGCATCCCCAGCCATTGCCCAATTCATTATCCGCAGTTTTGTCATTCTGGAAACCAGCTTTATCTTTTACAAAAGTAGTTACAACCAGTACTGCATTTTCAGCCTTACGGGCATTTCCCTCAGGCAGACATTCCCTGCGTACTCTCTCTGTCATCTCCTCAGACAATACACAATAATATCTCCCTGTCTCAGTATTCTTCCAGGAAGGAGCCTCCTGTGCAGCGCCAATCATCTCCATCAGTTCTTCTTTTGTGACCTTTTTGTCTGTTGCATATTTTCGAACACTTCTTCTTACTTCTATCAATTTCTGAAATTCCATCATCCAGTTCCTCCTGTTGTATTTTGGATTAAGCTGTTTTTAATATATAATAATGGGATATCCACCGTCAATATTTTCATAAATAATTGCAGCCTCTTCTTCCGGCAGATTGATACATCCATGACTTCCGTTTCCTATCTTATAACGATTTCCTCCAAAAGCCGACTGCCAGGGCGCATCATGCAGCCCCTGCCCGTAGACAAAGGGCATCCAGTATTTTACCTTGGTATCATATCCGTATGCATCGCTGGTAAGCGTAAAAGGACTTGCTTTATAGGCAATGGGCCAGGCTCCCGTATAGGTATGTCTTTCCTCTGTAGGTGCTCCGCTGACAATATCCGTTTCCGTCACCAGCCCTCCATCTTTGTACAGCCAAAGGTGCTGTGCATCCAGGCTTACTTCTATATAACTGCCCGCCAGATCATCCGTTCCGTTTCTCTGCATCCCCTTGCTGCTGTATACCGGTTCACGGACCACATCCTTGCCGCTTTTCAGATCAGAAAGCAGCTGGCTTAGCTCTCCGCTCTGATCAATCCTGTAACCATATTCATTATCCTCCACAGTCACATCCGTACCCATAGAGGTATGAAAGGTTCTGGGAACATAAATGGTATTGTATTTATTGGCAAGCTGTGAAATAAAGGTACCTGCCTGCTCCTGATCAATTATGATCTTTGTTCCCTGAATACTGATCCAGGAATTTACAGTTTTGGAATCCAGAGTCTCTGTCGTATTTCCAAAGGTATAGGTTATGGTAGCCTTGCGGTATTTTTTCAATTGTCCGTTTAGGCTTTTCAATTCCTTTTTCAATTCTTTTGAAGCCTTTACAGAAGGCTGCTTATATGCCTGCTGGTTCAGATCTATCTTGACTTCACCGGTGAGCAGCTTATCCTGAAACTCTGCTTCCAGCGTCTTGTCCACGTAATTTCGAAGACGTTCTTCATCAATCTGTGTCCCTGCCACCTGCTTTACTATAACAAATTTCTTGTTCTTCTTGCTGTATCTGATCTCAGCATTTTGGGCTTCCGTTCTTTCTTTCTCTCCAAAATGATCTTCTGTCAAAGCAGCTTGTTCTGCTGTCTCATCTTTGTTTACCTGATATTCTATTTTGTAATTTTTCCAGGAGGCCAGAAACGTCCTTGTCTGGTCACGCTGCTGTTTCAAAGCTGTAAGTGCAGACTGAAGTGTTCCCTCATCCAGAGAATATCCCAGTTCCCCTACAGTTGTCTGATATACCTGACTGCCATCCTCCCGGAAAACAACCTTTTTATCCTGAAATGCTTTCCGGATGGTCTGTCCGGCCTTCTCCACATTCTGACCTGATACATCCAGACCATATATGGTAATTTTTCTCCCCAGTGTGTCCGTATCCACTTTATGTATATAAGCCAACAATCCTCCTCCCAGAAATAAAAATACTGAAATACATATCCCCAGGATAACTTTTATCTTTTTCTTTCTGTTTTTTTCTTTATTATCCATTTCCCGCCCCTGTTCTTTTGTACTCTTTTTAAGCCTAATAAGTTTCAGGCAGGCTATAAAAAATGTTTTACAGTCTGCCTGAAAAATTATACCAGAAAAATATATGATTTTGTAATTTTTATTTATACCAAAATATTTGCATTACCTGGAATCCTCCCGGATTGCTTTTACCAGTTGATCCCCTCCCTGTTCATACCATTTGCTTACGAATTCATCAAAATAGGATATGGGGCGCTTCCCCATGATAATCTGGATAAAAGTATTCTTCTCCAGAGTACCAAGAGTCTGAGGAATTTCCAGATTTGAAGTTTGCAGATAGATTTTCTCAGGAGTCCTGTAATCCGATTTCACCAGAAGACCTACTGCAGAAATGCGGGACTTGTAAGCTGCCCAGTCCTCCACTGTCACATTCTGCCCCTCCATATAATTTCTGCAGGCCTGATAGTAGGATTTCTCAATAGCACTGAGTTTCTCTTCTTCCATATCTCCTGCAATTACCTTCTGAATATGCTCTGTCACACGATAAGTGGCTTCATTGTAATCCACATTGATCACCAACGGCCTTGCTGTAGGATCCACATTCAGGGCAAAATAGCTGTTCATTTCATCTGCATCCTTTGCTTCATACCTGGTATAATCAAAAAGTACACTCAAAATCTTCATTACAATTTCAGGATGCTCATAACCTTTTCGCACCACTACATATTTGTTGTCTCTGAATGTAGAATAGGTTTCTGCCGTTTTCTGTATTTCTGCCGGAAAATAATATGGCTCCCAGTCAGAGTCCGGATCTTCTTCATACTCATCCATAAGAGGATTATTAGGCGTCCACCACAATCCGAAAAACGCCCCGCACTTTCCGCTGACTACCAGATCCCTTAGATTATTCTGGGCCCGCAGTGCAAAATTCTCATCCAGAATTCCCCTTTCATAAAGCTGGTTCAAATATTCCAGTGCATTCTTCGTCTCTTCTGTAAGAGAACCATATACCACTTCTCCATTCTCACCCTTTTGCCATCTCTGGGGATTGGCTCCGAATTTCTGAAAAATAGGGTCAACAGAATAACTACTACTCGTAGTTCCCACCAGTGAAGTATCACATACCAGTCCGATAGAATCTTCTCCAGGTGCTGCACCCATTCTGTTTTTCTGAAAAGCTTCAATAACATCAAAAGCTTCTTCCAGAGTCTGCGGTTCTTCTAATCCCAGCTTATCCATCCAGTCCTTACGAAGCCAGAGCAGGCAGGGACCATGATCAATAACAGTCTCAGGCATTGCCATCAGCTTCCCGTCATATTTCACAGAATCCAGAAGCTCGGTTCCATAACTGGAATACATAGCTTTGATTCTGTCTGTAGTACAGGATTCATACACCTCTGTCAAATCTTCTATCAGATCGTTTTCCACCATTTCATCCAGCATTTTCTTGTCCGAGATCACCATGACATCAGGGAGCATCCGATCTTTCACAATCACATTGACAAATTCATCATATCTGTCTTCACTTTCCATGTATGTGTTCTCATTCTGGATATTCAGCATCTTTTTCAGATAACGGGTATATTCATTATTTTCATAAGTCTGTCCCTGGGGCAGATTAGAATTATTGGCACCATTCATCTGGGCAAGAGTATAGGTCACAGTTTCAGGATACTTTCCATAGGGAGTTGTCCGGGCTTCTTCCCAGTCCCCGGATTCAGTTTTTTTCTTTTCCTCAACCCCATCCGCTTTTTCTGCTTTCTGCTGTGTCTCCTTTGTTGCTTTATTACATCCGCTTTGAAGCAAAGTTATTCCCAGAATCAGAATTACAAAAAGCTTTTTTCCTGCCTTTGTCACACTCTGTATCATCATGATGTTTCTCCCTTTGGAATCCGCATTTCTACTACTGTTCCCTTACCTACACTGCTGGTGATACGAATTTTATATTCCTCTCCGTAAAGCAGACAGATTCGATCGTTCACATTTTTCAGCCCATACCCTTCTGCCTGGTAAGTAACCAACGATTCTGCCACTGACTGTTCCATTCCCATTCCATTATCTTCTACCCGGAGAAGTACTGCATCCCCGGCATCCAGAAAGGACAGCTGCAGGATTTTATCTCCTTCTTCTTTTACATCCAGTCCATGCTCTAATGCATTTTCTACCACTGGCTGCAGGATCAGTTTAGGGACTTTTTCTGCTTTTACCTGCGGATCAATCTTCCACTCTACTGTAAAATCATTGTCATGCATCACCAACTGAATAGACAGATAAGCTTCAATATTACGGATACAATTCTCCACAGTTACCATATCCTCTCCCTTGCTCAGAGCTGTACGATAAAAAGTAGATAAATCCAGAGTCACCTTACTGATTTCTTTCTGACCGCTCTTAATAGCCATCCAGTTAATAATGGAAAGAGAATTATACAGAAAATGGGGATTGATCTGTGCAGTAAGCGCTTTCAGCTCAAATTCCTTAAGAGCTATTTTGTTTTCGTAAACTTCACTGATCAGACGGTCAATCTCCCCCATCATCCTGCGGAAGCTTCTGATCAGAACCCCCACCTCATCCTCTGCATCGCTGGTAACCGTAACCTCTCTGCTTCCATGATTTACCTGATCCATATTTTCCGTAAGCATTTCGATCTTGCGGGTAAATAATCTGGAGAAAGCCATACCCAGAATAAAAATGATCAGTACACAACCTGCGATCAGCGGAATCTCAGCAAACAACATCTGATAAACTGATTTTTCTACAGATTTTTTAGTTTTATACAGATAAAACTTCCAGCCCGTATTCTGACTGGTACTATTTACTGCTACATATTCTTTGCTGATCTGCTCTAAAATTTTATCCGATTCCCCTAAATCTGCCAGGTCATTATCCTGAATGTTCTCATCGCGGTACACAATATTCTGGCTCTGATCCAGCACCATAGTTCCAGATTCTTCTGAGATAATATTTTTCAACGGTTTGAATATTTTATTGTAATCCAGAGTAATACACAGAACCGCCGTGCGGTTTCTTCCGTCGTAAATATTTCTCACTGCCGCAATCTCCGGTTTTTCCGTATTTACCAGCCACTGTACCTGCACTTCATCATTCAGCTGGCTGCTCCACCATTCCTGTCCTATCTCATCCATAGGTACAAGAGTATATTCATGTCTCACTTTAATACTGTCTGCAAAAATCTGTATCTGATTGATAGCATCATGATAGGATTTAGGCACTGTGAGAAGAGGATCCACAATCTGGGTATATTTGGCATATGCCACATAATTATCCATGTTTTTCTCATTGATCATTTCTTCAATATCCGGAGAATAGGTAAGATAATTGATCAGTCCTGTATATACTTCGATCTGGCTGTCAATACTTTCTCTGGTCTGTTCCAGGATGGATGAGGTATCCTCCACTTCATTATGGCGCACCAGCCTGCTCATACTGTTATGGCTGTACAGAGCAAGCATCGTCATAGGCACCAGACTGGATGTCACCAGCAGGATTGTAAGCTTATGACGGTATTTCATATCTCTAAATTTCTTTCGGATTCTCTTCATCGTCACCTGTTCCTTTCCTGTAGGACTCAGGGCTGCTTCCGTAATATTCCCGGAAGCTTCGACAAAAATAGGATACATTGGAGAATCCTACTTTTTCACTTACCTGTGCCACCTTCATATTTGTGCTGCACAGAAGCTCCTTTGCCTTCTCCATACGGAATACCCGGATAAAACGGTTCAGGTTCATTCCTGTTTCCTTTTTGAAAATAAAACTCAGATATCCTGAGGACAAATATACCTTTTCTGCCAGCATCTCCAGGCTCAGATCCTCTCCGTAGTGCTGATAGATGTAATTTTTCACTGCAGCCACCTCATTTCTGGATTCACTCATAGAACGTTCCAGAAAATTTTCATACTCCCGGATATTCTCCTCAGTAACCTGAAGAATCTGTGAAATATCACTGCAGTTGTACAGTCTGTCAATCTCCTTATCCAGGCGGCGTTCCTCTGAAAACTGTGTTTCCTCAAACAATGCCTGGATCACATTGGAAAATACAAATTTAATATACATAGCCGAAAACTGGGTACTGCTTTTGTATTTGTCCGTAAGGCACTGAAAATGGACTTTCAGCTGCTGAATGTCCTTTCTGCTGATGTCCTCAGAAATTCTCTGCATCAGCTGGGAATCCTGGACAGCCTTGTCCACATGACTGTACTCTTCCTCCTCATTGGAGAATACATGATTCTCCGGATGATAAAATCGCTCCTCCATCTGCTGTTCCAGCTCTGTCATGATCTCAGGCAATGCTTCACAGCCCTCAAACTTCCTGCTTACTGCCAGATGAAAGCTTCCCGGATACTGGCGCTTCATCACAGTATACAGCTGATTGGCTACCAACAGATAATCGCAATATACATCGTTAAACAAAAACAGAGACTGTCTGGCATTCAGATTCAGATAGAAAAATATTCTCCGCAGTTCCTTGCGCATATCCTCTGCCAGATTCTCATCTGCAGTATCAAAAAAATTCTGGGAGGATTCCACCAGAATGGCACAGTGCCACTGATTCCAGGTATCCAGGTTGATCATTTCTCCGGCTTTTTCCAGAATTTCTTTTTTTCCTGTGTAAATATAATTCTGGAGAAAATACTGCTGGAGAAAATCCTGTTCCTTCTGATCTCTGATCTTGCGGTTTTTATTTTTGTCAATTTCACTGCGTACCTTTTCCAGTGTTTCACTGAAAATATCAGGATCCACCGGTTTTAAAACATACTCCTTCACTCCATAACGGATTGCCTCCTGGGCAAAGGAAAAATCGTTATAGCCACTAAAGATTACGATCTGCAGCTCCTCTTTTTTCTCTTTTGCCTTCTTTGCCAGTTCCAGGCCATCCATATGAGGCATTTTAATATCTGTCAGTAGTATATCTATCTCCTCATTTCTCAGGATTTCCAATGCCTGGCGCCCGTTGGAAGCCTCAGAAATCTCAAATTCTCCCTCTTCCCTGGAAAGCAGAAATTTAATTCCCTCTCTCTCTATTTTTTCATCATCAACCACTAATACACGATACATAGCTTCTAACCTCCTACCCCCTTATATATACAAATAAAGATAGTTCCTGCAATTATGGAACTATCTTTATTTTCAGTCACTTATTATCCATATCAGCCTGCGTCTGATACTATTTTATCATCCTTTTACTGCACCTGCAACAACACCTTCAATAATATATTTCTGGCATACCAGGTAAACAATAACGATCGGGATAATATCGATCATAATACTTGCCATCATCGGTCCCATCTGTACATGACCGAAGCTTCCGCGGAAGTACTGTACTGCCATAGGAATTGTACGATATTTCTTAATATCCAGTACCAGGGTCGGCAGAAGATAGTCATTCCATACCCACATCAGCTGAAGGATTGCAGTGGAGATAATGGTAGGCTTCAGAATCGGGATCAGGATCTTGAAAAATACCTGTAACGGATTACATCCATCGATCAGGGCAGCCTCTTCAATTTCCAGCGGGATTCCCTTTACAAAACCGGTGAACATAAATACTGCCAGTCCTGCACCAAATCCCAGATAAATAATACAGATATTATAAGGAGTGTTCAGTTTCAGTGTATCTGCTGTCTTTGCCAGAGTGAACATAACCATCTGGAAAGGAACTACCATACTAAATATGAACAGATAGTATAAAATCTTGGAAAGCACTCCATTTACACGGACAATATACCATGCACACATAGAGCAGCACAGCAGGATCAGTACTACTGACATAACTGAGATTACAAGGCTGTACCAGAAAGATTTCAGGAAATCCATCTGTGTTACGCTGGCTACATAGTTTGTAAATCCATTCCATATTTCACCCAGAGGAAGTTCAAATACTCCTGTAGTTGTAATGGCTGATTCCTTTTTTAAAGAGTTTAAAAGGATCAGTATAATAGGATAAATCCAGAGAAGGGACAGTATGGTTAATATAATTGTAGGAATAATACTTTTCTTTTTATTGTTTTCCATTACTGCTGCACCTCCTTAGATGATGTTGCTTTAAGCTGAATAAGAGCAATGGCTACAACCAGAATAAAGAATACAACTGCTTTTGCCTGACCGATTCCCTTCCACTGTGGTCCGCTTCGTGCATAGAATGTATCATAGATATTCAAGGCAAGGAGCTGAGACTGCTTGGCAGGATCTCCGCCTGTAAGAGAAAGGTTCTGGTCGAACATTTTAAATCCATTTGTCAGTGTAAGGAAAGTACAGATTGTAACAGACGGCATGATCATCGGTAATTTAATCTTGAACAGAATCTGTCTGGATGTAGCTCCGTCAATCTGTGCCGCTTCGATAAGGTCAGGTGAAACATTATTCAGACCTGCCACATAAATGATCATCATATATCCGATCTGCTGCCAGCACAGAAGGATCAGCATACCGATAAATCCGTTCTTTGCAGACAAAGCCAGCAGCGGCTGTCCCCATTTGGATAACAGACCATTTAATAAGGTCTGCCAGATGTATCCAAGAACAATACCGCCGATCAGGTTTGGCATAAAGAATACTGTTCTGAATGCATTGGTTCCCTTGAATCCTTTTGTCAGCGCCAGTGCAATGGCAAATGCCAGAACATTGATCAGAATACTGGATATAAAGGCAAATGCCACAGTCAGCCAGAACGCATGGCTGAAAGTATTGTCAAGCAATATTTTCTGATAGTTTGAAAATCCTACGAAAGTAACATCCTGCACTGTGGTAAATTTACAAAATGAAAGGTAAATTCCCCAAATAAACGGCCACAAAAATCCGATTATAAATGCAGCCAGTGTAGGCACAACGAAAATCGGCCACCACTTTTTGATTGTTTTTCCTACCATGGTAAATCTCTCCTCTTCTTCCCACTCTCTGCTTAGAATCTATAAAAGGGAGACAGGAATCTCTGCCTCCCTTATTTTTTTATTCATTATTCGGAAAGTGCCTTCTCTGTTGCCCAGTTGTCAACAAACGCACTCTTAACATCATCCCAGGAGCCAGATCCTGCTGCATATGCTGTAAGAGCAGATCCAAGAGTATTTTTCCACTCTTCAGATGGCATTGTTGTAAAGTTCCATGATACAGGTGTCAGACCAGCTTCTGTGTACTCTGCATCCTGTTTTACAAATACATTGCTTGGTGCCTCTGCTGTTTTGAAAGGAATTGTGAATCCCATATCTTCAGCCATGGATTTTGTTCCTGCCTCAGAGGTTACACACCAGTTCATGAAATCAAGTGTTGCTTTTACATCAGCTTCAGATGCATTCTTATTTACACACCAGTAATTCTCTGTACCGGTTGCAAGACCTTCGTTTGCATCATCTACACCAAAGTAGATCGGGATCATAGCCAGCTCGTCATCTTTGAATGTTTTAGAAAGTTCACTATATTCCCAGGAACCATTCTGATAGAATACTGCTTCACCATTTACAAATTCATTTCTGGAGTCATCTGCTGTTTTTGCAGAAAGCTCAGAACCGTCACAAGTAGAATCTGTAATGTAAAGGTCAAATACATTCTTGTAGTTATCAAGGTATGTACCTTTGATCGCATCTGTATCATCGATTCCGTCTTCTTTGTACTCATAGTAGATTGGAAGGTTTGCAAGATGTGTTTTAAATCTCCAGTCAGAGGATCCGTCCATACCTGCAGAAGTAAATGCTCCCTTAATTCCCAGATCATCTTTTTTGCTCTGGATATCATCAGCAACTTTCTTTAAATCATCAAAAGATTTAATATCGTCCAGAGTATATCCTGCTTTTTCAAGTAAGGTCTTATTTACGATCAGGCCATAGGATTCGATTACATATGCGATTCCGTCCACTGCATCTCCATCCTTTAAGCTGTAGGAATCAGATGTCAGCTGTGAGTAAATATCGGAATCTTTCAGATCATAGCAGTAATCTTTCCAGTTTTTCAGTCCAACCGGTCCGTTTACCTGGAATAAAGTAGGTGCATCACTCTTTGCCATTTCTGACTGAAGTGTTGTCTCATACTGTCCGGAAGCTGCTGTAACAACAGTTACCTCTGTACCAGTTTCCTCTGTGTATTCTTTTGCCAAGTTCTGCCAGTCTTCATCCTGCTCCGGTTTGAAGTTTAAGTAATAAACCTTTCCGGCATCATCAGCCATTGCCGGTACTGCCGGAATCATAGTTGCTGCCATAAGTACTGCCATTCCCATTGCTGTTACTTTCTTCATCTTCATAATCCTTTTCTCTCCTTTTCCTATGATGTTTTCTGTTTCTTAACTTAAGTATATTGTAAATTTTTCATCAGGATTTCGCCATGATAAAAAATCAAGAAACATGATAAATTTTTCAGATATTGATTTTTTTATATATACATTTTTTTATATCATAAAAAAGAAGAAAAAAAAACAGACCCCGTCAGGTCAATCCTGTCAGAGTCTGTTCTCTCTTTATGCCTTTATGTCTTTACGTCTTTATGTCTCAGGCTTTGTTAACTGATCCGAATAATTCCATTTTTTCCTTAACAGTAGCTTTGATTGCTTCGAAGCCAGGTGCAAGAAGTTTACGCGGATCGTATCCTTTACCCTGCTGATCTTTTCCTTCTTCGATGTATTTACGTGTAGCTGCTGCGAAAGAAAGCTGGCATTCTGTGTTTACATTGATCTTGGATACGCCAAGGTCGATAGCTTTCTTGATCATATCTGCCGGGATACCTGTGCCACCGTGAAGTACCAGAGGCATCTCTCCTGTCAGTTTCTGGATTGCATCCAGAGTTTCAAAGCTTAAGCCTTTCCAGTTAGCCGGATATTTTCCATGGATGTTACCGATACCTGCTGCAAGGAAATCAATGCCAAGGTCTGCGATCATCTTGCATTCCTGAGGATCTGCGCATTCGCCCATTCCTACAACACCGTCTTCTTCACCACCGATGGAGCCAACTTCTGCTTCCAGAGACATTCCGTGTTCAGCAACGATCTTAACCAGTTCTTTAGTTTTTGCAACGTTTTCTTCGATCGGGTAATGAGATCCGTCGAACATGATGGATGAGAATCCTGCTTCAACGCATTTTAAACATCCTTCATAGCTGCCGTGGTCAAGATGAAGAGCTACAGGAACAGTGATGTTCAGTTCTTCCATCATTCCATTAACCATACCAACAACTGTTTTATAACCGGTCATATATTTACCAGCACCTTCGGATACACCAAGGATTACAGGAGAGTTCAGTTCCTGAGCTGTTAAAAGGATAGCCTTTGTCCACTCAAGGTTGTTGATGTTGAACTGTCCAACTGCATAATGACCAGCTTTTGCTTTTTTCAGCATTTCTGTTGCGCTTACTAACATGATAAATTCCTCCTAATCTGTAGTAACTGTGTTCAGTCTCAGTTACTCTACTCAATCTCCGATATGGAATTACATCTATATCCAGACATGGTTATATTACCAGATTTCTGCTTTTTCGTCTACTCTTTTGCTAAAAAAATGACAAACAAAATTACATCTGATGTATACAAAAGAGCCTGTAATACACAATATACAATATTTTTTTATAATTTACCAAAAAGTGCTTGCATTATTTAAACATTTCATATATAATAAGTTTCGGTTCAAGGATGGATTCCCGAGTGGCCAAAGGGGGCAGACTGTAAATCTGTTAGCAACGCTTTCGAAGGTTCGAATCCTTCTCCATCCATCAAAAGGTTCAGACAAATGTCTGAACCTTTTTTTCATAAACTTTCTTCTATAAAACAGCAGCCTCTTCTTCCAGAAAAGACTGCTGCCCAAGTAAGACTCATATTCACAATTTGCTCCGGTACTTACTATAGTTAATTTTTGTGATGCAAAACCACCCCACCAAATGCCGGCATTGTAATTTTCAGGATTCCTGCAGAGGCTGTGTATTCTTCACGTTCTTCTGTGAATCCTTCTGCTGAGGTCATAACAATCCTCTCCAGTCTCGTATCTTCCAGACGGCTGATCCCAGCCTGACATAACCGAATCTCTACTTCCCGGCTTTCTTCCCGGTTATTTACGATCACAATCATCTGCTCATCATGAGAGAATCTCGCATAACAGAGTCCCTGATAATCATTCCACAGAAATCCCAGTGATCCTGTCTTTAGCACTTCATAGCTCTTATGGATACGGATCATCACCCTATGGAAATCAATCATCTGGTAATCCTCACGCCCCCACGGGTAAGTGCGTCTGTTATCCGGATCTGTAAATCCGCAGAGTCCTGCCTCATCTCCGTAATATACAGTCGGTGCGCCCGGCCAGGTCATCTGGATGGTAACCGCCTCACG
This sequence comes from Blautia wexlerae, assembly GCF_013300825.1. Lineage (GTDB taxonomy): Bacteria > Bacillota > Clostridia > Lachnospirales > Lachnospiraceae > Blautia_A > Blautia_A wexlerae_B. Next base: position 12,467 of record NZ_JAAIMY010000020.1, read on the forward strand.
CATAACTGCCGGATTTACTCCCTCAGATGCTGCCTCCGGACCTGCATAGGAAATTCGTCCTACCCTGTGATTGGTTCTGGTCAGGAATCTGGAATGGTCATGATTTGACAATTCATTCATGGCTGTCTGAAGTGCAGACATATGAAGCGCTCTCATGTGCGTTTTCATAGCTCCGATAAAAGCCTCACTGTTTCCTAACAAGTCTTCACGATACTCGTCGCTGTGCTTCTCCATACCTGTCAGGAACCAGGTCAGCGGCTCCATAAATGCGTCATAGTTCATGACTGTATCCCATTCATCACCTTTCAGCCAGCCTTCCGGATTACCGTAATGCTCTGCCAGGATAATAGCATTGGGATTGGCAGTTTTCACTGCCTTCCGGAAATCTTTCCAGAACTGATGATTAAATTCATTGCTGTGTCCCAGATCCGCCGCCACATCCAGTCTCCAACCGTCTACATTATAAGGAGCAGATACCCATTTCTGTCCAACACGAAGAATATAATCATAAAGTTCTCTGGAACCCTCATAATTTAATTTAGGCAGTGTATCATGTGCCCACCAGCCATCATAGGAGGTATTATATGGCCACCCATTAGGATCATTAAAAGAGAAGAAGTTCCGATAAGGACTGTCTGCGGAAACATAAGCTCCTTTGGGATATCCTTCCTGATTCTCATAAATACGTTCTCTGTCCATCCACTTATTAAAAGAACCGCAGTGATTGAACACACCATCCAGAATGATCTTCATTCCTCTTCTGTGAATCTCTGCTGTCAGTTTCGCAAAAAGCTCATTACTTGCTTCCAGATTCTTCTTATCTGACACACGCTTGATATATTTCCATGCATGGGAATTATCATCGTCGTCTCCAAGAAGGATTCCCTCATTACAATCTTCTACAATCCTGCCGTAATGTGGATCCACATAATCATAATCCTGACAGTCATACTTATGATTACTTGGAGAAACAAAAATCGGATTTAAATAAATAACCTCGACTCCCAGATCCTGCAGATAATCCAGTTTGTTCATAATTCCCTGCAGGTCACCGCCGTAAAATTCACGCACACCCATCACTGCCGGAATCTTATTCCACTGTTCTACCTGTACACTCTTATCTCCAATATAATGATATTCTCCGGTCACAACATCATTGGTAGGATCTCCGTTAAGAAAACGGTCTACATAAATCTGGTACATTACCGCACCTTTGGCCCACCTTGGAGTATCAAAGCCCGGATAAATCTCAAAATCCATCCTGCCCTCATGTTTCATACAGACTCCCTGATTATTGTAATAACAGGTTACCCATCCATACTGTATCTCAAAATAATAACGAAAGATATCCGCTCCAATCGTCACCTGGGCAGAATAATAATCAAATCCGTTCTCTGTCCCGCAAATCTCCATCTGCACACGCTGCTCCTGGCTTACCAGATATACAGAATCTACATTATTTCTCTGGGTACGGAATTTGATCGTTACTGTATCTCCTGCCTTTGGTTCTGCAGGTGTTCTGTAATATTCTGTTCCGTCACTGAAAAGCGCCTCTTTATTAAACACAGGACGCATATTCAGGATGTACTGCATTCTTTTTTTTATGTCTGCTTTTTCATGTTCCATTTCCGTCCAGTCCTCTCTGTCATTTATCATTTTATTATTTTATCCTAAAATAAACCATCTGACAACCATCTGTTTTTCCCAAAAATACTTATATATTCAGTGATTCTGCACAACCATTCATTCTGTCACAGTATTTTGGACTGCCGGATTCCGGCGAAGCAGATATTTCATTGCTGAAAATAACGTAAACAGTAATGATATTTTAAGACAGTAAAAAAGCCAGCGGGATAAGCTGGCTTTTTTGGAGAAGGTATTTCTTCTTATGGGGTGTAGCAAAAACTATATAATGTATTGGGGGGTTTTTACGGTTTATATAATACCATGAGGCAAGAGAAAAGTGTGCACAAACTTCACAAAATTTGGCACACTTTTTTGTTTATCTTATATATCGTTGTTTTCTGTTTCCAAATTTTGTGTTGTGAAAAGTGCTTCAAATTCGTCTCTGTGCACTTTTTCCTTCTCGAGAAGAAGGCTTGCACACTTGTGCAGAACGTCCTCATGTTCCAGAATAATCTTCTTTGCCTGGTCATGACACTCACTGATAATACGGCGGATTTCTTCATCAATGGCCTTGGCAACATCCTCGCTGTAACTTCTGGTATGAGCCAGGTCTCTGCCGATAAATACCTCGTCATCGTCATCACCATAACAGATAAGACCAAGTTTATCAGACATTCCGTATTTCATAACCATACTTCTGGCTGTCGCAGTTGCACGTTTGATGTCATTGGATGCACCAGTCGTAATATCCCCGAAGATAATTTCCTCTGCTATACGCCCGCCTAACAGTGTCATAATATCCTGAAGCATTTTTCCTTTGGTATTAAACATCTCATCATTATCCGGAAGAGGCATGGTGTAACCTGCTGCCCCCATTCCTGTCGGGATAATGGAAATCGTGTAGACAGGATCCATATCCGGAAGTACATGAAACAGGATCGCATGTCCGGATTCATGATACGCGGTGATCTTTTTCTCTTTCTCAGAGATCACCTTACTCTTCTTCTCTGCACCGATGCCTACTTTGATAAAAGCACCTTTGATATCAGACTGAAGGATAAATCCTCTTCCCTTTCTCGCTGCTTCAATGGCAGCTTCATTCAGAAGATTCTCCAGATCTGCACCTGTAAATCCTGCTGTTGTTCTGGCAATCTGAGCCAGATCTACATCCTCTCCAAGAGGTTTGTCCTTGGCATGAACGCGGAGGATTTCTTCTCTTCCCTTCACATCCGGACGTCCCACTGCAACCTTACGGTCAAAACGTCCCGGACGCAAAATTGCAGGATCCAGGATATCCACGCGGTTAGTCGCTGCCATCACAATGATTCCCTCATTCACACCAAAGCCATCCATCTCTACCAGAAGCTGGTTCAGTGTCTGCTCTCTCTCATCATGTCCGCCGCCCATACCGGTTCCACGCTGTCTTGCAACTGCATCAATCTCATCAATGAAAATAATACATGGTGCATGGCGTTTGCCTTCTTCAAAAAGATCACGCACACGTGATGCACCTACACCGACAAACATTTCCACAAAATCAGAACCGGAAATGGAGAAAAACGGAACTCCCGCTTCTCCTGCCACTGCCTTTGCCAGAAGTGTCTTACCTGTTCCGGGAGGACCCACAAGCAGCACGCCCTTGGGAATCCTTGCACCTACTTTTGTATATTTCTGCGGAGATTTCAGGAAATCCACTACTTCTACCAGATCTTCCTTCTCCTCCTGCAGACCTGCAACTTTGTCAAAGGTAACTTTCTTATTATCATCCGGAGATGACATTCTTGCGCGGCTCTTGCCGAAATTCATCATCTTGGCATTTCCGCCACCACCGCCGCCAGCCATCTGACGGTTCATCATCATGATCAGAAAGATCACAAGGGCACCTGTGAGAATAACTGGAAGTAAGGTTGTCAGAAATACATTGTCTCCAGGTACATCCTGGGTTGTAACATCAATATCATATTTGTTCAGCAGTTCGATTGCCTGATTTACATCTGTCACATAGACTTTCTTCTGACCGGAGTCAGTGGTATCTACGATCACAGAGCCCGTAGGCACTTCTCTGTTCTGCTGAATTGTTGCATCAACCACCTTGTTGTCTTCAAGAGCCTGCTCCAACTGCTTCTGCGTGTAATTGCTCTGGGAAACCACCTGGTTATTCAGATAAAAATAACCGGCTACCAGCGCAATGACCAGCACCAGATACAGACCAATTCTGCTTGGCTGTTTATTCACTTACTTAAATCTCCTTTCAGTCTTCCCCCAGTTCCACTACTCCGATGAATGGAAGATTCCTGTATTTCTGTGCATAGTCCAGACCATAGCCTACTACAAATTCATCCGGGATGTTAAAGCAGCAGTAATCAACTTTTACATCTCTGACTCTTCGCTCCGGTTTGTCCAGCAATGTACACAGACGGATACTGTTTGGATTTCTCTGCTTCAGGATCTCGATAAGATAGCTTAAGGTTCTTCCTGAGTCAATGATATCCTCTACGATCAGAACATCTTTACCCTCCAGTGGCTGGTCAAGGTCTTTGACGATCTTTACAACACCGCTGGATTTGGTGTCATCACCATAGCTGGATACAGACATAAAGTCAAGAGAAACCGGCACTGTGATTCTCTTTGCAAGTTCACAGGTAAAGAATACACCACCTTTTAATACACAGATTAAATGGATTTCCTTGCCTGCATAATCCTTACTGACCTTTGCTGCAATCTGCTTAATACGGGAATCTACTTCCTCTTCGCTGAGTAAAACTTTGATTTTCTCACTCATTTTCGTTTCCTCCTTGGTAATTTAATACTAACACCTTCCTGGTTTGGGGGTTAATTTTATACCTCTCATTCATCCTGCTTCCCACCATCCAGAGGATTTCATTTCCGCATGCGATCAGCGGAATGCTGTCTCTGTATTCCGACGGGATTTTCTCATCGATCATACAGCGGTTCAGCTTCTTGGTATTCCCCTGCGCGTTAATGACCATATAATCTCCTGTACGTCTGGTGCGGATATGCGGATTCTTTTTTATTTTATCATAATCCAGCCATTTCGTATACTTTTTTTCTTCAATCTTCTGACCTTCATACGAAAATATTTCTGCCGTAAAAATTCCCAGCGGACTAGTGACGGTTCCCGGAATCCTGATTTGCCATTCCAGGCCTGCACTCTCTTTTTCGCAGACTGTTTTTCCGGTCCGGATATCTGAACTTTCATGTGCCTGATTGGTCACCCCGGCTGACTTCTCCTCTCCGTACCGGAAAAGCCTTACTCCCTCATAATCTCTTCTGGCTTCCATACGATAGGGAAGGCTGATCCGCCTTCCAGTCTGCATTTCATAGAGTTCCAGAACCTTGTCATAATGGACGGCTGTCAGATCCTTCCGCCTGCCTGCCAGTTGTTCCATTGCCTGCTGTAATGCATAAATCCGGATGATCTGAGGCTCCATGAAAAATTTTTCTGTAAAATAATAGCCATTATTTTTCTGAAATTCTCTCAGCACCTGACAACTCTGCTGTGTGAGATATTCCTCTGCCTGGGAAATCCTTGCCGCTGTCTCTGCCATATGTGCCGCTGCCTTTCCATTGACCTGTTGTTCCAACATAGGAAGAATATGATGCCGGATCCGGTTTCTGGTATATTCATCCGACAGATTAGTGCTGTCCTGAATATGCGGAATCTTCTTTTCTTTCAGATATCCTGTGATTTTTTCCCTGCTCAGACACAGGATTGGGCGGATAATCTCTCCATCCGCAGGACGCATGGTACACAGCCCACGTAATCCCGTTCCTCTGCAAAGATTATGAAGCATAGTTTCTGCAAGATCCTCCTGATTATGCGCTAATGCAATTTTTATCTTCATTCCACAGACGGCAGCTTCCCTCTGAAAAGCTTCTTTTCTTACAATCCTTCCCGTCTCCTCCTCGCCCAGTTTCCACTCCCGGCTCAGTCCCGGAACATCATAACAATAAACAGTACATGGAATCTGCCACTTCCGGCATATGTTTTCCACAAAGCTTCGGTCTCTGTCCGCTTCCTTTCCACGTATTCCATGATGTACATGAACCACTCTCAGTGTAAAATCCAGTTTTTCCTGAAGTTCCTTTAAAATGTGAAGCATTGCCATAGAATCACTTCCACCGGATACTCCCGCCAGAACCATATCTTTTTTCCCGATCATCCTGTTTTGCTTTATGTAAGCAAGAACTTTTCTTTCCATCTTTTATCCTGATTTCCTTTTCTTTCTTACTGTCTGGCGGCATTATTTTTTCCACACACCTGCCACCAGCACTGTCATATCATCCCGCGCATGGTAATCACTGTATCCCAGCACCCGTTCCAGAATTCCCCTGCCGAAATCTTTCGGTGATTCCTCATGAACATCCATAATAATCTCTTTCATGGTTTCTTCCTCTTTCTGATTCGGCAATGCATCCAGGACACCGTCTGTCATCATGATCAGATAATCCCCATGGTACAGCTTTCTGGATGCTGTCTCAAAATCGATCTGCTGCACAAGCCCTGCTGCCAGACTCTCAGAAGTAATAGATTCCACCCAGTGATCTCTTTTAATAAAAGTAGATGCTGCCCCTGCTTTCAGAAAATTGCAGATCCCTGTATACAGATCCACTGCGCAGATATCCACTGTGGAAAACATTCCATCTTCTCCTTTGAGTACCAGAGCCGAATTTACCATCTTTGCCGCAGTTTCCTGTGAAAATCCTGATTCCATAAACTGCTCCAGAAGTTCCACAACTGTCTCACTCTCTCTGCATGCTTCCATGCCTGAACCCATACCATCCGAAAGGCACATGACAAATCTGCCACCGTCCTCCTGCCTGCATATATAATTATCTCCGGAAACCTTCTCTTCCTCTCTGGTCAGCCTGGCAGTTCCGTAAAGGATCTGGTAGCTTACATCCTCAATAAAGTGTACTGTATGGTATTCTCCGTTTACAATGCATCTGCTTCCATTTACCGGTACCATGGAAGTTCCACAAGACTTAGAAAGAAGCTGTGCGATCTCTGTCATGGAAATACACTGACCACTTCTTGCACGCATGGTGAGAAAAATCTGTTTATGCCCCTTCACCTTGTCCATCACCCAGGCCTGACGCAGAATTACATGACTTTTTCTCAGCCCCTTACGAAGTTCCTCTTCAAACTGCTGTGTTCCTCTCTCCAGATCGTACAGATCACTGGCTACATTTTCCATTATACGGGAAACCTCCATCAACTGCTGTGCTACTGCCAGCCGATTCTCGATCATACGGTTATCCCACATCAGGTTCTGTCGCTCTTTCTGAAAATTCTCTGTAACTGTCTCATAATACTGTACAGAACGGGGACATATGCCTGTCCAGTCAGCACGGATTCCTCTGATATTTTCTTCATCCCCGCTCTCCATGGAACGCACCAGTGCCTCTACTCCTTTTGCCAATTCCTGGCTGTGCTCTCCCCAGCAGATTTCTCTCTGATAGCATCTGCTGCATACCTTTGCATTTGTGTCCCCGATGATCCTCTCAATCTGCCTGCTGCTCAGATAATCTCTCCGATATGGCATCCCGTAGAAAGTATCTGCCAGTTTCTGAAAAGATGCCGCATACTTCTCCACTCTCTCTTTCTGAGGATGGCCCTCCTGCAGAGACAGAAACTCTTCTGTATCCGGCAGATTTTCTGCTAAAATAGTTTTTGCCATGTCCCGTATGATCAGCATAATACTGATAACGAGCATGGCAATCATCCATTCCTGCATATTCTCCCCTCCCCTTATTCCTTCTCTTCACATTGCAGACTGCTGCATTTTATCAGAGAATCTCAATAACCGTCCAGCAGTCCACTGTTTCATAAGGTACTAAACAGTTACAGATATTATATGGAAAGGTTTCTGAAATATCTGTCAAACACAGACGAATCCTCCACAAAAGTTTTCGACATTTATTACTGCTGTTTCTTAAAAACAGTCTCATTGTCCTTCACAAGTCCCAGTTTCTCTCTGGCAACCTCTTCTGCATATTCGTCTGTCTCCATATATTTCTTTAATTTATCAATTTCTTCTGTACGGGTCTGCTCATCTTCAATCTGCTGCTGAAGAGTGGCGGCCTTAGCATCATATCCTGTGAGGCGTTCCTTGAGGTCATTACTTTCTAGCATAAGTCCTCCCAGAAGGACTAAAACAACCAGTGCAATCGCAATCATTCCAAGAGAGTTATACCCTACTTTCTTTTTTTTCTTCCTTTTCTTAGAATTGCCCAATTTGCCAGCCTTCCTTTTTTAGCACATTTATACGCTTTATACCACAGAAGTTTACATCTTTTGACCGGAAATAGCAACCATTTTATCAAAAATTTAATAATTATTACAGGAATCTCCATAAGTTTCGTACAGCATTTTACAAAAATACCGCTAATGCTCCTGTGGCAGATATACGCTCCGGACAAAAATCCCAAAATCATAAAAAAACGCAGGATTCCTTCATTGCTCCTGTAAATCTCCTCAAAAACAAAAAAGGCACAGCAAAGCCAGTACAGAATATCTTCCACTCCAACAGCTTTATCCGAATGTGCAAAAATACTCCGTAATGCAGCCAGCAGATCATAACACAAAAGGAGAACCGCTCCCACAGCTATCGTCCAAAGCAGCAGAAGTAATTCATGATGAATAAATGTACTCATTTCTTACCTGAACATCCTTTTAAATAAAGACTCATCCCTGTTATCTGTGTTCTTCGACAGATAGGTAAGACTGTCCACTCTTCCTTCCAGATCTACTTCTCCCTTTTTCAGATCAAGCTGCTTCACATGAAGCTGTTCTCCCTTTATCACAAGTTTCCCTGCCTGTGTAAAAAGCAGGATTTCTTTTTCATCAAAGGATTTAATATCCTTTACCCCGGTAATTCTCCCGTTCTGACGGTTTTCCAGCATCAGGCTGTGAGTTGAAAGTATCTTCTTCTCTTCCACAGACGCCTCCCGATCACAGCCTCCGGAAACTATGACCTGCAAATCTGTTACTTATCAGTAGTTTATGTGCCGGAAAATAGAAATAGACAATAAAATGTTAAAAATTTATATGCACCCACTGTATAAATGCCAAAAAAGCAGCAAATTATCATCAGGAATCAAAGATATTTGTACATACTCTCTACATCTTCTTTTTTGACAGTTTCTTTTACATCCAGTACTTCTACTTTGACATTCTTACTTCCAAACTGGATTTCAATGGTATCTCCCGTCTTTACCTGTACAGATGCCTTGGCAGGCTTATCGTTGACAAGAACTCTTCCTGCATCACAGGCTTCGTTTGCCACTGTACGTCGCTTGATCAGACGTGACACCTTTAAGTATTTATCTAATCTCATATTCTGCTCCTGTAAATGTTCTCTAAATGAATACTCACGAATTGCCTCACCGGAGTATCAAAAAAGGGGAACTTTCGTTCCCCCGGTTATCGCCTTTATTATTTACCGTTAACCATATCTTTTAATGCTTTTCCAGCTTTGAATTTCGGTGATTTAGAAGCTTCGATTTTCATAGTTTCACCAGTCTGAGGATTTCTTCCCTCGCGAGCAGCTCTTTCACTTACTTCGAATGTACCAAATCCTACTAACTGGATTTTTCCGCCATTTTTCAGTTCTTTAGAAACGACATCAACGAAAGATTTCAGAACGTCTTCTACGTCCTTCTTGGATAAGTTTGTCTCTTTCGCCATAGCTGCTACTAATTCTGTTTTATTCATGGTGTTTCCTCCTCTAATGATCTCTTTCTTGTTTGGTGGCATCTGCCCAAAGCGACAGAGCTCTATCCTCTATATATATACCTTTTTCCCCATATTGTCAAGGTTTTTCGTAACTGTTCCGCACAACTGTTCCGCACTGTTACTGAGGATAATCCCTGAAACATTCCTCTGCAAAATTCTCCCAGATTTCTCTCTGTCTGATAAGATTCAGAAGCTTTTCCACATTTTTCTCTGAAATCCACACCTTTTTGTGTGAATAATAATAATTTGCCAGTTTCCAGTATTTTTCAGGATAAGTGAAACGCACACGCAGATTTTTCCATTCTTCTGCCGAGATCGGACGGATTTTATGATATTCCCTGAGCATTTCCCCTGCCAGGTCCAGATTCCAGTTATATTTTTCCAGTATTTTTCTCATGAAACGATACAAATCTGCTATCTGAATATCAAAACTCCAGTGACCAAAATTTGTGACTGCCGTCCCAAAATGATCATTTTTCAGCATCAGAACATTATGCTGATTATATTCTCCATGACATACCTGTCCTTCCCGCCATGCCCTTTCCCTGAGATCATCATAATCCGTCTCGTCCAGAAGCTTTACTGCATACTGTGCCCTTTCAAGAAACTGCTCCACACTTGCCAGATAATTTTTCTCAAATACATTGGATGCTCCTTTGTTCCGTATAAATTTGCGTATCTTACGAAGCTCCTGATTGTGCCGGAGATATTCCTCCCTGAGAGATCTTTCCCTGTATTCCTCCACAGGTTCCATTTTCATTAAAATATGTAACCTTGCCAGTGTCCGGACACTTTTTAAAATATCTTCCCGGGATTTTGTGTCACACTCTTTTCCTTCATACCAGTGCTGAAGTGTAAACCTTTGTTCAGTCTTATCTTTACTGACCAGACTTTCCTGATTATTCCGCAGAAAATAATCGGTATTTATACCATTTTCCTGAAGTATCATCAAAAGCTCCTGCTGTTTTTCCAGCTTTTTTTCAGAACCGTGAAATTCCCTCAGGATCAGAAGTCCCTGAGCTGTATAGCAGAGTAAAGCTCCTCTTGTCCTTGCAGAACGGTCTGCTGTCAGCTCATACTGAGCCAAAGTGCCAAGTCCGTAATCATACAATGACATATCCCCCTCTTAATCATCTTAATTCTTTCTATACATATGAAGAAAATCCGGTGGATATACCCCCGGATTTTCATAGAGCCACTGTTATTTACTATATTCTGATATACTGACAATTCCATAAAACTGCACTATTTCTCATCAAGCAGACCCAATAATATCTCTTTCTGATTCTTCTGTGGATCGACAAGTACTACTTCCAGCAGACGGTTCAGCGTTTCTCCTATCTCACGACCCGGCTTATAACCGGCTTCAATCAGATCTTTCCCTGTCACTGCCAGAGTTTTTAAAGATACACACTGATGTTCATTAATGATCGTCTCATAAGCCTCTTTCACCTTATCCAGACGTTCCTGCTTCTCTGTGCGTCTGTAATCACTCTGTGCCAGCATATCTGCCTGCTGCACTTCCAGATAATATGGGAAGAGATCCTCACCGATACGGTTCACTGCCCTGCGCACTGCCTTTGTCGTTCCCTCCGGTCTGTCATCATGCCATTTTACCAGACGGGTTACCTTGCGGATCGTATCATTATCGAATTTCAGCCTGCGCAGAATCTGTGCAGCCATCTTTTCTCCCGCATTCCCATGCATCTTGAAATGATCTCTTCCATTCTCATCTGTTTTCCGGACAACCGGCTTTCCAATGTCATGAAGCAGCATGGTAATCCTGAGAACTTTATCTGCACGTACACAACAGAGACTGTGCAGGATATGCTCCCCTACTGTATAACAGTGGTGCGGCGTATTCTGAGGTGTCGTCATACATGCATCAAACTCCGGAAGAAATTCAGCTGTGATCCCGGCTTCATAAGCCACCCTGAGATAATCCGGATGAGGAGACATCAGAAGCTTCACAAGCTCTACCTGAATCCGCTCTGCACTGACATGCTTCAGATTCGGTGCCAGAACCTTCAGTGCCTTACGAGTCTCTTCTTCAATAGTAAAGCCCAACTGCGCACTGAAACGGACCGCACGCATGATCCGCAGTGCATCCTCTGTAAAACGCTCCAGCGGATCTCCCACACAGCGGATGATTTTTCTCTCAATATCCTCCAGTCCGCCGAAAAGGTCCACCAGTCCTGAAGAAGGATTGTATGCCATTGCATTGATGGTAAAATCCCGGCGTTTCAAATCTTCCTCAAGGCTTGCTGTAAAGGTGACTTCTTTGGGATGTCTGCCGTCCTCGTACTCACCATCTACACGATAAGTCGTGACCTCATATCCTTCTTTTTCCATAAGAACAGTCACTGTTCCATGCTGCAGACCTGTATCCACTGTTCTGTGAAACAAAGCCTTGACCTGCTCCGGCTTTGCGGATGTGGTGATGTCCCAGTCATCCGGGCTCCTTCCCAGAATGGAATCACGCACACAGCCGCCTACCACATAGGCTTCATAGCCTGCTTTTTCCAGTATATGCAAAATTATTTCCGCGTTTTTCGGTATTTCCAGAATCATATGACCATCCTTATCTTCTTCTATTTATTCTTAACCCCGAAAACCGGCACTCAGATATCTCTGCTGCCGGTTTTCTCTATTTCTTACTGAATTAGTATGCTCTTCCCCAGTAAACCATCTTCTTGGCAGGTTTTCCACAGCATACGCAGACATCACTTAAATGCTCCTGCTCAAACGGCATACATCTGGATGTAGCCTGAACATCTTCTTTAATCTTGTCCTCACATGCGCGGTCACCGCACCACATAGCTTTTACGAAGCCTGGTTTGTTAACAATAGTATCTTTGAATTCTTCATAGTTTGTAGCAACATAAGTATGGGAATCTCTGTGCTTACGTGCACGCTCCAGCATATCTTTCTGGATTGTTTCCAGGATTTCCTGTACTTTTTCCACAAGCTCATCAAATGTGACAGTATATTTCTCTCTTGTATCACGACGGCAGATCACAGCCTGACCATTCTCGATATCCTTCGGACCGCACTCGATACGGATTGGGATACCACGCATTTCCTGCTCTGCGAATTTGAATCCCGGGCTCTTGTCTGTGTCGTCTACTTTTACGCGGACTCCTGCTGCTTTTAATGCTGCAAACATCTCATCTGCTTTCTCAAGAACGCCTTCTTTTCTCTGCTGGATCGGAATGATCACTGCCTGTACAGGAGCGATTCTCGGAGGCAGCACCAGACCACTGTTATCACCATGTACCATGATAATAGCACCGATCATACGTGTTGTCATTCCCCAGGATGTCTGATGTACATACTGAAGTTTATTTTCTTTATCTGTATACTGGATGCCGAATGCTCTTGCAAATCCGTCGCCAAAGTTATGGCTTGTACCGGACTGAAGAGCTTTTCCATCATGCATCAGGGATTCAATTGTATAAGTAGCTTCTGCACCGGAGAATTTCTCCTTGTCTGTTTTCTGTCCCTTGATAACCGGGATTGCAAGTACTTCCTCACAGAAATCTGCATACAGATTCAGCATCTGGATAGTACGCTCTTCTGCTTCCTCGGCTGTAGCATGAGCTGTATGGCCTTCCTGCCATAAGAACTCACGTGAACGAAGGAACGGACGTGTTGTCTTTTCCCAGCGCACTACAGAGCACCACTGATTGTATACCTTCGGCAGATCTCTGTGAGACTGGATTTCTTTTGCATAGAAATCACAGAATAATGTCTCTGATGTAGGACGTACACACAGACGCTCCTGAAGCGGATCCAGACCACCGTGAGTTACCCATGCAACCTCAGGTGCAAATCCTTCTACATGATCTTTCTCTTTCTGAAGAAGAGATTCCGGAATAAAGATTGGCATATACACGTTCTGTACGCCTGTCTCTTTAAATCTTCTGTCCAGTTCGTGCTGGATATTTTCCCAGATCGCATATCCTGCAGGTTTAATTGCCATGCAGCCTTTAACGCTGGTATAACCGCAGAGTTCAGCTTTCTTTACAACGTCGGTATACCACTGGGCGAAATCGTCTTCCATGGATGTGATGGCTTCTACCAGTTTCTTGTTGTTTGCCATGATTACTTCTCCTTTTTATGTGATTGTGTTGATCCTGACAGCGCATCAGGATATAGTCGCGACGGAATGCATATTCTTCTTATTTTTCTTCTATAAATAAATTTCCTTATCTGCTTCACAGTACAAAAATCTGCTTTTTTATAATCCGGCAAAATCTGTCATATTATAAAAAACGAAAAAAAGAAGCCCAGCATCCCTCACAAGGGACCGAAAGGCTTCGGCGGTACCACCCTAATTAGCACTGTGCCCAAATGCCTGCACATTGCTCGCTCTTCTTCCGATAACGCAGGAAAAACGCCGTACTTCAATTGTACGGAGCTCCGAGGCCGGTTCCATAATTCACGCACAGAATCCTTCCACCACTGTTTCACAGCCAACCGGCTGTTCCTCCGGGACTCTTCTCTGGGATTGCTCCTTATGTACTATTCTCTTCATCGCTATATATATTTCGCATTTGGTTATATTCTATTTGAAATAAATTGATGTGTCAAGAGTAAAATCTGTTTACTCTTCACTCTGTTCTCAGTAATGGTTACTGTTCACACACTATCCTGCGAGGTGTTTTGGCATGAATATGCCAAAATCACACTTCTATTGTAATCTTACGTCCTGTTCGGTTATATTTATAATAACGGACCCCGGCTGCATCCAGCATTCTCTTGGAAGCGATCACTGCAGGTGTGTCTGCATATTTATCGCAGTCATAGACAATTGTCTTAATACCTGCCTGAATAATTGCCTTAGCACATTCATTACATGGAAAAAGAGATACATAAAGCTTTGCACCTTCCAGACTTCCTCCCCTGTAATTAAGGATTGCATTCAGCTCACTGTGGGTCACATAAAAATATTTCGTATGAAGACTGTCACCCTCTCGCGCCCATGGAAACTCATCATCTGAACAGCCCTTTGGAAAACCATTATAGCCCATAGACAGAATTTTATTATCCTCACTCACAATACAGGCACCTACCTGAGAATTCGGATCCTTGGAACGCATCCCTGACATCATGGCAACTCCCATAAAATATTCATCCCATGATAAATAATCTGTGCGTTTATGATTTACATCCATTTCCCAAACCTCCCCTTCACATACTTCACCATTCATCTGCTTCATAAAAGCAACACATTGTCTGTTACTGTGAACGGAGCAAACAGTAACCATTATCTGCTTATAACTGACACAGCCAGAACTTAACACTTTACTCTACAGCAATCCCCGTTCATCATACATGTGAGAGAATTGCTATAATCATGCAGGCTCTGGCTGTTTTATCAGTTTTCTTATTTTATGACTTATTCAGTCTCTATCTGGTTAATTCTTCTGATATGTCTCTCATCGTTGGAAAACGGTGTATTCAAAAATGTATCCACTATCTTCAATGCCAGCCCAGGTCCTACAACTCTTCCACCCAGTGCAAGAATATTGGCATCATTGTGAAGTCTTGTAGCCTCTGCTGTAAAACAATCTGTGCAGACTGCAGCTCTGATTCCTTTAAACTTGTTTGCTGTAATGGAAATTCCGATACCTGTTCCGCAGATCAGGATTCCCTTCTCACATTCGCCGTCAAGAATTGCATGTGCAACCTTCTTTGCATATACCGGATAATCTACAGAATCCAGACTGTCACATCCATAATCTTTATACTTGATTCCCTTTTCATCCAGATACTTCTTGATCTCCTGTTTCAGTTCATATCCACCATGATCACATCCTAAAGCTAACATTAATCTTCCTCCTGAAATTAATTTATTTTCTTTACCTCTTCAGCAGACTATTTAAATGAATCTTCATTATCCATCTGGCCATTACTGCTGATAAGATTATATAGTCAGGCATATATCTGCTTCACTACCTGATTATATCATACCACCTGTATGATCTTATGTCCCGCTGCTTTCAGCAGACGGTTCATAATGGCCTGTCCCATTCTTGGTGTATAAAACGCTTCTGAATAAATAGACCTGACTGCACTCTGGTCAAAGTCCCGCAACACTTCATACAGATGATGCGCTATCGTCTCTTCTTCCTTCCGGCTTCCAATGCTGACTACCAGACCTTCCGGATATCTGTCCTTTGTCTCGTCCGTTGCAATAATTCCAACCTGCTCGCCGTGTGCTTTCGCCTCCGCAGCCAGCTCATTGATCTTCTTCACAACAGCTTCCTCCGGTCCCTCAACAATTGCCAGATCTGCCTTCGGTGCATAATGGCGATATTTCATACCCGGTGCTTTCGGACGCACTTTGCTGTCAGCCGCAATCAGCCCCTTGTCCATCCTTACATCCCCCAGAGTCTCCTGAAGCATCTCCAGAGAAATATAACCCGGACGTAAAACCACCGGCACATCCTCAGTAAAATCAACGATCGTAGACTCAAGACCGATTCCCACCTGGCCTCCGTCAATAATCATCTCAATCGCCTCGCCAAGATCCTCTTCTACATGCTGTGCAGTAGTCGGACTGGGTCTGCCTGAAGTGTTGGCACTGGGTGCTGCCACATAGCCGCCGGCAGCCTTGATCAGCTCCTGTGCAATCCTGTCGCTCGGAAACCGAACCGCCACACTGTCCAGACCACCCGTAGTTTCCTGTGGCACAAGATCCGACTTCGGAAGAATCATAGTCAGCGGACCCGGCCAGTACTTCTCTGCCAGGATCTTCGCCTTCTCCGGAACCTCAGCTACAATCGGAGCCAGCTTATCAAACTCTGCAATATGCACGATCAGCGGATTATCCGAAGGTCTTCCCTTCGCCGCATAAATTTTCATAGAAGCCTGCGGATTCAACGCATCCCCTCCAAGACCATACACAGTCTCCGTAGGAAACGCAACCAAACCACCCTGCTTCAAAATATCTCCACCACGCCGGATAGCCTCCATATCAAGATTATCCGCTGTCATGGATACAACTTCTGCTCTCATTAAATTCCTGCCTTCTTTTCACTTCGTTAATTTCTTTTATTTATTGCATTTTTATTATTCCACAATTGCTATTGTACACGATTTTTCAGGTTTTGTCTCTATATTTATTCATCTTTTACAAAGCTTGCAAATGAATCATAAAAGATTATGGATTTCTGTATCTGTAAATTTTACTTTTCTTCTCTTTACTGCCTAATAATTATTCTCCCAACCAATAACCAGCGTAAAAAAATATTTCATTTCCTGTGCATTTGCAGGGTACTTAGATATTTTTAGCGGCTTAGAATATCTTAGTGCCCGAAACCGCACAGGAAATGAAATATTTTTTTACGCGTCCCTTTTTGACCCAAACAAAAAATGGCGACACAAACTGCCGCCATTTTTCACTCTCTTACTTATTAATCTTAAGAATATAAGTACTATACACCTCATCCTGGAACACCACTTCTCCAAGTGACTTCAGCACATCCTCATTCAATGCCTCCCCATATTTCTCCCTCTCTTTCGATCCGACAAAAATATAAGAAACATCATACTCTTCCAGCAGCTCCTTCACATACTCCTCATCCAAAGAAGTATAAATACTCTCAATATCCGCGCTCTTCTCATTCAAATCCGCAGTATCATCTCTCCACAGCCACTCATGCACATACCATCCCAGCACAGTCGGAAGCCCTGTCATAGCAGAAACACGCTCATAACCACTATAGCTGTCCCCGTTCGCCTCAAGCACAACCGGTGACCCTTTCACATTCTTCTTCAGCCATTTAATACCAGACACATCCTCTGTGAAATCATTTGACAAGAAAGATGTCGCATTCAATCCTTTATATTCAAAAGGCTCCCATACCTTTCCAAACCACGCATACACACTGTTTCCAAAATAACCAAAGGTCCAGCAAAGCAGTACCAGACCGATCACTGACACAACCTTAAACACTTTCTTGCGTGCAGCCACCAGCATACGGAAAATACCATATCCCATGGTCATACCAAACAGCATATACGCCTGATAAGTCAGCTTAAACATAGTATTTGCCCTGGCGTTCCCATTTTCGTAAATATCTCTTACATAAACCAACTCCGGAATCACGATCAGCCCGATTGCACAGAGTCCCATGACAATCGCAAACAGATCCGGCACAGAGATTGCTTTCATCAGTCTATACAGACTTCTGTTCGCACCACCACGAAGCTTCTCCCAGATAATATAAATGATCAGCAGAACTGTCAGAACCACCGGCAGCCCCCACAAAATCAGCAGCTGATGGATCATAGAATGATTCTGTGCAATTCCCACACCTTTAAACATGCTGTCAAACTGCAAAGTAAACGGCAGAGAAACAACGTATGAGATTACAATGATCTCCACTGCCTGAACCGCAGTCACAGACAGAATCCTCTTCACTCTGCCATCAAACTGTACAATATTGGTAAACAGCACCACTCCACCGGTCACCACGAAATAAATAATAAAATCCCAGAAATTCGTAAACCGAAACATACCGATCATCACTGCTGCCAGCAGGATATGCGGAATGAGAAGCTGCTTCTTCCAGAACTCTTTTCGTCCAGGTTTCATGATCACTGCTTCTCTCATCCGCACACTTCGCATCCAGGTATAAAGAAGTCCCACCAGAAACAGCACAAACATTACATTTACCACATGGGCATGGAGATCTCCCAGTACAAAAGAATAGCATGGAAATTCATGGATTGTCTTGTCCGGCACATCCGGATTGTATCCAATATAACGGGTCGCATCCGGAAACCAGTAACTATCCGCTTCTTTTCCCTGAAGCTTCTGGATCCATGGAATAATCTTGCTGTAAACCACATAATGCATATTTCCTGCAATTGATACAGAAAGTCCTGCTATGATCCCGGACACTGCCGGCACACAGCGTTTCTTTCCTGTCAGGCTTCCCTTAAGCCTGTCCACAGACATCTGGTAAACCAGTGAAAACGGAAGCACAAACGCAAATGCAGCCACAAAGGTACGCATCAGATTGTAAGTGAGTTCTACTTTACTGCCAGTCAGCTTCGTTAGAAATACTGCAAAATACTGTCCGCCATAATAATAGTTGATCGTACCTTCTGAATACCACAGATCTCTTGCAGGAAGTGTCGTACTTCTCATCATTGCTTCCATGAAACCATAATCCATAAATTTCTCAGTTCCGTATGCCTGCGGGCGGAATCCTGCGAAATAAGTCCACATCAGGAAAAATACAAAGAACAGAATTTCCTCCCCGTAAATCAGTTTTCCCTTTCCAGACGGAAAGCAGTCAATTCCATTCTTTCCCTGAAAATGATATAAAACCCCACAGCCCACTGCACATACAACAGACACACCGATACATGTCGCTGCAGTAAATGGCAGTATCTTCACAGTTACCAGAAGCCATGTAAGAAAACCCGTCACAGTAATCGCCAGCACTTTTGAAAACATCCAGCCTTTATCCTCAAATCCGACAAACATTCTCCCTGTCACAGGCATGGCAACCATTCCCATCAGAAATACCAACAGCCACCAGGTCCAGAATGTCCATACATCTCCTTTTAACAGAAATGCAGACAGCCCTGCAAGAGCTGCTGCAAGAAGCACTCTCGGTGCCCATTTCTTCATCTGTACGTCCTCCTTAATCATTTATAAAATTATTGTGGTTACTATAATCTTACATATTCTCTCTTATCTATGTAAATCCGTGATTACCCGGATCATAATCATAAGCCCGGAATAATCCTCATAATAATACATTTGAGGATTATTCTGTTGTCTTATAAATCCTTATCCGTCCATCCTGAGTCTCATAAACCTTTTCATATGCTGCAGCAATTGTCTCTTCATGACATTCCTGCTGTTCAAATTCCGACCCTTCTTCAAACAGAATATAGGTTATTTTTTCCTGTTGTACTGTTTTTTTCAAGGTTTCGCTGTCAGATGTGGTGTATATCGTCACAGCCTGTGCAGCCCTGTAATTCGTATCATAACCTGCAGACCATGCATAATATGGCCATCCACAGTAAAGCATAGCTCCGGACATCGTCACTTCATTCATGCTGTACTCAGGAGTAAGTAAAAGATCGTTTTTCTCCAGATTCTCCTCCAGCCACTGGGTCAACTCGCTATTCATATTTACAGTCACACGTCTGCCCGGGCCATTTCCTTTTACGATTACAATAAAGTCATAGATTCCGGTGGCACTCAGAGATATCACTAATACTATTGCCAGTATCTTTCCCATAGTTTTCTGTATCCCGGACCGCCCATTTCTCCATTTCCAAAGGCTGCATACTGCCCATGCCCAAAAAGTCGTCAGAAACGCATATGATATCATGATATATTTATGATTTACATTAATGTCCGGTGTCATCAGAAGCACAAATGCAAAAATCGCCGGAAACAGGAAACTCACAAGGATTGCTCTCTCCCGTCTTCTCATAAACCATACCATCAATACCAGTCCAAGAAAAAAAACTCCACTCATCCAGAACAGATATTTCACAACTCCCGGGACAGTCTTATCCTCTGCCAGAAATCCCAGATAAATCTGAGGACTCATAGCACTTCCAACAATAAAAATCTTTGACTGAAGCCAGGAAAAGAAGATGGATACCCCCGCCATGACAGCATAATCCACTTTTCCATCCGAGAAAATCGCAAAACCACACAAAATCAGCAGACCACCGATCACTGCTGCCCCATTCCAGAACGCACACAGACCCAGAAACATTCCCATAAGCAGTGCCTGATCCAGATTTCTGCTTTTCCATCCTTCCTTCGAAAAGATTCTGTTTTTTATCCAGAGTATTCCCTTCTCTTCATGTGCCGTCCCGGCTTCCAGCCAGTCCATAAACAGATATAGTGCCAAAGTCACCATCAGAAGTCCAAATGCCAGATGCCTCTGATTAAGATAAACATTAAAGTTCCACAATCCCCAGTTCTCATTGACAGTATATCCGATAAAGGAAGTATTTTCTTCCAGGGTTTCCACAAGATTCCCTACCTGGATATGTTCCCATGCAAATCTGAAAAAAGCCATTCCGCTCCTGAAAAAGAACAGAAACAATGCCAGTACACCACAGTACATTTTGCCTGTAATCCTAAGTGCAAGCTGATATAACAGCATAAGAAATCCCACAAGCGACAAGGTACTTACAATATTATAGGCAAAGTCCATACGCATTCCAAGATATTCCAGATTTCCTGTGAGAAACTGAAACATAAAATGATACTTTACATCTGCACCTCCATAATGAGGATACTGTGTGGGAAAATTATTTCCTGCAGAAAAAGAACGCATCATTGCCGTATGTGGTGCATAATCTCCATACACAGTCAGACCTGAATACAGGATTCCGTCTTTTATATAGAAAACATAGAACATCATATATGTAATAAATACAGTCAGCAGACCAAAGAGTAATATTTCCTTTTTTAATCTGCGCCTATCCTGTGTTTTATCAATATTCCATATCCTGTAACTCCCCTGTTTTCTGTATTTCTGTACGCTGATCAGTATCATAATAACTGCAGCACCTGTCATCCCGATAATATTTCCATACAAAAGTGGTTTTTCAGCTCTTCCCACAACACTGAAAAACCAGGAAATAATATATACCGCCCAGGTCAGTAAAAGTGTTCCGATTCCAAAAGAAGCCGGAAGTATGAGCCAGATACGATTAATCCCTGACACACCCCTTCCCTCTCCTGTCAGTATTTTCGATGCTTCACAGCCCAGCATTCCGGCCAGAAGCAGATAAATAATTCCAAGCATAATTTCTCCCTGTACATTTCCCCTCCATGCAGATACATATATCCTCCCGGGGATTTTCTCAAACACGTATCAGTATAACAAAAATCCCTACTTATTAAAAGCAAGTTCACATAAATTAAACATTTTAAATTTGGGGCTGCTTGAGATACTGTTCAATCCCTTTCACTATGGCTTCCGCTATTTTATTCTGATATTCTTCTTTGCAGAGAAGTCCGGCCTCTTCCGGATTAGTCAGAAAACCACACTCTACAATATTCAAAACACTTTCACTTCTTTTTAGCAGATAATATGTTTTATTACCTTTTGCCACACGGGGGCGTTTTACTTTCAGCTCCAAATTCAGTTCTTCCTGGATAAACTCTGCCAGATTTTTTCCCTGAACAGAATCTTCATAATAAAACACCTGGGGACCGCATACAGCCGGATCCTGATAGCTGTTCTGATGAACACTTATGCACAGCACAGGTCTGTATTTCTTAATCATAGCAATCCTGCACTGCATATCCTGTGCCTTCTGATTTCTGCTGTCCTCCTCATAAAGACCCTTATCTTTTTCCCTTGTCATAATTACAGAAAATCCTTGTTTCTCCAGAGAATTCTTTAATTTTACAGCAATCTGAAGATTGATTCCCTTTTCTTCCAGTCCATTCACTCCAATCATTCCCGGATCTGCCCCACCATGTCCTGCATCCACCAGAATGATTTGGGAATTTTCTGTCGAGCTCATAGTCTCTGAAACTTCAGCAGCCTGCTTTGACAGAATGAGAAAACTGACGAGAAGCAGGCACCCTAACATTAATTCCAGGCCATATTTTTTCAAACTAAAAACACCTCCTGAGACATCTTTTACAGTCTACGGGAAAATTCACTATTCCTGTAGATTGGCTATAGCAATTCCATAAAATAATGCAATCAGTATTTCATAAAATTCTATATTAATATATGTCTCAGAAGATGTTTTTATAGCCTGCTGATGCAGAACTTTTAATTATTCAGATTGTCCGAAATTACCTGCCAGATTCCGCTGTTTTCAAATCCAAGCTTCCATGCGGAAACTCCTGCAAGGTCATATTTGGATACCAGCTTTACTTTCTCAGCAACCGACTGAGCATCCTCAAGCCATATCTGATAGGTAGAATTATCTATATCATATTTTCCATAATTCTGGGAGGTTGTCTTATCCCAGTAGGTTTCCACATTACTCTCGGCAATTGTCTGCTGTGCCTGGTCCATGCCGATTGCTTCACTGGTTACATTTCCCCCTGTGGTTCTCCACAGTCTGGTGTAAAACGGAATGGCATTGATCACACGTTCAGCCGGAACCTCCTCCAGTGTATCCTGGATTCCCTGTTCCACCCATGGAAGAGATGCCACAGAACCGGCTTCAGATCCTACATAATGCTCGTCATATCCCATGATGATCACATAATCTACAACCCTTCCCTGCTCAGCCCGATCATAATGGCTGGTAAAATCCTCAGGGACCGGATTATCCACAGAGAGAACCAGATTATTCTTATGGCACTCTATGGAAAGTTCTCTCAGAAATTCCAGAAAATGAATTCCCACATCCTCGCTGAGTGATTCAAAATCCACATTAATGCCATCCATTCCCACGTCTTGGGCTGCCTGGATCAACTGACTGATAATATTCTGTCTCGCCGCAGTGCTGGAAAGTGTTTCCGTTGTACTTACTTCCTGTGTAAAGTTGTCGATCAGTCCCCATACCTGAAGCCCCTTTTCATGAGCCTGTGATACATAATCTGCACTTGCTATATTTGCAATATTTCCTGATGTATCTGTCAGATAGAACCAGGTAGGTGAGATTACATTCACACCTGTCATATTTGCTGTCGCATCCGCAAAATAGGCATTGGCATCTGTAGAAGTCACCTGATGCCATACCATATTGACCTTACTGTCCATAGTCAGATAAGAATAATTTTCCTTTTTGAAGTTTCGTTCAATTTTTGTCTTCTCTGCTTCTCCAACCATCTTCTTATCTATATATCCGATATATCCGTCATCTGTAGCTACCTGATCCCAGTTTTCCATTTCTTCAATAAGCCGAAGTTGCTCACCTTTCTTCGCAGAAGTAAGAATGGCAGATTTAATTCCACCGCGATAGCGTATGCTGGTATTTTTCTTAACCGTGACTGTTTTTATATTTTTAAATTTATACTGTATGGCAATCCTGTATGGATCTTTTGTAATATATGCGTCAAGATCTGTATATTCCTGCACATACGTAAGATTCAGATACACTTTTCCATCTTTCACCCATACCTTGTCTCCTGCCTCAGACGATGCACTCACAGAAGTCAGCTCTGAAGGTGTGGCATAAAGTATCTGCTGATTGTCAGAATCCCAGTAATATCTCTGATTCAGATAAGTATTCACCACATCCAGCGGTAAATAAACTCTGTCTCCGTCCACCAGTCCACGCTCCTCCAGTTTCTCAGTTCCAAGAACCAGTGCAATTTCCCCTTCTGCCATTTCTCCATAATATTCATTCATATCCATTTTCTTAGAAGATGGTATGTATTTCATTACTACATGAGTGACAAGTCCAAGAATCGCAACAAGGATCACCATAGCCACAACTGCGATAATTGGTTTATACTTTTTATCCATAATATTTTTTCCTTTCAGTAAATATTGTGTTACCGAAAACACAGCAGACAGTAACACGATTGTTATTGATACATCAGCTCACAGAAAGGTATGTCATGTAGTTATTTTGAGTATGATGTACCAGTATTATCCATGCCCCAGATAACTATATCGGCAAATTGATGATACTGGCTTAAGTATACCATAAAATATTACAATTGTATTGCAAAATCGTATTTTTCACAAATTTTTAAGATATGCATAACTGCTGCCCGAAGGCATTATGAACATCGGGGGACTGATTCAGAATCTGTTCGGGCAGCTTTTTTCTTTTGTTATTTTTCCCTGACGAAATCAAAATCCACACGAGCGATCCGTCCTTTTTCATCTTCAACGTAATCACGCATATAGCCACCACCTTCTGCAATCTGACAGGCTTTTGCAATTGTTTTCGGATTACTGAGCGTACCGTCAAGATATAAGGAAATACCCTGCTCACGATAACTCTTCAATTCTTTTTCCAGTGGTTTACGCATGCTCTTTTTTGTTGCCCGTGATATATTTTCCGTAAGCTTACCTCCCTTCTTTCCTGAGATTTTTTAGAAAGCACCTTATCGGCTGATGAAAAAACAATATCCCTGCATACCTGTTTTATCTTCTTATCATCATGGAAATTTTACCTGTACATTGCCACAGCAGGAACGCTGTATGAAAAACGGCAATGAAGTTTAGAAATAAAAGATCACTTTGGTTAATGTTTCAGACCTTCGCTTATGTGAACCGCAGGTTTACTGCTTTTTCTGATTTCATTATATCCATCTGATAGACAGATGCAAGAGTTTTTCTTCATTTATGTAATTTTTTCTGTTTTGTTTCTAAAAATTTAATATTTTGGTTGATTACTTATCTTTACATTTTGCAGTTCTGTGTTATATAATATAGTGTATAAAATTCTATAAATTTACAATCAGACAATAGAATTTTTGAAGTTACTTACAGCAATTTCCCAAAGGCAGTGCATATATAGCAATTTTAATGGATTTTTACAGTCACTTATAAGGCTGCCAGATAATTCAATGTTATTCAGAATAGGATGTGACAACATGAAAATAGAAAAGATCAACGACAACCAGATACGCTGCACACTGACAAGAGAAGACCTGGAGAACCATCAGATCCGTATCAGTGAACTGGCTTACGGCACTGAGAAAGCCAAGAAACTTTTCCGCGATATGATGCAGCAGGCACAGATACAGTTTGGTTTTGAGGCAGATAATATTCCATTAATGATCGAGGCCATCCCGGTGAGTACCGAGAGCATCATCCTGATCATCACCAAAGTGGAGGATCCAGAAGAACTGGATACCCGCTTCTCCAAATTTGCTCCATTCAAAGGAAATGATAAATCGGATACTCTTCAGCTTGACGGTGCAGATAATATTATCGATATCTTCCAGAAGCTTTACGAAGCAAAAATGAAGAGTACTCAGACAAAAGATGGCAAATCTGCTCAAAATACCGAAACAAAGGAAATTGACAATGCTCAGGTTCCTGATGTAAATCTTATCCGCCTCTATGAGTTCGATACGCTAGATGATGTAATTGCTGCCGCCCATGGGCTGAACGGCTATTTTACAGGTACAAATACTCTGTACAAAGATCCGGCTGATGAACTTTACAAGCTGGTTCTCCACCAGTCATCACTTTCCCCGGAAGATTTTAACAGAGTATGTAATATTCTTACGGAATATGGACACGGAAAGGCATTCTCCCTTTCAGGGGAGGCTTATCTGACAGAACATGGGGAACTGATTTCTAATTCTGCCCTTCAGCAGCTGATCCAGTTGTAATAAGTCAAAAAGGATGTCCTGAACTTATTCAGAACATCCTTTTTACGTGTCAGTCTATAACAATTCCACAATTGTTACTGTTCACACAATTGCCATAGTCCGTCATATGATTACCTTTCAGGAAAATTATTCTCCAAGAAAATCATTAATCTGGTTAACCAGTACATCAACATCCAGTCCATGAACCATAGCTGCTTCTTCGAGAGATTCCATCTGGGAAGATGGGCATCCAAGGCAATGCATTCCTGCTCTCATAAGAATCGGTGCGATATTTGCATCAATCTGAAGAAGCTGACCGATCAGCATGTCTTTTGATACTTTAGCCATTGTATATTTCCTCCTTAATTTTTCTTCATACTACTCAGCTTTTATAGCTTCTGATATTATAATACTATTTTACTCTGGAATCAACTGCAAACTTTTAATTTTATCGTTCCTCCCTGAAATACGGAAGTCCCAGCGCAGCAGGCGGCTGGTGTTCCTTTTTCTTTCGGAAGCTTGTGAATACCAGTACGATAATCGTTACCACATAGGGCAGTGCTTTAAATACTTCCTGCATGCTTCGTCCAAGTCCCGGGATATAAAGATACAGGATATAAAGAGCTCCGAACAGGAATGCTCCCCAGATTGCATTCAGTGGTTTCCATAATGCAAAGATTACCAGTGCAACAGCAAGCCAGCCACGATCTCCAAAACCATTGTCTGTCCAGGTTCCTCCTGAATATTCCATTACGAAATAGAGTCCGCCCAGACCTGCCAGACCTGCACCGATACAGGTTGACAGATACTTATATTTGATAACATTGATACCTGCTGCATCTGCAGTTCCCGGATTTTCACCGATTGCCCTGAGATTCAATCCCGCTCTTGTCTTGAACAGAAAAAACGATAACAGGACTGCTATAATAATACAGAGATATGTAAGGAAACCATAATTAAATAAAATACCTCCGATAACCGGAATCTTAGACAATCCCGGGATTTTTGCCGTATAGGCACTTCCTGTTACTTTTACGGAAATCTGTCCTACACCACCTGCAAGCTTGGAAATAGAACCGCCGAAGAAGTTACCAAAACCAGTACCAAAAATGGTAAGTGCAAGACCTGTTACATTCTGATTTACACGAAGTGTGATAGTCAGGATACTGTAGATCAGACCTCCGATTGCAGCACATGCAAATGCACACAAAAACGATATCAGTACACCCACAAGTGCATTGGGATCAGGATTATCCTTCTCATAGAGGAAAGCTCCCATCAGACCTGAAATACCGCCCATATACATAATTCCCGGAATACCAAGATTCAGGTTACCGGATTTCTCTGTCATAATCTCACCAAGCGCCCCATACAGAATACAAATGCCCTGGACAATTGCTTTTTGAATAAAAACTATCAGTACACTCATTGCCGCTACCTCCTATTTCTTTGCACGCTTTACTCTGTAGTTGATAAAGAATTCTGCACCGATCAGGAAAAACAGAATGATTCCCAGAAGAACATTGGAAGCATTCTCATTCAGTCCATACTGTGTTGCGATCTGTACGGCACCCTGGTTCATAAATACGATGCCAAAGGAAACTGCAACCATAATAAATGTATTAAACTTAGAAAGCCATGCGACAATGATCGCGGTAAATCCACGACCGCCTGCTGTTGCAGTGGAAATCGTATGGCTGGCTCCGCTGACAATAACAAAACCTGCGATACCACAGATTGCACCGGAGATTGCCATTGTACGGATAATAACCTTTTTCACCTGGATACCGGCATATCTGGCAGTATTCTCGCTCTCACCTACTACTGCGATCTCATAGCCCTGCTTACAGTATTTCAGATAAATAAACATTCCCACTGTCAGAATCAGGACAATGACTACATTCCAACCATATTTCTGTCCGAACAATTCCGGAAGCCATCCGCCTTTTGTAGCCTGATTGATGATACCGACTGTATTGGAACCTTTCGGATTTTCCCAGAATACAATACAATAAGTTACTACCTGCATGGCAACATAATTCAACATCAGAGTAAACAGTGTCTCATTTGTATTCCAGTTTGCTTTAAATACCGCCGGGATCATTCCCCAGATCATTCCGCCAAGTGCACTTGCCACAAACATTACGATCAGGAGTAACCCTGTAGGCATCTTATCTCCTGCATAGATCATGACGGCAGCAGAGCAGGCACCACCGATCAGGATTTGACCTTCTGCACCGATGTTCCAGAATTTCATTTTAAATGCAGGTGCCAGACCAATGGAAATACACAGCAATACCATTGTATCTCGTATGGTCTGCCACAGACGGCGTTCCGAACCCATTGCTCCATCCCAGATTGCCTTATAGACATCCACCGGATTCATCTTTACCAGGGCAACGATTACCGCTCCGCACACGATCAGTGCAAGGATCAATGCAATGAAACGGATCAGAAGACGTTCCTGCCATCTGGCTTTGTTTCTTCTTTTACTTACCTGTAAGAAAGGTTCTTTCTTCATGCCTGTGTCCCTCCTTTTTCATGCTTCGTCATAAGAAGCCCGATTTCTTCTTTCGTTGCAGTTCTTCCATCCTCAATTCCGCTGATTTTACCTCCGCAGAATACTGCAATCCTGTCACACAGTTCAAGAACTACATCAAGATCCTCAATAACACAGACTACTGCAACCCCTTTTTTCTTCTGTTCATTCAGAAGGCGGTAGATCACATGGGAAGTATTGACATCCACACCTCGAGTTGGGAAAGCTACCAGAAGTACTTTCGGATTCTGGGCGATTTCTCTTCCTACCAGAACCTTCTGTACATTTCCTCCTGACATCTGACGGACAGGTGCAGAAATACTTGGGGTCATAACTTCAAGCTGTTCTTTGATTTTTAACGCCAGTGCCCTTGGACCTTTTCGATCCAGGAATGGACTTTTGCCATTGCGATAGCTTCTGAGCATCATATTATCGGTCATATCCATATCGCCCACAAGCCCCATACCAATACGGTCTTCCGGAACAAAAGCAAGGCTGATCCCTGCTTTATTAATGGAGATAGAATCCATTCCTGCAAGTTCTGTTCCTTTTCCCTTGTCATCAAGCAGGGTAATCGAACCGTTCTCTATCGCCTGGAGTCCTGCAATTGCCTCCAGAAATTCTTTCTGACCGCTTCCGGAAATGCCGGCAATACCCAGAATCTCTCCTGTATTTACTGTCAGATCAACATCATCCAGAGTTTTTACCCCTTCTTTATTTCTACAGTTCAGCCCTTTGACTACTAATCGTTTCTTTACATTCTCCGGTTCAGGACGGTCTATATTTAGATCTACTCTGCCGCCTACCATCATTTCTGACAGACTCTGTGCATTTGCCTGAACCGTTTCTACTGTATCAATATACTTTCCTTTTCTGAGGATTGCCACACGGTCTGATAATGCCAGAACTTCCTGGAGTTTGTGCGTGATGATCATAATAGAACATCCATCTTTTCTCATATTTCTTAAAATATCGAATAACCTGTCAGACTCCTGTGGTGTCAGAACTGCAGTCGGCTCATCCAGGATCAGAATCCTTGCACCACGGTAGAGCATCTTTATGATCTCAACTGTCTGCTTCTGGGAAACGGACATTTCATAGATCTTCTGTGACAGATCCAGTTCGAAGCCATATTTATCTACCAGCTTCTGAATATCCTCTGTGATCTTCTTCATGTCCAGCTTTCCCTTTCCCGGAAGTCCCAGAACAATGTTCTCTGCTGCTGTCAGTACATCTACCAGTTTGAAATGCTGATGTACCATACCGATTCCCAGTTCATAGGAATCTTTCGGTGAACGGATCGTTACTTCTTTTCCATTTACAAAAATATGTCCCTCATCCGGATAATAAATTCCATAGATCATATTCATCAGAGTTGTCTTTCCGCTTCCGTTTTCCCCCAGAATTGCAAGAATCTCCGATTTTCTCAGTGTGAGATCTACATGATCATTCGCCTGGACCGAACCAAAACGCTTGGAAATATCTCTAAGTTCAAGTGCATAGTTTTCTCCCACTATCGTTTCCTCCTTTTATCCAATGATATCCAATCCACAGTAAAAGTCTTGTCTCTTTGACTGCTGATATCATTTAATCCTACTTCTGAATTATGGAATCGCTCTCCTGTATACTCCATAATACAGCAAAAGAAACCTTCTGTCAGAGGACTTCAAGACTTCCTTTGCACGTACGATATGAAAACAGCAGAGCTGCCGCCCGGGCAGCCCTGCTGTCGTAAATTGCTCCGTGCTTTGCAGCTCCCGCAATTTTTTTTATTCTGTAATAGATGTAATTCCATCAATCGCAATATCAAATGCAGGTGCGGAACCATATTCAGATTCATGGAAGTATCCGTCAGAAATATACTCTGTATCATCCTTCTTATAAGTATCAAGTTCTTTGCCGTCTACTGTAAATGCAGATGTATCAAATACATGAAGGGATCCATCAATGAGCGCATCTTCCACTTCTTTGACCTTTTCTTCTGTACCCTCTGCTACAGTTTTGTCGTTGAGAACTGTGATCTTATCTGCACCTTCTGCAAATCCTTTACACCAGTCAGTATCAATTGCTGTGCCGTCAAGCATACACTGTACTGCGTATGTATAATATACGCCCCAGTCCATAGATGCAGAAGTAAGTGCTGTGTTAGGAGCAACAGATGTCATATCAATATTATAACCTACACATGGAACGCCTGCTGCTTCGCATGCTGTAGGAGCACCTGTTGTATCTGCATGCTGGCTGATCAGTACACAGCCGTCAGAAATCAGAGCATCTGCACACTCTTTCTCAAGGTCAAAGCTTGCCCAGCTGTTTGTATATTTTACTTCCATTGTTACAGATGGGCATACACTCTTTGCACCAAGATAGAAAGCTGTATAACCGGAGATAACCTCTGCGTATGGGAATGCACCTACATAGCCCATCTTGCATGCGTCTTCTTTTACTGTTCCGTCCTCGATCATTTCATTCAGTTTCAGACCTGCAACTACACCTGACACGTAACGTGCTTCATAAATATTTGTAAAATAGTTATGCATGTTGGAAAGTCCACTGGATGCAGCCTGTGTTCCTGTTGCATGACAGAACTGAACCTCCGGATATTCCCCTGCCGCTTCCAGTATATAAGTCTCATGTCCAAAGCTGTTTGCAAAGATGATCTGACATCCCTGATCTGCAAGGTCTGCTGCCGCATCATAGCATCCTTCATCTTCACCGATGAGAGTTTTCTCAATAATCTGAGAATCGTCAAGACCAAGCTTCTCTTCCATCTCATCAATTCCTTTCATATGAGCTGCTGTGTAACCTTCATTCTCATCACCGATATAGATTGCTCCTACTTTCAGGTCCTCTTTTGCAATCCCTTTGCCTTCATCTTCTGCAAATACCGGTGCACTCATGGAAACCGCCATTACTGCTGCAAGTCCAATTGCCAATGCTTTCTTCATTCTTCATTCCTCCATTCTTTCTATTTGTTTTCTGATTCCTGCTACGGAACAAAAGAGGCACAACTTTCTGTGTTATGCCTCCTTGCAAGTATCTTTACTATAACTGTTTATGTCTGAATTGTCAATAAATTCAGCAAAAACGCACTTTCTTTTTGATAGTCTTATTTTTTTTGTATATTAACAGACTATTTTTTATCATACAACTCTCTTGTTTTTGCAGAACACCTTACCCTCTCTGGCAGATATCCGTAATTTCAGCAGAATATACGTTACTGTTCACTCTGTTCACAGTAACGTAGCCAAAATTCATTCCAGATTGCCTGCGGCAATGGAATTTTGGCTTGTATGTCTCGGGATTTTGGCATATTCATGCCAAAACACCTCGCGGGATAGTGATGTGTGAACAGTAACGAATATATCGGTTCTGTGTCAGACGAATATTCGTAATTGAACCAGGAGACTTACTTGATTCAATCAAAGTAAGTAAATACTAACTTAATATTATTTTATAATGTATATGATTTTATACTTGTAATTCAGACAAAGATATATTAAAATGTATGCAGAACCCCGAAAGGGGCCTAAAACGTTATTACAATAAGGAGGATTCTAATTATGGCATATGTAATTTCAGACGAATGTGTAAGCTGTGGAACATGCGAAAGCGAATGTCCTGCAGAAGCTATCTCTCAGGGAGATGAGCATTATGTAATCGACGCTGATGCATGCTTAGACTGCGGAACATGTGCAGATGCATGTCCAACAGAAGCTATTCATCCAGCAGAATAATTCATGATTTCAAAACAGCTTCATCTCTGTTTACCGCAGAGACGAGGCTGTTTTTCTTTATGGATAACTTTTACAAATGTTTTCTTCTGATTCTCCTGTTTCTTTTTTCAAGTGCAGCAGCAGCCTCTTTTCTCGCAAGCTGTCTGTTTCGGATTGTTTCATCCAGATCCCGGCACTGATCTTCTCCTTCTTTTTTCATATGTAACTCCTGAGTAATCAGACGTTCCAGGATTTTCTGAAATTCAAGCATTTTTTCTCTCTCTGGCTGTTCATCTTCAAGCAGTTTCACTTTACTCTCAGTAGTTCCGGGTGCAGTCCTTGAAATCCTTGGAACCAGTTCTTTAATTGCTCTTAAGGCAAGTCCTCTTTTCTTAAGTTCCTTTATATTAGCCAGAAGCGTAATATCATTTCCTGTATAGTAACGATGTCCCTGCTCATTCCTGCATATCCTCAGTTCCAGTTCTTCCTCCCAGTATCTGAGGACCGATGCCCTCACACCAAGGATTTCTGCGGTCTGAGTCACAGTATACCGCTGCTCCATGCTGCCCCTCCTCCTTTTGAGTCCATTTTTCCATCAGAAAACACTGATGCATATCAGTAATCCTGATATCATGTACATTCATTATAAAACTCCATACTGAGATTGCAAGAAGTTTCGGTTGACAAACTCCACTATAAACCTGCATTTTGATACAAAAAAACAGGGAAACAGTACCATATTCTTCCCTGATACTGTTTCCCTGTGAAATTTTTCTGATGTTATTCAAACCAAACACATCCCGGCAAAGCGTTTATCTCCGTCAGAAATCGGACTCCTGCCAGGATAAGTTATTTCTTCATATTCACAAACTGTGTATATCTCGGCAGCCATACCAGTTCTACCGTTCCGATAGGGCCGTTTCTCTGTTTGGCAATAATGATCTCCGCGATATCCTTCTTTTCTGTGTCCTTATGATAATAGTCATCTCTGTAGATAAACATTACCACATCGGCATCCTGCTCTATGGCTCCGGATTCTCGAAGATCCGAAAGCATTGGTCTGTGATCCGGACGCTGTTCTACCGCACGGCTAAGCTGAGACAATGCGATCACCGGCACATTCAGCTCTCTGGCAAGAGCTTTCAGAGAACGGGAAATATCTGAAATTTCCTGCTGTCTGGAATCACTTTTTCCACTTCCGCTCATGAGCTGCAGATAGTCGATCATGATAATCCCGAGATTATGTTCCAGCTTATATTTCCTGCATTTGGAGCGCATTTCCGCAATAGAAATACCCGGCGTATCATCAATGATCAAATTGGATTTACCGATGATATCTGCTCCCTCTACCAGTTTGGTCCAGTCCTCGTCTTTCAGATTACCCGTTCTCATATTCTGGGAATCTACATGAGATTCCATTGCCAGAAGTCGGTTCACCAACTGCTCCTTTGACATTTCCAGACTGAATATGGCAACTGTGACATCTTTGCGAAATGCCATATACTGCGCAATATTCAGGACAAAGGCTGTCTTTCCCATAGAAGGACGGGCCGCAATCAGCACCAGATCAGAAGGATGCATACCTGATGTTTTATAATCCAGATCCACAAATCCTGTAGGAATACCTGTTACAGAACCTTTGAGCTTAGACGCTTTTTCTATGTTATTAATAGCATTCAGAACCACCTGCTGAATCGGAACATACTCTTCATTGTTGCGTCTCTGAAGAATATTGAACAATTTTTTTTCTGCTTCTTCCAGAATAATCTCTGTATTCTCCTTCTCCAGGTAGCAGGTGTTGGCAATCTCTTCATTTGCCTTGATCAGTCTGCGAAGGACTGCTTTCTCACTGACGATCTTTGCATAATACTTTACATTTGCAGAAGTAGGAACTGCTGAGATCAAATCTCTTACATATTCCATGCTGCTGATATCCGGCGGGAGTTCTTTCTCCTTTAAACGATTCTGAAGGATCACCAGATCTACCGGTTTCCCTTCATTACACAATTCCACCATTGCATCAAAGATGATGCCATATTGTTTTTGATAAAAATCGTCGCTGGTAAGTATCTCAGATGCCACAAGGATTGCATCTCTGTCCAGGATCATTGAGCCGATTACAGACTGCTCTGCCTCTATGCTATGGGGGAGTATCCTTTTAATCAGCGCTTCTTCCATTCTTTATCCCTCCGGAAGACTTATGCTTCTTTTACCCATACTTTAAGAGTTCCTGTTACCTTCGGATGTAATCTGACAGGCACCTGGGTAACACCAAGTGTACGGATTGGCTCAGGAAGCTGCAGTTTCTTTTTATCAATGTCAAGATTTAACTGTTTCTTTGCTGCTTCGGAGATTTCTTTGGAAGAAACGGAACCAAAAGTTCTTCCGCCTTCTCCTGTTTTCAATGTAAGGATGATTTCTTTTGTCTCGAGATCCTTTGCAAATGCCTGTGCCGCTTCATATACTTCTTTTGCAACCTTCTCTTCGTTTGCTTTCTGAAGTTTCAGGTCATTTAAATTCTTTGGGGTTGCCTCCAGCCCCAGTTTCTTAGGAAGGATCATGTTTCTTGCATATCCGTCACTTACATTTACAATCTGTCCCTTTTTTCCAAGTGCTTTTACATCTTCAAGTAAGATTACTTTCATTTTGTATTTTCCTCCTGATATTCCTGATCTATGATGTCTTTGAGAATTCTCTCCACTTCATCCGGAGAAGCCTTAACCTGAGCACCGGCAATATTCATATGGCCGCCTCCGCCCATCTTTTCCATCATTACCTGCACATTAATTTCATCAATAGCTCTGGCACTGATATAAACTTCATTATTGTACTGAGTCAGTACAAAGGATGCCTTAACCCCTGCA
Source organism: Blautia wexlerae (assembly GCF_013300825.1). Taxonomy (GTDB): domain Bacteria; phylum Bacillota; class Clostridia; order Lachnospirales; family Lachnospiraceae; genus Blautia_A; species Blautia_A wexlerae_B. The sequence goes on from NZ_JAAIMY010000020.1 coordinate 47,217, forward strand.
ATATTCAGAAGTTCATTGGCTGCCTGTGCTCCTATGACCGTAGGACTGTCCAGATTTTCGCTTGGACATCTGGCAATGGCATAGCATTCTCTGTAAATCTGCGCAGTTCTCACTGCTTCTGCACGTGCCTGATAAGATTTCAGGTCATCTCTCAATAATTTACGTACTCTAGTCACATCTGCTCCACTTCTTCTTAAGAATGCAGCAGCCTCAAAGGTGCGCACACCTGCACGCGTGGTAAAGTTATTTGTATCAATCATAATTCCTGCATAGAGACAATCTGCCTCTATATTGCGGATACGCAGATCATCTGAAAAATACTGCAGGATCTCCGATACCATCTCACAGGCTGAGGATGCATAGGGTTCCACATAGGAAAGCACCGCATTCTCTATCACTTCGCTTCCCCGCCTGTGATGATCCAGCACAACAATTGTTTTGGTCATGTGCAGAAGTTCCTCACATTCCGTATAGCTTGGCCTGTTAGTATCAACTACAACCACTACTGTATTGTTATCTACCATATCTTTAGCCTGCTCGCTGTCCACAAACATTGAGGGCTCATAATCAGGGTTATTCACATATCCCGCAATCAGTGGTCTGATAGACTTTGTCGGATCATTCACTACAATACTGACAGATTTTCCAAGTGTTTTACCTGCACGGTAAATACCGATGGCAGCTCCAAGCGCATCCACATCCGTGATTTTATGTCCCATGACAACGACTCTGTCTTTCGTACTCATGAACTCTTTCAGTGCCTGAGCTTTTACTCTGGCTTTTACGCGGGTATTCTTCTCCATTTGCTGAGTCTTTCCGCCGTAATAGGTAATATTATTTCCATTCTTAATAACAACCTGATCGCCGCCACGTCCAAGTGCCATCTCTATGGCAATACGTGAATACTCATAATTTTGAAGATAAGTGGACGCATTCAGTCCCACACCAATACTCAAAGTGATTGCCATCTCATTTCCGATATTAACTGTTTTAACCTCGTCCAGAATATGAAATCTCTGTTCTTTCAGAGCTTCAAGGGAACTCTGACGCATGATCAGGAAATATTTGTCCTTCTCAAGTTTCTTTACAAGACCATCAAAATTGGAAAAATATTTCGTAATCTTCCGGTCAATCAGAGCAATCAGAAGTGAACGCCTCACATCCTCCACACTCTCAAGTGCTTCCTCATAGTTATCCAGATAAGCCAGTGCCACAACCAGTTTATTGTCTTCATTCTTCTTCATGTACGCTTTCAGTTCTGTATTATCATACAGATACATGGCGATCAGGCTGACATTTCTGTCTGTATTCTCCAGAAGTTCACTGTCTGCAACAATCTGGCCAAGAGATACTCTCTGCATGGAAATACGATAAGTCTTCTCTCCAAACTGAGTGCTGATCTCGCTGATTTCCTTCTTATCTGCAACCGGCAATTTGTCAGATGTTATATCAGGAAAAACAGTGTTGACATTTTTCTTATAAAACTGATCTTTACCTGTAAGTTCCGCAAATACTTTATTGGACCAGATCATTCTGCCATTCATATCCATGATGGCATAGGGCAGTGCCAGGTCTTCGAGGATTCTCTTCTCAAGTGAATCGTACTGATTAGCAAAGGCTATCAGTTCATTTACAAGGAAAGGTCTGTGACATCGGAGTATCATTACCGCACATCCAACATAAATAAGGATTCCGCCTGATACAATGAGACCTGCTTTCACACTGACAAAATACACCCAGATATTAAGTACGATCAGCAAAGCTGAAAGAATCAACGGCCAACGCATGAATACTTTCATATGCCCTTTTAATTTCAGTTTATCACTCATATCTTTCTTTCCGTTCTTCATCATTCTATTGTTTCGCCTGTGTACAGCAGATGAGCTGTGCATTGGCAGGTACTGCAAAAAACGCCCTGTGAATTATATTATAACAGATTCAAACAGAATTTACCATAGTAACAGAAGAACGTGCAAAAATAATTGCGTTACTGTTCACTCCGTTCACAGTAACGCAAAAATGCTGCCCCGCCAAATGCGAAGCAGCATTTATCATCTTCAGAATTAGTCCTGGATGTATGGCATCATAGACATATGACGTGCTCTCTTGATAGCAACTGTCAATGCTCTCTGATGTTTTGCACAGTTTCCTGTGATTCTTCTTGGGAGGATTTTTCCTCTTTCAGAAACATATTTTCTTAATTTTGCTACATCCTTGTAGTCGATCTCGTTATTCTCTTTACCACAGAATACGCAAACTTTTTTTCTTCTGCGGCCGCCTCTTCTCTTCATTGGAGAGTCTGGTCTTTCGCCTCTATTGTAAGCCATGATTGCTTTCCTCCTATTTTATTCTATCAGTTTGTAATAAGCTCTAATTAAACGGCAGTTCTTCATCAATTCCATCCGGAATGTTCATGAAGCCGTCTGCACTGGCTGCTCCCGGAGCCGGCATGGATGGTGCAGGTGTCGGTACTGATGTCTGCGGATGGGAAGCTGCGTAATTATCGCTGGCTGCCTTGCTCTCAGCAAACTCCTGTTCCTCAACTACTACCTCTGTTGTGTAGACCTTCTGGCCATCACGATTAGTGTAGCTGCCTGTCTGAATGCGTCCTGAAACAATGATCTTAAGTCCCTGACGAAAATACTTCTCTGCAAACTCGGCTGTACGTCCAAAGGATACACAGCTGATAAAGTCTGCTGTTGCTTCACCGTCACGGCGGAATCTTCTGTCTACTGCCAGTGTATATCTGGCAATTGCCAATGCATTCTCTCCTGCGGAATATCTCACCTCAGGATCTCTTGTTAAGCGTCCCATTAAAATTACTTTGTTCATATAAATACCTCTTCGTTTCTGCTTTGAATGAATGGTTGAACGGATCAATTAATGGTGCCTTCTAAAATCCACTCTGTATAAGATTATGCGTCTTTTCTTACGACTAAGTATCTTAATACATTGTCCATGATACGAACGTGTCTTTCAACTTCCGCTGGGCACTGTGCGTCTGCTTCAAACTGAATGAAATAGTAGAAGCCTTCATGCATTTTCTGAATTTCGTAAGCTAATTTTTTCTTACCCCATTCTTCTACTTCTGTGATAGTGCCGTTGTAACGTGTGATGTATCCTTTTGCTTTCTCAACAACTGCATCACGTACTTCGTCTTCAACTTTTGCACTAACAACTAATGCTAACTCGTACTTGTTCATGTCTTGCTTTACCTCCTTATGGTCTGTTGGCCCTTTGCCTGTCAAAGAGCAAGGATATAAAATATATCACGAGTGTTGATTCTAACATAGTTTTTCGTGTCTGTAAAGTACTATTTTTCTTTTTTTATCAAATTTTTAGTATTTTTCTCAACCATCTTGCGCGGTACCATGATCTGATGTCCGCATCCTGTACATTTCAGGCGGAAATCAGCACCTACCCTTAAGATTTCCCAGTCTCTGCTTCCGCATGGATGGACTTTCTTTAATGTAACGGTATCACCAACTTCATAGGGAAGTCCCATAATCTCTTACTCCTCTTATATAACTTTGACAGTAACTGTCCGGTATTTCGCCAAATAGCGAACCGCTGAACAATTACCCTTGATTTTTCAGACACGCTAGCAATGAATCTGTGAAAATACCTGTCCGATCGGCTCCTGGATCAAAAGGTCTGCATATCTGTCTCTCGGAGTCGGGGATTTATTGATCACTACCAGATGCTCACCGCGGAAATAGTCGATCAGTCCTGCTGCCGGATAAACAGCCAGGGAAGTTCCACCGATGATCAGAACCTGCGCTTCTGAGATTGCTTTCACTGCCTCATTGATTGTCTGGTTGTCCAGACCTTCTTCATACAATACCACATCCGGCTTGATAATTCCACCACATTCACATCTCGGAACACCTGTGGATGCTTTCATGTGGGCAAAATCATAGAATCTGTGGCATTTCATGCAGTAATTACGGTATACGCTTCCATGAAGTTCCAGAACCTTCTTGCTGCCCGCCATCTGATGCAGATTGTCTATATTCTGGGTGATAACAGCTTTCAGCTTGCCTGCCTGCTCCAGTTCTGCCAACTTCAAATGTGCTGCATTTGGTTTTGCAGTGTCGCAAAGCATCTTGTCTCTGTAGAATTTGAAAAATTCTTCCGGCTTTCTCATAAAGAATGTATGGCTTAAGATCGTTTCCGGAGGATAGTCATATTTCTGATGATAAAGTCCGTCCTGACTTCTGAAATCCGGGATTCCGCTCTCTGTGGAAACACCTGCGCCGCCGAAGAAGACAATATTGTCATATTTGTCTACAAATTCCTGTAATCTCTCAACTTCTCCTGCCATTTAGAATTCCTCCTTTATTTTTTCCAAACACTGTTACTGAAGTTTTATCATCTTAACTTCTACTTTTCAATATCAAGTGTATCCACACGTTTTCCCTGGACAACATAACGGGTTGCCTCGTTTCCCGTACAGGTAGACAGTGTAATGATCTTGTCCTTTATGTTCATTCCTTCTACATCTGTCCGGATCTCGGAATATCCTCGGATCTTCTCCAGATATTTTTCAAATTCCTCACCAGGTCCCTTGAACAGGGTATAGGTATCACTGTTCACACCTGTAGTGTACGCGGAGATAATCTCATACCTGTAGTTTTTCTCAGGTGTAAAGATCCAGAAATATTTGCTCTTCTTATAAGTCTCTTCATCCTGTGTAAATTTCTTAAGCTGAGCAAACATGGAACCATTTTTCATATTATGACCATACACGATCGTGTTGCAGTCACTGAAATCTCCTTTATTTTCATAGTCCACGAAGATAGTTCCTGCAAAGTTATAATTCTTCTCATAGGTTCTGTGAAGATAAGTTTCATTGTCTTTGCCATGCACGATGGGGTAATTAATATCTGGCACTGCTTCCACATAAATCCATCCCACTACATCATTATTTACACTTTTAAGAGATGCAAAGTCAATATCCATAGGTGCTTTCAGCTCACTGCCGGCTTCCGGTCCTGCCGCTTCTCCATACGGATCTCGTTCTGTTACCGCCATCTGTGTGATCGAATTGTACTCATCCGTACCTTTCTTATATTCTGTATAAATATGAAACAGATTATATCCTGCATAACAGAATACACAGATTGCTGCGATCAGAACAACCGTCAACACAACATCCCCTGCTGTCTTCTTTTTTTTAGGCTGTTTTTCTGACATTCTTCCTCCATTTCCGCAGCACATTGCTGCTATGTATCAGCTGCTGTCTGATTGACTTCTATATAATATACAGACATCCGTTTCCAACCGCTGTCTGTGACAGACTATTATACCCGGTCACATCGTTCTTCCTGTAATCCATTATGCACTGCCTCCAGACACGCTTTTCGCAGTTCATTTTCTTCTTTATTATATAGAAGCATCTCACTGTATTCAAAATATACCGGACAGCCATTTCCGGAAATAAACGAAGTCATTGCCCTATCCGCTGTGATCCCTGTCACGAAAAGCAACATTTCCTGATTTTCGCCAAAGCTCTCTTTAATAAATGAAAAGGCATTCTGCAGCTCTCCCTGAAGTTTTTGTATCATATCTTCTCTGCATACTGCTTCTTTTTCAAAACATTTACTGATCCGCTTAAATCCATTTTCAGCTGACCGCACATGTTCTTTCTTTGCTGTCAGAATATATTCCCGCAGCCTGCGGATCGCCGTCTCCTGATATTTCTGTTCTCTTACTGAGATCAGTTCCATCTTTACTTTGATCTGCAGACTGTTTTCCTGTTCCTGCGCAAATTCTTCAAGCAATGAAATTCCCAGCTTCTCTTCCTCAGCATTCTTTCTCACCTGAGTTCTCAGATGCAGAAGCATCTCATGGAGTATCTCAAGCTGATGATCTGCCTGTCCGTATTCTTCCGCTTTTTCTCTCAATGCCCCCAGAATCAGATTTACAACTGCAAAACGCTCCTCAAAAGCTCCGTCTGCAGCCATCTTCTCCTTCAGCGCCAGATTCTCCGGGCTCATATTTCCGGACAGGATCGACGGGATTTCATAATCCTCCCCATACTTTGTATATAACTGATAAAATCCTGCAAAATCCCTGGCTGTTTCCTCTTTCTGGAGAAATTCCTCCACCAGTTCCTCACTGATCCCGATTCCCAGCTTTTCATAGCTTTGCAGAAGTCTTGAAAGATCCTCCCAACCTCTGGCAGTTACAAAGAATTTACCGTCTACTGTATTCTCCACTGCATAAAAATTGTTCTTCTTCACAGACAGATAAGAAATGATTGCCTGATGCACCTTCTGCTGTCCTGCATATTTCAGCCAGATATCGCAGTCAGGCTCAATTGTAAGCTTACGGACACGGTCAAGTGTGACAATATCAAATTCCCTGACAGATTTATTATACTCCGGCGGATTTCCCGCTGCTACCAGAATCCAGCCTTCCGGAATCTTATGACTTCCAAAGGTTTTATTCTGGAGAAGTGCCAGCATTGCCGGTGCCAGGGTTTCAGACACACAGTTGATCTCATCAATAAACAGGATTCCCTCTTTCCTACCTGTATTCTCCATACAATCATAGACAGATGCCACGATCTCACTCATTGTGTAATCTGTCACCATCATGCCTTTTCCACCGTAATTCCGTTTAACGATCTCCGGAAGACCGATAGCACTCTGACGGGTGTGATGGGTAATGGTGTAGGCTACAAGTCCTACACCGCACTCTGCTGCCGCCTGTTCCATAATGGCAGTTTTGCCGATTCCCGGCGGACCGATCAGTAAAAGCGGTCTCTGACGGATCAGCGGATAAGTATAATATCCATTCTCATCCTTCGCCAGATATGCACGAAGTGTATTACAGATTTCTGTTTTTGCTTCCTGTATGTTCATTTTATTATCATACTCCTGCTAGTTGTTTAATCAAACTGATCCGCAGTTTATCTTATTCCTGTGATCAGACATTTCGCCCATGGCGGCACCAGTTTCATCTTGTCCGTCCGTTTCAGAAATACAAATGCAGTCTCATAATCCGGCTTCTGTCCCGGATAAATTCCGTCACCATCTGTAAAATAGATCAGTGCCCTGAGATTCTTCAGTTCTTTTCTCTCTTTTTCCTGACGGATCAGTTCAAATACAGGGCGAAAATCTGTACCTCCCCTGCCCTGGATCTTAACGTTCCGACTGTATTCCTTCCACTCCTCCTCAGAATGAATCACATCCACTTTCTGGATAAAACAGTCGCACTGGACGACATATACCTTCATCCTGCTGAAAAAATTCTCTTTTTCACTTAAAATCCCATAAGTTTCCCCCAGAAATCTCTGTACAGTTTCTCCGGAACATGAACCGGATGTGTCAATGGCGATCACCAGCTCCTCCAGACGGTTTACTTCTTTATACTCCAACGGTTCTATCAATGGAATATTCCCATAATGTTCCATTCCAAAGCTATAAAAAATATAATCAAAGCTCTCCGTATCCAGTTCCACTTCCTCCCGAAGTCTGCAAAACTGCTTCAGAAATTTCCGGTAATCATATTTACTGCGGTAGATCTCATCCAGTTTTTCCTGCTGATTGTTTGTCTGAGTCCCTGCCCTGCTTTGCATACCTGTCTTATTCTGTGAGGTATAAGCAAGGATATGTTCCCATTTTTCCTTTATTCTCCTGTCTCCTGATGCCTGTCCGGCAATTCTCTGCCAGAATATGTGATCATCAAAAGCATTTGTATTCACCTGTGTATCATCTGATTTTCTTTTCTTCAGGCTAAGTTTGCCTTCTCCGACAGCCTTGTCGATCAGCTGCTCTACAAAATAGTCGCATTCCCTGTCCCATTCGCCAAAATCTCTGTCAGGTTCCATGAAAATATGAAGGTACAGACAGTGAAGCAGCATGTGCAGATATCCTCTTCTTACTGCTGCCGGATCTTCCAGATATTTTTTCATGAGAAATACCGGATTAAAATAAATCAGCTCCCCGTCTGTCCCAATTGTATCAATACTGCTGTCTGCTTTGTATTCCAGACTTGCAAATGCCCCATCCAGATAAGGAAAATCCAGATACAATTGATTTCTGCAGTTTTGCAGGATTTTTTTTCCGGTAAGTTCCTGCTCTGTTGTTGTTTTTTTATAGTGAAAAGTCTTTTTTTGGGTATCCATATTTTTTATCTTTCAGATGAAGCAGCCATACCAGAGAACGCAGCTTTGCTTTTTCCTGTGCACATCTTATAAAATTCTCCAGCTCATTTGCGGAAAACCATCCGCATTTCTCGATCTGCTCCATCCTTTCTGTATCCTCATTCTCTATCAGAAGCTCCATTACAGAACGTATTCTGAGCTTCAGGTATTTCTGTATCTCCTGATATTTATCGGACTCTCTGTCCGGATTTTCCTGAAAATAAATCTCCAGAGCCTGTTCAAGCTTTCTGTCCTGCATCAGATTCTCTTCCTCTCTTATAGTTCATAACCACAATATAGCACAAAAACGGTTTATTTTAAAGTCCCGTTATGTTATTATAAAATCATATATATTCTATCACAGATGAAAGGATTTTATCTTATGAATACTATCAAAAAATTCATCCACTACTATGGTCCGTATAAGGCGGTCTTTTTTATTGATCTGATATGTGCTGCTGTAATCAGCCTGATAGATCTGGCATATCCTCAGATTCTGCGGACCATGACAAAAACACTGTTCACTCAGGATCAGGCAATGATTCTTCAGGCACTGCCTGTGATCGCAGGAGGACTCTTTCTTATGTATATGATCCAGTGTCTCTGCAAATATTATGTAACCTGTCAGGGACACATGATGGGAGCAAATATGGAACGGGATATGCGGCAGGAATTATTTGATCATTACCAGCAGCTTTCATTTTCCTATTACAGTCAGAATAATTCCGGTCAGATGATGAGCAAGCTGGTCAGTGATCTTTTTGATATTTCCGAGTTTGCACACCATGGTCCTGAAAACCTTTTTATCTCTCTGGTAAAGATCATCGGTGCTTTTGTCTTTCTTTTCTTTATCAATAAGAAACTGGCATTTCCACTGATTATCCTTGTTATTGTTATGTTTTGGTTTTCCTTTAAGCAGAATGCCCGAATGCAGACAACTTTTATGGAAAACAGACGTAAGATCGGGGATGTCAATGCAAGTCTCCAGGACACACTTTCCGGTATCCGTGTGGTACAGTCCTTTGCAAATGAAGATATTGAACATGTTAAATTCAAAAAAAGCAATGAAGCTTTTCTGCTTTCAAAGCGTGATAATTATCGCTGTATGGGAAGCTTTATGAGTTCTAATCTGTTCTTTCAGGGAATGATGTATCTGGTTACTCTGGTGTATGGCGGTTATCTTATTGCCAACGGAGAAATGCAGACTGCAGATCTTGCCATGTATGCACTTTATATTGGAATCTTTATCAGTCCGATCCAGATTCTGGTCGAGCTGGTAGAAATGATGCAAAAAGGTCTTTCAGGCTTCCGCCGTTTCCTTGATGTTATGGAAACAGAGTCAGAGATCACAGACGCTCCGGATGCCAGGGAACTTACTGATGTGAAGGGACATGTAAGCTATGAGCATGTATCTTTTCATTACAGTGACGATAATACACCTGTTCTCAGTGATATCTCTATTGATATCCCTGCCGGAAAGTCTGTGGCACTTGTGGGTCCATCAGGTGGCGGAAAAACTACCATCTGTTCTCTTCTGCCACGCTTTTATGATGTAACAGAAGGACGGATCACTGTTGATGGAAAAGATATCCGTAGCCTGACTCTGAAGAGTCTCAGAAATAATATCGGAACTGTACAGCAGGATGTCTATCTGTTTGACGGTACGATCCGGGATAATATTGCATATGGAAAACCGGGAGCTTCTGATGAAGAGATTATTGCAGCTGCAAAGCGGGCAAGCATTCATGATTTTATTATGGAACTTCCACAGCAGTATGATACCTATGTCGGAGAACGCGGAACAAGACTTTCGGGCGGTCAGAAACAGAGGATTTCCATTGCACGTGTGTTCCTGAAGAATCCGCCGATTCTGATCCTTGATGAAGCTACGAGTGCTCTGGATAATGAGAGTGAACGATGGATCCAGAGAAGTCTTGAAGAGCTTTCACAGAACCGTACTACTATTACTATCGCGCACAGACTTTCTACGATCAGGGATGCGGATGAGATTATTGTGATTACTGAGGATGGGATTGCTGAGAGGGGGACACATGAAGAGCTGTTGGATATGAATGGGGTTTATGCGGCTTATTATAATATGTGATTTGTCTGACGGATGCGCAGGAAAATTAATTTTCCTGCGCTGTTATAATGATACTATTTGCGGTATACGAATGACGGGAGGCCGTCTTCGCCACAGGGGATCTGTACTGTTCCCTGGATCAGGGGGCGGGCATAGTTTATGAAAGCTTCGGTGACGTCAGATCCGTCTTCTGTGATCCACTCTGATGGAACTGTTTTTTCTTCGTTGCAGATGGCATTGACGTCTTCAAGATCGCATTCCATGGTATAGGTTCCGTCAGAGGTTTCTTTGCGGATAAATGAGATCATTTTTCCTGTTTCGCCGTTGAGGGCTGCCTTTACGCCGAATTCTCCGGCTTTGATGGCTTCCTGCTGATCTGTAGCTGACATCATAGATGCAGAGCAGCGTTGGCTGACGTTGAGTTCTACAGAACGGGCTTTTACACCAAGGCGATTTCTGACAAGGTTTTCGAGATATTTACCACAGCCTGCCAACATTTTGTGTCCAAAGGTATCAGTACCTACGGAATTGTCGTATTCACAGATAAATGTGCCCTTGTCGTCATGGATTCCTTCTGATACGCAGACAATGACATTGCAGTTTTTCTCAAAGGATTTCTCTACTGATTTAAGAAATTCTTCCTGGTCAAAGGCTGTTTCCGGAAGGTAGATGAGAAGAGGGTTGTCTCCTGTATATTTGCGGGCAAGTGCAGATGCAGCAGTGAGCCATCCTGCGTGGCGGCCCATAATTTCTATAATCGTTACGGATTTCTTTTCATAAACATTTGCATCTATGGTAATCTCGCGGACTGTAGAAGCTACATATCTGGCTGCACTTCCAAATCCCGGAGTATGGTCTGTATGAACCAGATCATTGTCGATTGTTTTTGGTTCTCCGAGGATACGGATATCACTGCCTGTCTGCGCAGCATAACGGGAAAGTTTGCTCACCGTATCCATGGAATCATTTCCACCGATATAGAAGAACCAGCCAATATTCATTTCTTCAAATTTTTTAAAAAGTCTTGGATAAACCGGATCTTCCAGTGATTCCGGCAATTTATAGCGGCAGGAACCAAGATAAGCACCTGGTGTGACTTTCAGACCGTCAAGTTTCTCTCCCGGAAGTGCTTCGGCAAAGTCAAGAACTGTTCCATTTAAAAATCCTTCAATTCCGTTTATCATTCCGTAAACATGCTCAATAGCTTCCGGATGGCGCATTCCCTCGGATACAACTCCGTAAAGGCTGCTGTTAATTACTGCGGTAGGACCGCCGGACTGACCGACGATCAGATTCTTTCTGGACATAAGAAACCTCCTGTATCGTTTGATTTAATGTGATTGCTTTTCATTATATCATACAACTGCCTTCCATAGCAATTCAATAAAAAGGTGTGTTCCCACATCCCCCTGTGAAAGCACACCTTATATTTCCCATATTCAGTTTCTGTTTTTATTCCCCGAATTCCCTGTGGTCTTCTTCCAGTTTCTGTTCTATTTTAATCTTTTTTTTTGCCTCTTCTTTCTGCTCATCCCGTGTTTTCGGAAGGATCACATTAAGCATTACTGCAATAATAGTTGCAAGGACAACCGGTGATTTACCGAAAATTGTTGTTACCCATGTGGGAAAGCTTGCAAGTGCTGCTGTTGCCTGAGATACACCCATTCCCAGTGCAGCTGCGAGTCCTACGATAGATGAATTACGGTAATCCATCTCAGCAGAAGCAACCAGCTTCATACCTGTCATTGCGATCGATGCAAATACAGACACAGTTGCACCGCCCAGTACACACTGAGGAATCGTTGTCAGGATAGCTGAGAATTTCGGAACCAGACCTGCTATACCGAGAATTGCAGCTGCAAGTCCCAATACCCAACGGTTGATAACCTTTGTAGTTGTAACAATACCAACGTTCTGGCTGTATGTTGCTGTGGGAAGTCCGCCGAGCAATGCGCCTACAACGTTAGAAAGACCATAACCAACGATTCCACGCTGCAGTTCATCATCCTTAGGTGTTCTGTCCATAGCTCCGATCGTAGTCGCTGAATAATCACCGATTGCCTGAATAGAGTTGATAGCAAATAAAATTCCCAGTGCAACACAGGAAGACGGCTCAAACTGTACTCCAAAATGCATCAGAGATGGAAGCTGACAGACACCTGCTTCCCCTATGCTTGAGAAATCTACCATTCCAAACGGAATAGAAACCAGATATCCCACTATAATACCGATCAGAATAGATGCCAGTTTCCAGATTCCCTTTCCAAAATGATTCAGAGCTGTAACAACGATCAGCGTGAAAAATGCAATTGCCCAGTTCTGCCAGGATCCGTAATTCGGACTGCTGGTACCGCCTGCCATATAATTAATGGCAGTCGGATACAGGGAAAGACCGATGGTAAATACGACTGTTCCTGTGATTAGCGGCGGGAAAAATACCCGAATCTTCTTGACCAGCAAACCCATAACAACTGCTACGATACCACCAACAATCTCCGCACCCATGATTGCTGCTATTCCATACGATTCCGCTATCGCCTGCATACTTGGCACGTAAGCAAAGCTGACACCCATGATAATAGGCAGGCCTGAGCCAATTGCAAATTTCGCCTTTCCGCCAATCGGAAACAGCTGAAGCAAAGTTGACAATGCTGCAATGACCAGTGCCGACTGGATCAGGATAACCTGGTCTTCTCTGGAGAGTCCGCCTGGAACTGCTCCGGAAACGATGATCGCCGGTGTGACACAGCCAACGATCATAGCTACGACATGCTGCATGGCAAGGGGAAAAGCCTCACTCATGCGGGGGATTCCGTCAGTTTCAAAAATACTGCCTCTCTTCATAATTGCCTCCCAATTTCTTTTGTACGATTGTAACATTTTTTGTCCAAAAAAACAATTAGACAACCTAATTATTTTTGGTCTAAAACTATACAATATTTTATCTTAAAATTTGGTTATTATTTTATCTTTTATATGTATTTTCCAGTATTTCATAAACCTTTCAGCTTATAAGCTCAAATGTCCGATACAGATCCAGTCTTCCATATCCCCATCCCGGATTGGGGTATTCCATCTGTTCTTCTCTCACTGCCCCTTTCTGCAGATAAAATTTCACTGTATTTCCCGATGCATAGGGAATATTTCCTCTCACGATCGCCCATTCCAACACCAATGCTGCTGCTCCTGCAGTAATAGCCGAAGAAAGACTGCTTCCCGAAGCCTTTCCAAACGCCCCTCCCGGCAACGGAATGAACAAATCTACTCCCGGTGCTGCCAAATCAGGTGTCACCTGATTGTTTGGAGTAAACCCTCTCCCAGCCTGAAAATACAGACTGTTGTCCAGATACTGATAAGCTGTTGCCGTAATACTTCTGGTTGAATCGCCGGGTGCAGTAACAGTTATATAAGGTGTAGACTCCAGAAAATAAGTGTCCGGCGAAATCAGTCCTTGCACCGGAAGCCACATGTGAAACCTGCTTCCCGATATTCCTTTTTTACTGACATTTACCTTCCAGATACCTGCTGCCGGATGAAAGAAGCGAAAATAAATCAGCTGTTTCCCGGTCATCCGCTCCATCTTTACGTAATTGACCAGCACTTTCGTCTCCACAAAAATGAAACTTAATTCCTGAGTACCTGCACCAAGAGAACTGCTCACATACAGCTTTTCTCCTGCCGGTGACTGTAACGATATCCCATAGTCATCCGGCGGATCTCCCCAAAATTCCATGGAAAATCCTTCTTCTTTATCCGCAATACGAAGTTCAACAGTATCCTGATTTTTCACATAGTCCAACTCTGCTGTATAATGATGCTGTGCTGCACCCTCATTTCCTGCTGCCACAGATACTGATACCTGAGAATCTTCATTAATATAATCTACATATCGACTCAGCTCACTGTCACCAACATGTGCGCTCTGATTGGTGCCAAGTCCCAGACAAACGGAAACCGGCATTCCCATCTCTTGTGCCATCTTCACTGCAAAAGAAATCCCCAGCATAATGTCGTCTTCCTGAAATACCGGTGCCTGTGGCGGATACTGGTAAAATTTTCTCAGATAGGATTTTGCTTTCTTTAATTTCACCACAATGATCGTTGCTTTCGGAGCTGCTCCTGAGAAATTTTCTGTGGGTACAAAATTGCCTGCTGCCAGCCCTGCCATAGCTGTACCATGTCCGTTCTCATCCAATGAGGGTACAATCTCCTGTGGATTCTCCGACAGCAATGCCTGATTAATTTCCTCTCCGGTAAAAACCTTTCCATAAGGAACCTGTTCATCCTCATTTCCCGGAATTGTCTGATCCCAGATATATGCAATACGGCTTACATCTCCGTTTCGAAAGATTGGATTCAGATAATCAATCCCGGAATCAATCACTGCGATCACTGTGCCCTCTCCCTGAAGTTTCAGATAGGGATGATTATGTAACCGCGTAATCCCGGATGAATTTAATGCATCCGCATCCATAAATGTATAACACTTCGGCAAAGATGCATACGTATAGGAATTAATTTCCAGCGGACCAATCTCATTCAGCGGAATATATAGAATTCCAAACAATTCATTCACAGGAAGAAATTTTCCACCCATATTCTGTCCATGTTTTATAATAAAATCCCCGTACTCTTCATCCTGTGCCGGCGGTATTGACGGCTCAGCATGAATGCCCGGGGGGTTTTCCTGCTGTATCTGCACTTCAAAATCGTCAGGTCCGAACATTACTGTCCTCCTGGATTTTTTATACATGATATGTGAGATATTTATTTTTTATGATGAGATGATTTCAACCGAGGCAGGTAAATCCCCTGCAGAGGCTGCAAATATCTGTCTGACTTCATAACTATAAAGATACTGATCAGTTACTGATCCTGTTTTATACTTTTCATAGAAGCCAGCAATAATATAGCTCCCGCTATTGCCGTAAAAATACTGATAAACTGGGAAGTTGACAGTATTCCAACACTTCCTCTCTCAATATCCCCTCTGAAAAATTCGATCACAAACCTTCCAATACTATAACAGATCAGATAACATGCTGCCACCTGACCATCTGCTTTCTTATGCTTTGCCACATAAAGTAACAGGAAAAAATGTACGAAATCCAGAATACTGGAATATATCTGTGTAGGAATCAGGGAAATATTGTTGGGCGCAAAATCTGAATCCTTAAAAATTACAGCAAGTGTGCCTGCTGTCTCTTTCCCATAGCAGCAGCCTGCCAAAAAACAACCAATCCTTCCAAATCCCTGTGCCAGTGCAATGGACGGCATCATCAGATCAAAATACTCCAGAAATTTCAGCCTCTTTATCCTGCAGTACAGCCAACCGATCAAAATCCCACCGATAATCCCACCATAAACCACAAAACCGTCTGAACCGATCATCTGTCGTGGATTCTGGAGAAACTCTTTCCAGTTGGTGATCCAGAACAGGATTTTTGCAGAAGCAAATCCTCCGATGGCACACCACACTACAAGATAAAAAATATGTTCATATGCCAGATGCAACCTTCTTGCCCTCTGCTCAGCTACAAACCAGGCCGCCAGCACACCCATTGCGATCATAAAACCATAACCGTAAACTGTCAGCGGACCTATATGCAATAATTCATTGTGCATTCTCAAATCCTTTCTACTACAAAACATCAATTACCATTCTATCCTGTCGGTAAATAATTCCAGAAGTGCTTTATTAGCACAGTCATTCCTTTCATTCTCATGAATCGTCTCCGGATCCGCCTCACCGCAGATATCCACACCGGCAATCTTTCCTCCGGCATTCTTTACACACTCCAGCACTGCATGTACACCGGACATAAGTGTTGTCAGGTTCATATCTCCCTGACTCCATGTGGTCTGTGCATCTTTTGTACTAAGCACGTCTTTATCAACAGATATATATAATGGAAGAGATTCACACACCCTGCCGACTGTTTCTTCCAGAAATCCGTTTATCTGTGCCTCTGTCATTCCCTGCAGATGCTCTCTTGACAGAAACGTTACTCTGTCTTTCAGCTTCTCTTCCACCTGCTCATAAGCCGCTTCATCCGGTCCCACCAGAATCACATATCTCAGATTCTCCAGTTCTTCCAGAGATGCTGCGATCCATCCGCCGCAAGACAAAATTCCGCCAAATGCAGGCGGCTGCATATCCGTATGATTATCATAAACCAGCAGACAAAACGGCTCTTTTATCTTAGCCATCCACAATCTTGTCATATAGTGATAATTACCGGAATCAATAAAATGGATTCCGGCAGCTGGATAATTCTCTGTTCGTTTATTGATCTCTGCAATTGCTTCCTCATCACAATAGCAGTTTGTCCCACAGATATCCTGAACCTCTATCCATAATATCTGTCTGTCTTTCCAGAATTCTTCCTCTTTGTAGATTCCTGAAAAATTCATCAGTATAACTGGTGTCTGTTCCTGCATATTCACTTAATCCTTCCATTCTTCCAGAGGTTCCTCGTTATTTTTCAACATCTCTCTGATTTCCCTGCCCGGACTTTCCACATCTTCATCTGAAGTCTGCACATTTGCATCCAGAATGGTATCCGCATCTGCTGCATCTGCGGTTTTCTCAGTTTCTATTTCCATCTCAGTTTCCTGTGCCTGAGAGTTTGTATCTTTCTCCCATTCTGTTTTGTCTTCATCTGAAGTTTTTTCCTGCTCTTCTTTATTCAAATCTGCAGTTTCCGGTTCATTCCATGACAGAACCGATTTCTCTTCCGGTTCTTTTTCATCGGGGAGTTTCTCAGATTTGCGCATTCCCAGACGGATCATGATCAGGAACACAATATCTGCTGCCCCGTCGGCAGTGAGGATGATTCCTGAAAACAGAATCATCTGAGTTACACTCATAAAAGAATAAAACAGCATAGAAACCCCAAGTGCAATAAATACCAGACAGCCCCCAAAAATAATCTTCCAACGTCCTCTCTGGGCTTTTTTCAGTCTGTAGCTGCCCTTTATCTTCCAGATACTGTCAACCAGTACAAAAGCTCCCAGTAAATATGGCAGGATTCTGATCACAATCTGTGGCGTAAAGAAAAGAAAAATTCCAAGCACCATAACAATCACGCCTGTAAACAAATCAAGGATCGTTGCCTTCTCCTTCTCAGCCGTATAAATAACAATATGGTAAATACCCGATGCGATCATTATCAGTCCAAATACAATCTTGCAGATAATGTTTACAGTCTGATCCGGAATCAGAATCAGGCACAAACCAAACGCCAGATAAAAGACGGATGATATGATCTCACTTTTTAGAAAATCAGAAACTTTTTTTCCCACAACCTATTCCTCCTGACAGTACATTATTCTTGTATATAAGAAGTATAACTTCTTTCGTTTACTTCGTCCACAGGCAACTGCATGAGTTTGTGTAAAATTTGTGAATTTTTCCTTGAAGTTTTTTGGGTGTGTATTATAATTAAGTGAAATTATGTCAGAAAATGGAGATTTTTTCCATAGGAAGGATTTATTTTGAAAAACAACCAAAGAATAAAGTTTTATTCATTATCCCTGCAGGTATCATATTTGCCGGTGCAGTAATCTTTTTATGCACCCGTGGTTCCGGGGATGATTCTGTCTGCAAAGAAAATGTAGCCCGCCTTCAGGCTCTGGAAAACGCAGATATTTCCCAGACAGAGCAACAGCTTCAGGCTCTGAAACAGACTTCCGGCAGCGATTCTGATGCTTCCGCAGATAATTCCGAAACATCTGTATTAAGCGATGTACAAATCCGTCAGGTATTTGCAGGCAGTGTTATCATCGGAGACTCTATTACTGAATCTATCGTAGAATACGGATATCTGGATACAGATGTAGTAGTCAGTAAACGAGGATTAAATGTAAGTGCAGCCGATGATCAGATCAGCACAGCGATCGCTCTGAGTCCCTCTCATGTATTCATGGCCTTCGGCTCCAATGACCTTGAGTTATATGGTTCAGCTTCATCCGAATTTGTCTCTGACTACAAAGAGCAGATTAAAAAAATCCAGACTGCACTGCCTGGTGTTCCAATCTATATCAACAGTATTCTGCCGATCACAGACGACGCAATCGCACAGACCCCTGATCTTGGATATTATCCTGATTATAATGAAGGACTTATAAAACTCTGTCAGGAAATGGGATGTACCTTTATTGACAACTCAGCTATTGTAACGGACAGTTCAGAAAATCTGTATGAACCGGACGGAGAACATGTAATTCAGGATTATTATCCAAAATGGCTGACACACATGGCACAGACAGCGGGGTTACAGGTATGAGAAATTATTTACATATTTTTATCAAAAGCGGACTTGTTCTGTTTCTCATCGCATATCTGACTGTCCTGTATACCTCTGACAGCGCAAAGAATATACCGATGGAGCAGATTGCCCAGACCATGGAACAGGATTCCGATATCATTTCCCTGAATAAAGAAAACCGTTCCGATCTGAAACACTATTATCAGACAGATGACCGCAATATCGACGGCTATTTCTTCTACAAAGCCGCCTCCCCTATGGCAGTGGAAGAAATCTGTATTATGAAAGCCAACGACAGTACTCAGGCAAATGCTTTACTTGAAAATGCAAGCGCCCACCTTGCCGGTCAAAAACAGATATTTGAGGGATACGGCACAGATCAGATGGCTCTTCTGAACAATGCAGTTGTAGGAAAAAAAGGGAATTATGTATATTATATGTGCGGTGCAGATGCACAGAACTGGCATACTGCTTTTCTTTCTATGATATAACTCTTTTCCTTTGATTTTCTATAATATTAATGTTACGGTCAAAAGGTATTTTGCCCCTGACTTGATATCTACAGATTGGAGAACTTTTAATATGGTATTTAACAGTATATTTTTTATATTCTGCTTTCTTCCGGTTTTCATGTTGCTCTACTATCTGATACCGGGAAAGCTTCGCAATCTGCTGCTGTTTTTTGGCAGTCTGATCTTTTACGCCTGGGGAGAACCTGTATATGTGATCCTCATGCTGTTTTCCAGTATCTTCAACTATTATATGGGTACAGAACTGGAACGTTTATATTATGATGACAGGAAACAGAAGATAAATCTGGTTTTTTCGATCGTTGTGAATCTTGCAATCCTTGTATTTTTTAAATATTATGGATTCCTGCTTAACACCATCGGAGGAATCACCGGCATCCATATTCCTCACCCGGAACTTTCACTGCCCATAGGACTTTCTTTTTACACCTTCCGTAATCTGTCCTATCTTTTTGATATTTATTTAAGTAAGATCAATGCACAGAGAAATTTCCTGACCTTCGCCGTATACAGTACAATGTTTCCCTATACTTCCGCAGGACCGATCATCCGATATGCAGATATAGAGGAGCAATTGAAACAGCGTACCATCAATATTTCCAAATTTGGTATCGGTGCAGAACTTTTTGTCAAAGGTCTTGCAAAAAAAGTCCTTCTGGCAGATAACCTCTCTGTCCTGTATTCCGGTATCTGCAGTCATCCGCAGATGTCTGTGCTTACTGCCTGGACTGGCATTCTGGCTTACACTATGCAGCTTTATTTTGACTTCAGCGGTTATTCAGATATGGCCATTGGTCTGGGAAAAATGCTGGGATTTGACTTCAATAAGAACTTCGATTACCCGTACATCTCTACCAGTGTTTCTGAATTCTGGAGACGCTGGCATATTTCCCTGGGAAGCTGGTTCAGAGATTATATTTACATCCCCCTTGGCGGCAACCGGGTTTCACCCCTGAAACATATCCGCAATATTCTTGTGGTATGGGCTCTTACCGGTCTGTGGCATGGCGCAAGCTGGAATTTCGTACTGTGGGGTGTTTACTACGGACTCTTTCTTTTACTTGAGAAATTTGTACTTCAGAAATATCTGGAAAAAATTCCGTCGTGGATCCGGACTGTGTACACCATGCTTGTGGTTATGATCGGCTGGGTATTTTTCAGCCAGACAGATTTCGGTGCTCTCGGACACTATCTGGGAACCATGTTCGGAATCGGTGCTTCCGGCTTCATAGACAGCACTGCACTTTACTATCTCAAGACAGGATTTATCCTTCTTCTGATCAGTATCCTGGCATGCCGCCCTGCCCCCTATCAGTATTTCAGGAATCTGATCAGGCGCAGACCCGCTGCCGCAATAATTATAAATCTTATTTTGTTTGCACTATCCGTTGCTTATATGGTTTATAATTCCTATACACCATTTTTATATGCAAAATTTTAGAAGGTACCAATATGAAAAAATCATTAAGAAATTATCGTTTATTTTTCCACAGAATGGGACTTCTTTTTCTGTTTATCCCTCTGGTTGTACTTATTCTCAGCATTATACTTCCTGACAGAGGATTTTCTGAAAAAGAAAACCGCGTACTTTCCTCCCTGCCTCATTTAAATGGCAGCCAGATTGCTTCCGGAGGATTTGAAAAACAATTTGAAACCTATGAAAATGATCAGTTTCCGCTCCGCGATCTGTGGATTACACTGAAAGCCAGAACTGACCGTCTGATGGGCAAAGTAGAATCCAACGGTGTATATGTGGGAAAATCAGGATATCTTATGGAAGAATTTAAAGCTCCTGACCAGGCACAGTATGATGCCACAGTAAAAGCAATGACTGATTTTGCACAAAAACATTCTGATCTGAAACAATATGCGCTGATTGCCCCAAATTCTATAAATATTTTAAGTAACAGGCTTCCTGCCTTTGCTCCGGTTCAGGATCAGAATTTATGGATTGACAGTCTCTCTGATTCCCTGACAGATGCAGGCGTAACCTTTATTGATGTCCGCAACACTTTTAAGGATCATAAAATGGAAGACCTTTATTATCATACTGATCATCACTGGACTACCCAGGGAGCCTATTATGCCTATCTCCAGGCAGCTAAAGCTATGGGAATTGATACTTCATCAGATACTTATGACAAAGCACCTGTTACACGTTCTTTCCAGGGAACTCTGTCTGCAAAAAGCGGTTTCCGCTCCGGTGAAAAAGATGAAATTGATGTATTTCTCCCAACCGGAGATCAGGCACTCTCCTCTGTAGTCAATTATGTGGATGAACAGAAAAAAAGTGCCAGTTTCTATGACACTGAGAAACTTGGCACAAGAGATAAATATGCGTTATTCTTTGGCGGTAACCACGCCCAGATAAAGATCAATACTCCTACAGAGACAGATAATACACTGCTCGTACTGAAAGATTCTTACGCGAACAGCTTCGTCCCATTTCTTGCTCAGCATTACCGCAAGATCATAATGATCGATCCACGTTATTATTTCGGAAATCTGGAACAGCTGATACAGGTTGAAAACGTTCAGGAAGTTTTGTATCTGTATAATGCCAACACATTCTTTTCAGATACTTCTCTGGAGCTTGCATTGACACCTGAATCTGACGGACAGGATTCCAGTGATACTTCCGATAACGAATAATATAATACGTAAAACTATCTGATTCTGTATTGAACTATTATAGTAATTCCATAAATATACAAAATCCCCACCGAAATCTCAATGCCGAGGAAACATTGACTTTCAGTGGGGATTTTTTCACACACACTTTTTTATAACACACACTTTTCACACATTTTTTAATAATAGGTTAGGTATGACGGCTGATTTCAAACAATAACACTGTTTCTTACATTCCCCGTTCCCAGTTTATCTGTTTTTTGCATCAGCTGTACCTTGATATGTATTATATCAGTATTTATGGTTTTTTTTCGTTTTATACAAATTCAGCAGTTTATTCTGCAAAAGTGTCATTTGAACTTCCGAAATGGTTTACAAAATAGTCATAATACATATCCAGTATCTCCTTCCGCCCACGAACACGTATAGGCACAAGTGTTCCATCTTCCATAACAAAATCATCCTCTACATCTTTAATATAATCCATATTTACCAGATAACTCTGATGGCATCGCAGAAAACGTTTCTCGTTGATTCTCTTCTCTATTTCACCCAGCTTATCCACTGTTATAATTTCGGATCCGTCTGACAGATGAAGAATGACATTGTGTTTATCACTGTCAATATACATAATATCGTCTGTATATGGGTAGCGGTACTGTCTCCTGTTTTTGATCGCAACACGTCTTTTCATATCCGTTTTAAGAACCATGTTCAGAAGTTTCATCAGTTTTTCTTCGGAAAATGGCTTCAGCAAATACCCTGATGCACGTACTTCATAACTCTCTATGGCGTAATCCGGTGACGCAGTAAGAAAAATAATCGGTACCTTACACTGTAGCTTCCGCAGTTTTCTTGCAGTTTACATTCCATTAAGTCTCTTCATATAAATATCCAGAAAAAGAAGATCCATGGCAATGTAGCCTTCTTCCACATCTGCCACCAGCGTCTCTCCTGAATCATATTCTACAATTGAAACCTCTTCATTTATTTCTTCAAAATACTGACACAATATTTCTTTCAAAAGAAGTCTTTCAATCTCAACATCATCACAAACGACGATCGTTTTCATGTAATTTCCCCTTTCCGTATCAATATAAAAAGTTGCTGCCGGAATCCTGCCAAGGCGAAAGTTCTGACACTTATCCGTAAACAGCACAATTACTATTAATTATATATGCAGAATCCTACGTATTCAAGTACTTTTCTCATTTATTTTACTTTTTTATGATAATCATATATTACGATGTTAGGGTCAAAAGGTATTTTGCCTCTAACGTAATATTGTTGTTTACTATTTTTGTGTTATACTATAATAATTAAGAGAAAAATGTATTGTACCTCTAACTTGAATTATTTTATTTCAACCAAAGGAAGGAAGCATATCATATGCGTCAGGAAAAATTTAAAATGGAGCGCCAGGGATTAATAAATGTAGGAGATGAAGTAGAAATTTCAGAATATCAGTCTTTTATGAATTACAGTTATATCATTGAACCCGCTGTCGCGATGTCCGGCTGTTATCCAAATGCACAGCGCATTAAATCCAAAAAAGGAATTGTCAAAAATATAGAACATACCCCCCGGGGATTTATCGTAACTGCTGAATTTGATGAATAACTCTATCATTTTTTCAAAAAGAGGTCCTGTTTTATGAATACCAATACTTTTATTACAATACGTACTGCCACTCTTTCGGATGCGCAGGCACTTTTAAATATTTATGCACCTTATGTAGAACATACTGCAATTACTTTTGAATATGATGTTCCTTCTGTTGAAGAATTTGCTTCCAGAATTGAACATACTCTTCAAAAATACCCTTATCTTATAGCAGAGAAAAACGGAAGCTTGCTTGGATATGCCTATGCCAGTCCTTTTCACGAAAGACCGGCTTATGACTGGGCTGTAGAAACCTCTATCTATGTGGATCAGAATATTAAGCATCAGGGAATAGGCCGCAGACTTCATGATGCCCTTGAAGATGCCTTACGCAATCAGGGGATACTGAATATGAATGCCTGCATTGCTTATCCTCCTGAGAAAGATGAATACCTTGACAGAAACAGCGTAGAATTCCACACACATATGGGATATCGTCTTGTTGGTGAATTTTATAAATGTGGATATAAATTCCACCGCTGGTATAATATGGTCTGGATGGAAAAGCTGATCGGTAATCATCTGTCAGACCAGCAACCGCCGAAATTCCCGGCTTTAAAAATATAAAATTCCATGATCCAAATCAGACAATTCCCCTGCTTTAACTGTGCGAAACAATAAGCAGGGGAATTGTTATAATAAAAATACCTCAGATAATTTTCATTATCTGAGGTTTAAAAGAGGTGCCACCCGGATTTGAACCGGGGATAGAGGTGTTGCAGACCTTTGCCTTACCACTTGGCTATGGCACCATATTTACTTTTATTATATGCAAGATTTCTTACATAATGACTCCAAGGGGATTTGAACCCCTGTTACCGCCGTGAAAGGGCGGTGTCTTAACCGCTTGACCATGGAGCCTGGTAGAAAATTGAATTTGATATCGGACTTCATGTTTCCGAAAGCTCCCCCTGTTGGACTCGAACCAACGACACTGCGGTTAACAGCCGCATGCTCTACCGACTGAGCTAAGGAGGAATAAAGGTTTTTGTACCTTCAAAATTACATACATGTTGACATTTCCTTGAGATTCATTCTTCCTGCGATTC
>NZ_JAAIMY010000021.1 GCF_013300825.1 Blautia wexlerae
AGACATACAAGCCAAAATTCCATTGCCGCAGGCAATCTGGAATGAATTTTGGCTACGTTGCTGTGAACGGAGTGAACAGTAACGTCCGCTATTCTATTGCGTAAATTAATGAACAGATACATTTTATTTCTTTCTGCATGAGCCCCTGATAATCAGTTCCGGATGAATCAGTCTTTCAACCCTGCTCTCTTCCTCGGGAACTCCATTAATTTTTTCCAGAATCAGTTCTGCTGCCATTTTTCCCAGCTTTTCCTGAGGATGGGCAATCGTTGTGATTCCGTTTCCACGCTGTGCATACAGCGAATTATCATAACCGGTAACTGAGATATCATCCGGTATTCTGACCCCCAGCTTTTCCAGTTCTTCCATAACCTGAACAGCTATCTGGTCATTATAGCAGACAATTCCATCCGGAAGTTGCCCGCTCTGCACCATTTCTTTTGCCATTAATGCGGGTTTTACTTTTCTGTCTTCTGTATGAAACCAGACAACGTCATCCGGATCATAGGAAATCCCGGCTTCCTGCAATGCCTTCACATATCCTTTGTGACGTTCCAGTCCCTGCATATCATCTGCCTTAAAGAAACCTTTAATCTTCTTATGTCCCAGTTGCAGCAGATATTTTGTCACAAGATAACCTCCCTGCGCATCATCCATAAGGATATGCGGCTTGTCCCGCATTTCTGAATAGATTCCCTGGATGAACACATATGGGATTTCAAACTTGTCCAGATTCTGATAAAGATTTCTGTGCTTACAGATCATCTCACTTTTACTTGGTTCAATGATCAGCCCGTCAATATCTTTCTTCAGAAGTTCCTCCAGACATCTGGCTTCTTTCTGCCTGCTGTTTGCTGTATTTTTCAGGATAATACTATAACCACTTTCTGAAAGGACATTATCCATTCCCTGTATCAGTCTCGGAAAAATATAATCAGAGATATATGTGGTAACTACTGCAATATTCTTTGATTTCTTGATATGACGCATATTCTCAGAGCAATAAGTGCCTTTTCCATGAAATGCCTCCACATATCCATCCTGTTCCAGGATTCCCAGTGCCTTGCGGACTGTATGTCTGCTCAGGGAATATTTCTGTGAAAGTTCGTTTTCTGAAGGAAGCTTCTCTCCCGGCCGGATAGCTCCTGATACAATATCACTTCTGAGCTGTTCCATCAGTGAGAAATATTTCGGCTTTCCATTATCTGTCATGTCTTCTTCCCTCCTGTATTTAGCATACAACTTGTACGCACATACGAACAAGTTGTTTTTTATGCATAAATTATACAAAATATCGGGGGATTTTTCATTAGTTTTTTCTACTCAGCCTTCTCTATTTCATAACAGATTCCGTGTACTGCCATACGAATTTCCTTATCCAGATGTGAATTGCAGGTTATCAGCGTCACCATTCTCTCTGTTTCATTCGGTTCTACGCCTGTATCATACATGGAATTGTTTTTCAATACAGACAATTGTCTCTTGTATGCACTACTTGACAGCTCATATCCATATTCAAATGCCGGACTGTGTGAAGATGCCTGTTCTACAGAAAAAATTCTGTACAGAAATTTTCTCTCCGGCGTCAGAATCTCTATCTCCGGACACAACTTCAGAAATTCCGGCTGTTCATAACGGTTCAGATTGGCAAACATCATATTTCCTTCCATGTTATGACCGTAAATAATACTGTGGGAACCTGTGAGATCTTTTTTATTATTATGTTCAAGAAAAATGCAGCCAAACAAGTCTTCTTCTTTTTTGAAATTATGCCTCAGATAATATTCATCATCTGTTCCCTGTACAACAGGATAAGAAATATCAGCTCCCGGTATGGTAATCCAGGCAGCCACCTGGGAGTTGATCTTTCTTAAATTCTCCCAGGAAATCCCGAAGGATTCCCTGATCTTATCTGCTTTGTCCGTATCTTTCTGATTCTTTTTATTTCTTTTCTTTTCGGATTTACTTTTTTCTTTTGAAGATGATCCATCTTTCTTTTCTATTTTTGGTATTTTTTCTCCATCTGATGTTGCTGCTATATCAGCAATTTCTTCATATCCCTGCTTTGCTGCAAGATTCTGTTCATAGCTTTTTATATAAAATCCGCCACAGTATATCAAAAGTCCCAGTGATGCTGCGATCACGCTTACAGCAAACGTCTTCAGTTTCTTCATTTCCGACGTATGCCTCTGATATTTTTCCTGCCTGTCAGAGATTTTCTGTATATCAGTACTCCACCGGCAAGCAGTATCAGTCCAAGTACACCAAGCACAGCCATTACTCTAAACGGTCTGGTATCTCCTGTTTTGGAGCTTCCTGCTACAGAACCATTCTGATAGCTTCCATAACCTGAAGAATATCCACCGGAATTTCCATAACTGCCTCCATTGCTTCCACTGTTTCCGTTATTATATGACGGTACAGGTGTTTTTGTCGGTGCAGGTGTCATTTTCGGACAGGTTCCCGGAGTAGTTGCAGGTACAGGTGTTGGTGTCAGTGCCGGAGATGGTGTTTCAGACGGTTTCGGTGTTTCAGACGGTTTCGGTGTTTCAGTCGGAGTCGGAGTTACAGATGGCCTGGGAACCATTTTTATATATACCTCATTCTGCGCAGATGTTTCCGGCGAAATATCTCCTTTTGCTCTGGCTGTATTTACAACTTTTGTCTGCTCCGTACTCTCTGTCTCAAATATAACCTCATAGCAAACCTCAATTTTATCCTTATCAGAAAGTGTTGTTCCTGTTTCAATCCTGAAACCTGTTTCAGATGCTTCTACCTTAATATCTTTTAGTTCCACATCATTTTTCTTTACAAAAATACTGTCTTTTATAAGTGTTATACCTTCCGTTTCAAATGCATCTTCAATCACGATGTTTTTATCTGTGATATCTTCTCTTAATTGTTTTACAGTCAGCTTATAATATCCTTTTTCGCCGGATAAATACTCTTTTTTATCGGATTCCTTAACGATCTCCAGAACCGGGCTGTGTACCTCAACTTCTTCTTCATCTGAAGCCGGTATATTTTCTCTGCTGTTTATCACTGCTGTATTGTGCACTTTCTGTCCTGCCAGCATTTCATCGATCACTGCCACCTGATACTCTACGATCATTTTCTTCTGAGTCTGGCAGTCCAGAGGATTATACATTACCTGTTCAGCCAGACCTCCTCTGTCATTATCACAGATACTGTATCTGCTATCTTTAATCAGTGCTTTTCCCGTATTCATTGTAAATGTATTGTCATCATTGATCTGTACTTCTGCATCTGTCACATTGCCATTCTCATCCATGAGGATCACTGAATCCTTCAAAAGGCGTACTCCCTGTGTATCAATCACATCATTAAGTACAACATCACGCGCCACACAACCAGTCTGTTCCTGAGTCATAACAATGCGGTATGTAATGATATCCCCATATTTATATGACGGTTTATCTGCATTTTTCTCTACCTTAAGAACCGGGGTATTTATCCATACCTTAGAAGTGTCTTTGACCGTCTGGGCATTATCTGCATATGCCTGAGCAGTATTTACAATTTCCATGCCATTGACACTTTCCTGTACTGTACAGCGGAAATTAACTGTAACAGGTATCTGATACGGAAGATCCGAGATTGTTACAATCCATCCCGTACCCTGACGTGTCACCTGACAGTTCACCTGTTTTTCTACAGTTTCCTTATAATTCTCAGGATTCAGTTCATTTCCCGCATCATCAGTACCTGCTGTGGGATACTGGATCACAGATGGTACTCCGCTTACTGTAACTGCTCCCTCTTCTCCATCCAGAGCCAGCCCTTCCGGAAGGGAAAGGTCACTGATCACCAGATTTCTGGCTATAGATCCTTTCTGAAGATTATTTACGGTAACCCGATAATTCACCTGTTCTCCAACACGGAATTCATTTTCAACACGTCCGTCACCGGTTGCCTGATATGGATTCTGGAAACTCTTATCAATAGAGAGAACTGCCGTGTTTACATAAACTTCCGCATCATCCTGTGCAGGTGCTGTATTCTGTGCCTGTACATTAGCTATATTGATACTCTCCATGCCATTTGCTTCTTCCGCAACTGTACAGATAAAAGAAATTGTGACCGGAACTCCTGCCGGAAGATCTGAGATATTCAATCTCCATCCTGTACCTTCCTGAAGAAATTCATAGCCAACCTGCTTCTCTGATGTTTCATTGTAAAGCTCCGGATTCAACTGGTTGGGCACATCCTCTGTTCCTGCTACAGGCTGCACAACACTCTGTGGAATTCCGATAACGGATACATTGTCAGCAGATGTCAGAACAAGACCTTCCGGCATCTGTGTGTCCCAGATTGTTACATTTCTCGCTATGGTACCTTCTTTTTTATTTTCTACCACTACATTATACTGTACCTGTTCTCCCACCTGCCATTCATAATGATCCGCTGTTTTCTCTATCCAGAACTCTCCTGAATTTACATAAACCTCTGCATCATCTGCTCTTTCTTCTGCATTCGAAGCTTTTACAGATGCTGCATTCACACTCTCATGTCCGTTAGCTTCCTCCTGTGCAATGCAATGAAAAATAATTGTCACAGGTGTACTGTATGGCAGATAAGAACAATAGAAAGTAAAACCATTTCCGTCTGCATCCAATCCGGTCTCTACCTGTCTTGTTTCATATGCCTGTCCTGTTTTCTTATCTGGTACAGGATAATTGATCTGTTTCTGTACTCCCAGAACCTCCACACTGTCAGCACCGCCTGCAAGCACCAGTCCCTGAGGCAGACTAATATCAGTTACATTCACATCTTTCGCAATTGTTCCTGCAGACACATTGTTTACCACAATCCTGTAGGTAACCTGCTCTCCTGTCTGCCATTCATATTTATCGGCTGTTTTACTGATTTCAAATTTCGGACTGTTGGGCCATACTTCTGCCAGATCTTTACGCGTTTCCTGCTCTCCTGTGTCTGAATTGATCAGATTATCGGCTGTAGCAGAAACAATATTTTCCCACTCCATTCCATTTGAAGTGTCCAAAGCCTGGCATTTAAATCGGACTGTAATCTTTTCCCCATATTTCAGAGACGGGCATTCTGCCTTCCAGCCATTGTCTCCGATTCTGGTCAGTATACAGTTCTCCGCATTTGTCTCTGTTGCATACTGTCCTTCCAGAAGCTGCAGACATGCCGGTATTTCATCTGTGACCACAACATTCAATGCCCTTACATCCGGTTTTGTCTGAGAAACCGTAACTTCATAATCTACAGTGTCTCCTACTTTCCATTCATATGCAGACACATTTTTTGCCACTTCAAGTTCCGGAGAAATTACACTTTTTACCCATACAATATCTGTATCCATGGTATCCCCTGTGCCACTCATACGTTCATAGCTCATAGACGCATGGTTAGGTATCAGGAGCGTATATCCGTCCTCTGCAATGTATTTTGAAATATTAATTTCGGATTCCGGTCTCATCTGTACTTTCAGAATAAATGTATAAGTCTGATTATCTGTAAAAGCTTCCTCCTGAAGGCTTTCTGCTTTTGCACTGCAGATTATCTTCTGTCCTTCAATAGCTGTATCAAACTGATCTGTCACATTCTGACCTGTATCATTTATGATATGTATCTTTGAAGTATCCTCTATTTTCAGGCATTCCTCCAATGTATCCTGAATCACAAATGAGCGAAGTTTATTTGGTGTTACTTCAGCCTGGATCATATACTGGAACTCTTCCCCCTGTACTGCTGTAAAAGGCTGATCTTTCGCTGCGACAGATGCCTGTTCCCAGGTACTGTCAACCTCTCCTACTCTTTTCTGTGGAGCTTTCTTCATCTCAATGTCTCCAAAACAGTATGAGGTAAAATCAAAATAAGCAAAGCCCTTACAAAACTTCTGTCCCTGAAAGTTCAGACAATAGGAGTTTCCTGAGCCATCCACATATTTTCTGATTACTCCCTGTGCCCATTTCTCTTTAGAACCTGCTTTTTCAATGCTGGCTTCTCTGCTGGCATCCCACATATCGAGCTTTTCCTGATGCGAGAACACAAGATTAAAATTATCTGTGTCATACAGCATATTCATCCAGCCTTTCTGATCATCAGGCTCTATGGCAACATTCTGGGAACCCACATAATTTCCGTTTACTTTAAGGAAATCATTATCTGACAGAATATAGATCTGATCCAGATTGCTGTCAGACGGGATTTCTACTGCCTGTGCAGCATCTATATCCCTGATTGTTCCATGACCACGAACCGACAGTACCTCTTCTGTCCCATGTTTCAGAAATTGGAAATTAACCTTTGCAGATCCTACAGAGTAAATAAAAACTCCAATACTGTTTCTGGAAAAGCCAACAACCGGATAGGACTCATTATTCTCCCAGCCAAAGCTTATCCCTCCGGCATTCTCTGTTTTTGTTATGGGTGTACGGATGTCATAACGTCTCTCCGCATTCTCAACTCCCATAAGACTAAGACGTACATCCACAATATTCCCGGCAGCATCTCTTCCAACATTATTATAACGGATTCCGGCACTTCCCGGCTTATAGTCCTCTGATACTCTCACAGTTTCTGCATCTCTGTCGCTTCTTCCATGATCAGAAAAAGCATCCCTGTCCTTGTTATCGCACCCAAAGATTTCATATGTGGTAATGCCTGGCTGGTACTTCATATTAAAACGGTATCCATAATCCACCGTCTGATCTGTCTGCCATATTTCTATCCCTTTTGCAGCAGCCTGCACCATATCCATCGGCAAAAAACTCAATATTGCCTGCATGACAAACAGCACTGCGAGCAGTAAAGCTCCCAGACGTTCCTTCCATTTTAAGTTACGTTTCATTTTCTGTCTCCTTTCCAGATAAAAATAAATGTGGGATTTTCCTGCACCTGACAGGATTAGAGAATAGAAATAAATTGACAGCCGCATCTTCATCGGCTTCAGAATTATGAATTATTATAAGATTTAAGATTTTTAAGATTCCGCGCAGGGTTTCTTTCCTGAAATCCTGCACAGATTTTCATTGATCATTTCTTTTCTTCAGCCATGAAAGAAAATAAAGAATAATTGCAAGGATAATAAAGAATGGAATCGCAACTCCGATTACCAGAATCAGTAAAATAATTATAACGGTTGCTGCAGCAATAACGATGGCCCTGCCATGCCAGGTAGAAAGATCGATTACTTTTTTCCATCTTTTCTCCTGCTGATGAGGAAGCTCTGTCTCATTGCCATAACTGCTTCCGTAAGAAGAATACTCTCCGTAATCTTCCTGTGTACTTCCATCATCTGTATCGATCAGAGTCTTTGCTATCAGATGCGGGTCTCCCAGTTCCTGCAATACTTCCTGCTCTGAACGTCCGCCACGTACCTGAGACTGTATATAATCTTCATAATACCTGATATGTGCCGCTGCTTTGCCCTCCTGCATCTGACCGGCAAGCTGGCTTCTCAGGATTTCCAAAAATTCTTTTCTGTTCATTTTTTACACTCCATTTTGCCAGAAATACATGTCAAAACTCTACTGCTCACTCCGTTATCAGTAGTACTCTTATTTTACCATATATACCGCAGGTAGCAACTAATATAATCATAAACTTTTTATGAAATTCTTATAAACTCAGTTACTGTTCACTCCGTTCTCAGTAACTGAGCCAAAATTCATTCCAGATTACCTGCGGCAATGGAATGAATTTTGGCTTGTATGTCTCGGGATTTTGGCATATTCATGCCAAAACACCTCGCGGGATAGTGGTGTGTGAACAATAACTAAACTCATACATCATTTCCCGACAATTTTTGCATACATTTCAGGTCTGCGGTCTCTGAAAAGTCCCCAGTTCAGTCTGTCTGCCTTTAATGCATCCAGGTCAAAAGTGCTTACAAGCACCCCCTCTTCCCCTCCGGGCAATTCTGCGCAGAGAGCACCTGTGTTGTCTGTGATAAAAGAGGAACCATAAAAATTAAGAGCAGATTTCTGCATGCCGTTATCCGGACATGGCTCTACTGTTTCCTCACCGATTCTGTTGGCAGCGATTACAGGGATCAGATTGGAGGCAGCGTGTCCCTGCATACATCTTCTCCAGTGTTCCATGCTGTCACATTCCAGGATGGGTTCACTTCCGATAGCAGTAGGATAAAAGAGAAACTCCGCTCCCTGCAACGCCATACATCTTGCCGTTTCCGGGAACCACTGATCCCAGCAGATTCCAACTCCAATGATTCCAAATCTGGTGTCAAAGACCTTAAAGCCGGTATCTCCCGGTGTGAAATAGAATTTTTCCTGATAATAATGGTCATCCGGAATATGTATTTTCCGGTAAACGCCAAGATTCTTCCCATCTGCATCCAGAACCGCAACGCTGTTATAAGTATTATTGACCTCTTTTTCATAAAAGCTGACCGGAATCACAATCCCCAGCTCTGCCGCTACCCTGCTGAAATGACGCACTGCAGGGTTTTCCTCTGCAGTCTGCGCATATTCATAATACTCATATCTGCGCTCCTGGCAGAAATAGGGCCGTTCAAAAAGCTCCGGAAGAAGAACAATCTCAGCTCCCTTTGCTGCTGCCTGACGCACCAGTTCCTCTGCATGGGCAATATTTTTCTCCACACTTTTACTGCATTTCATCTGAACTGCTGCCACTGTTACATTTCTCATCCTGTCTGTTCCTCCTGCTCCTGTTTACATAAGTAAGTTTTTTCATAACTTTCAGGTAATAACCCTCAAACACATGACTCTCAAAGTTTTTCTGCATCAAGGTCAGATATTCTTTCCGGGAATCTGCTGGGTAATACAGTGAATATTCCCACCGCCGACAATAATGGCTCTGGCATCAATGGGATAAATCCTTCTCTCCGGAAAACACTTCTGCAGAATCTCCACTGCCCTTTTGTCATTTTCATCCCCAAACTGAGGAAGGATAATCCCTCCATTGGAAATATAGAAATTCACATAACTGGCAGCCATCCGTTCTCCGGCTTCCCGTTCGTCTTCTCCCTCTTCAAACACAAAACCATCCACATCTTCCCGGGTAAGGCAAACCGGTTTCTGAGGAATCGGAAGCTTATGAATCTTAAATTTTCTGCCTTTTGCATCTGTTTCCTGTTCCAGCACCTTCAGATCAGCCAGAGACATGGCATACTGCGGATCTGTCTCATCCTCTGTCCATGCAAGCACAACCTCTCCAGGCCTTACAAAAGCGCACACGTTATCCACATGCTCATTGGTTTCATCCTGATAGATTCCACATGGAAGCCAGATAATCTTGTGGACACCGAGCCAGTACTTCAACTGTTCCTCTATCTGTTCCCTGCTCATCTGAGGATTGCGTCCCTGACTCAGAAGACAGGCCTCTGTAACAAGCAGAGTCCCCTCTCCGTCAGAATGGATGGAACCGCCCTCCAGCACAAAAGGTCTGGCATCCAGACATGGACAACCGAGAGTCCTGCAGATAAAGGCAGCCACCCTGTCGTCCTTCTCCCAGTTCCGGTAAAGTCCATCAAAGTCTCCTCCCCAGGCATTAAACTGCCAGTCAACTCCACAGACCGCCCCTTTCTCATCCAGAACCATGGTTGCTCCCACATCTCTGGCCCAGGCGTCATCTGTCTCGCATTCCAGCAAAGTCACACCGGAAACATTCCCAAGCTGATTCTTTGCATTCTCCATCTGAGCTTTGGAAACCAGCATATACACCTTTTCGCTCTCTCCAATAGCCTCTGCAACTTTCACAAATGCTTTCTGTGCTTCCCTTGCCCCATAATTCCAGGAACCGGGACGTTCCGGCCAGATCATCACACATCCCTCATGAGGCTCAAATTCTCCGGGCATACGATATTTTTTTCTGTTCTTCTCTGTAACTTCCATGTCTGTCTCCTTTTCTTTGATAGCCCGGCAGATATCAGGAAAGCCGGCTCTTAAAGTCTTCGTATCCGAAATGTCTGATAACCTCACACTCTCCGTCCTCATGCATAACCGCAATATCCGGCAGCGGCATACCGTTAAATGTATTATTCTTCACCATAGAATAAATCGCCATATCCATAAAATACAGCTTGTCCCCGATCCGGATTTCTCTGTCAAAGGAATAATCTCCGATTACATCTCCTGCCAGGCAGGTGCAGGAAGATAAGCGGTAGGTATATGCCTTCTCCCCTGCTTCCCCGCTGTCCTTAAGAGGCGGACGATAGGGCATCTCCAGCACATCCGGCATATGGCAGGCTGCAGAAGCATCCAGAACCAGCGTTCCGATTCCATTCTCCACAATGTCCATAACCTCTGTCACCAGATATCCGGCATTCAGGGCAATAGCCTCCCCGGGCTCCAGATAAATATCCAGATCATAGGTTTCCTTCATATGCCGAATACATTTTTCCAGTCGCTTTACATCATAATCCTCTCTGGTAATATGATGTCCGCCGCCCATATTCAACCAGGAAACCTCAGACAGAAATTCTCCAAACTTCTCCTCTACCGCCTGCAATGTTTTCTCCAGGTCATCTGCATTCTGTTCGCAGAGCGTATGGAAATGCAGTCCGTCGATCCATTTCAGACATTCCCCGTCAAAGTTCTCTCTGGTAACCCCCAGCCTGGAACCCGGCGCACAGGGATCATAGATTGCATGCTCCCCCTGAGTGGAGCATTCCGGATTAATACGGAGTCCCAGACTGGCTCTGGTACACACATCTTTAAATTTCTTCAGCTGTGCTGTGGAATTAAAAATAATATGGTCACAGATCCGATCCAGTTCCTCTATATCTTCTGTACGGTAAGCAGGGGAAAAAACATGATTCTCTTTCCCCATCTCTTCATGTCCAAGCCTTGCCTCAAACAGACCGCTGGCAGTGGTACCTGCCAGATATTTTCCGATCATGGGATACAGGGCAAAGCCGGAAAACGCTTTCTGCGCCAGAAGGATCTTACACCCGGTATCCTCCTGGACTTTTTTCAAAATCTCCAGATTCTCCCGCATCTTCTTCTCATCGATCACATAGCAGGGAGTTTGCAGTTGATCAATCTTCATTTGCTTTCCAGACCTTTACCAGTTCAGGATCTTCGCAGACTTTCCATGGAAGTCCCCATTTGTTCAGTGCTTCCATATATGGATCCGGATCAAATTCTTCCACATTAAATACACCCGGCTTCTTCCACTGTCCGGTCACTACCATCATGGAACCGATCATAGCCGGAACACCTGTTGTATAGGAGATTGCCTGGGATTCCACCTCTTTATAGCATTCCTGATGATCACATACATTATAAATATAAATACTTTTCTCTTTTCCGTCCTTAACACCTGTGAAAATACAGCCGATATTTGTTTTACCCACTGTTCTCGGACCCAGAGATGCAGGATCCGGCAGAAGAGCTTTCAAAAACTGGATCGGCACGATCTCCTGTCCATTAAATTCCACAGGTGCGGTGGAAAGCATTCCTACATTTTCCAGACATTTCATATGTGTCAGATAGCTCTGTCCGAATGTCATAAAGAAACGGATCCTCTGTACTCCCGGAATATTTTTTGCCAGTGATTCAATCTCTTCATGATGAAGAAGATACATATCCTTCTTTCCTACCTCAGGAAAATCGTAGACAGATTTAAATTCCATAGGCTCTGTTTCTACCCAATGTCCGTCTTCCCAGTAGGAACCATTTGCGGAAACCTCTCGAAGATTGAT
The DNA here is from genome assembly GCF_013300825.1 of Blautia wexlerae. Lineage (GTDB taxonomy): Bacteria > Bacillota > Clostridia > Lachnospirales > Lachnospiraceae > Blautia_A > Blautia_A wexlerae_B. Next base: position 11,675 of record NZ_JAAIMY010000021.1, read on the forward strand.
CTCCGGGTTAAAGTTTGTGGCAAAAGGATATCCATGATCACCGCCGTTACAGTCCAGAATATCAATGGTATGGATTTCATCAAAATAATGCTTCAGGGCATAAGCACTGAATACACTGGTAACGCCCGGATCAAAACCGGTTCCCAGAAGAGCAGTCAGTCCTGCTTTCTTAAATTTCTCATCATAAGCCCACTGCCAGGAATAATCGAAATATGCAGTAAAGCCTTTTTCTTTACATCTCTTTTCATAGATTGCACGCCATGTGGGATCTTCTGTATCCTCTGCTTCATAATTGGCAGTATCAATATAATCCGCACCGGCTTCCAGACATGCATCCATGATGGTAAGATCCTGATATGGAAGTGCCACATTCAGGACAGCATCCGGCTTATAGGCTCTGATCAATTCTGCGACCTCTGCTACATTATCCGCATCTACCTTTGCTGTCTCAATTTTTGTCTTCGTTGTACTTTCAATCTTCTCTTTGAGTGCATCGCATTTTTCCTTTGTCCTGCTTGCGATCATAATCTCTGTAAAAACATCGCTGTTCTGACAGCATTTGCGAATTGCCACTGAAGCTACCCCGCCACATCCGATTACCAATAATCTGCTCATAAACTGTTTTCCTCCTCTTCCAGTAAATCTTCTACATATTTTGGAAGCATAAATGCTCCTCTGTGAAGGTTTGTTGTATAATACCATGTTTCTATATTAAGATCATCAAACCTCTCCGGCCTGAAATCTTCCAGTGGATGATATTTCTTTGATGCAAATCCAAAAAGCCAGTATCCCGAGGGACAGGTAGGGATATGTGCCTGATAAACCCTGCTCACCGGAAATGACCGGAAAACCTTTCTGTGCATCTTTCTGCATTCCACCTCATCCTCATCATAAAAAGGACTTCCATGCTGATAAACCATGATTCCGTCATCTCTGAGAGCCGTATAACAGCTTCCGTAGAATTCCTTTGTAAAAAGTCCCTCTGTATGTCCCAGCGGATCTGTGGAATCATTGATGATCAGGTCATATCTGGCCTTTTTATTCCGCAGGAACCGAAGGCCGTCTTCATAATAAATGTTGACTCTCTCATCCTTCAGTCCCTGGGCAATATCCGGAAACATCTCCGCACATACATCCACAAACATTTTATCGGATTCCACCACATCAATGCTCTCAATCTGTGGATAATGGATCAGTTCTCTGGCAACTCCACCGTCACCGCCGCCGATGATCAGAACATTTTTTACATTGGGATGTACTGTCATTGGCACATGCGTAACCATCTCATCATAAATAAATTCATCTTTATCAGAGAATACGATCTCACCGTCCAGAGCCACAAATCTCCCAAATTCTTCAGACTCAAACACATCGATTCTCTGAAATTCACTTTCCCCTGAAAATAACTGTCGGTTAATCCGGACAGAAAGCTTTACATTTCCTGTATGGAACTCGGAATACCATAATTCCATGATCAGATACCCCCTTTCAGGACCTGAAGATGTTCTACCTTCGGATCCTCCATTCCCTGCATGGAACAGCCTTTGTCTCTTGCATAAAGAATGTATTCTACAATTTCCTGTGTCACCATTTCTCCAGGAGCAAGAATCGGGATTCCCGGAGGATAACACATAACAAATTCACCGCTGATCCTGCCTGCCGCCTGTTCCATGGGCAGAGATTCTTTCTCCGCATAAAATGCCTGCTGTGGAGACGCCACCACTGCAGGTGCGATATATTCCCCGGAAAGCATACCTGTGCTGTCCTTCTTATACAGACGTTCAATATCAGCCAGTGCCCCTACCAGTCTCTCAATATCCTGAAGCCTGTCTCCGATGGAAATGTAAGCCAGAATATTACAGATATCTCCAAACTCGATCTGAATATCATATTCATCTCTGAGAAGATCATAAACTTCAATACCTGCCAGCCCATTTCCCAGTGTATAAATGGAGAGTTTTGTAACATCAAAATCAAAAACACTGGTTCCATTGATCAGATCCATGCCATATGCATAATAACCGCCGATCTCATTGATCTCCTCTCTGGCATACTGCGCCATCCCTGCAACCTTTTCAAAGGATTCCTCTCCCCTGAGTGCCAGATTTCTTCTGGAGATATCCAGACTGGACAACAGAAGATAAGAAGCACTTGTAGTCTGAGTCAGATTGATGATCTGGCGCACTTTCTCTGCATTCATACTTTTATTCAAAAGCAGCAGCGAACTCTGTGTCAGACTTCCGCCGGATTTGTGCATGGAAACTGCCGCCATGTCAGCACCTGCCGCCATTCCGGATACAGGAAGGTTTCTGCCGAAATAAAGATGGGTTCCATGAGCCTCGTCTGCCAGCACCTTCATTCCTCTTGCATGAGCCTTCTTTACGATAGTCCGCAGATCCGAACAGATTCCATAATAGGTAGGGTTATTTACAAGAACCGCCACCGCATCCGGATTCTCATCCATAGCCTTCTCCACCTGGCTGACTTCCATGCCAAGGGAAATGCCTAACTGCGCATTCACCTCCGGGTTTACATAAACCGGAATTGCACCGCACAGTACCAGGGCATTGATGGCACTTTTATGTACATTTCGCGGCAGAATGATCTTATCCCCTGCCTTGCAGACAGACAGGATCATGCTCTGCACTGCAGATGTGGTTCCTCCTACCATAAGAAATGCGTGCGCTGCGCCAAAAGCATCTGCTGCAAGCTCCTCCGCTTCTCTGATCACCGAAACCGGGTGGCAGAGATTGTCCAGTGGCTTCATAGAATTAACATCCAACCCCACACATTTCTCTCCCAGCAACTGTGCAAGCTCCGGATTTCCTCTTCCTCTTTTATGTCCCGGCACATCAAAGGGAACGACTCTCTTCTTTCGGAAACGTTCCAGTGCTTCATATATGGGCGCATGCTGTTGTCTTTCATAATCCATTTGACATGTTCCTCTTTTCCTGTCGTCATGTACCGGCAAATACAGTTCTATCATTCAGCAATTGTATACTGCCTCAAAACCGGCACAATGATTCAATTATTTCTCTATATATTCAAGTCGAACGCATGTGAGACACATCCTCGCAAAGCGTTTATCTCCAACCATATCCTTTATATTTGCTATATCTGCACAAAAAAAGAAGCAGATAAGTTCATTCACCATCTGCTTCTCTCATGATCTATAGAATTTCTCAGGCTCTGTCTCTTTATATACTGACCGGATTTCCCGTATAAATCCGTCTGTATCCTGTGCCTGTTCCCGTATTCTGAAATATTCATGACTGCTGTCGTCTTCAATCGCTGGCAAATATATGCTATGCTCTTATTGACCGTTTCACAAGATGATGTGTGCTTACGCACTGATTATTATAAAATAATCAACTTATAAAATTTGAGCTCCTAACTCAATCAATAATGTGGTGTCTCCCACCCGGCAACTGCCCCGCCTGTCCGTATGGCTTAACATTCAGAAACTGTCTCTGAATGTGAGCAAATATTTGCATGAAAACGATAGTGTCTTTTCATACTAAAGATGAGAATAACATATCTTCTGAACTGTTGTCAATTCCATTTTCCATATTTTGTACAGTCTTTACCCGCTTTTTATATTTTCTTCATTTATCAGGGAAAACTGTGTTTATTTTTTAACAATTTCTTCCCTTGAGAAAACGTATTTTCTTTCATGACCAGGGATTACAATTCTCTTCTCTTATCAATTTGCACAACTTTTATCCAGTTTACTCACATTTTTTGACGTTTCAACAAAATTTTCTTGACATTTTTTTCTCAAAATGATATATTGTATTCATCAATTGAAAGAACCTTCGAGTACTGACGGAAAGAGTGGAGTGCAAACCACGTGGAGTCGGAGGTTTGTGGGAGCCGACCGTCTGGGCAGTATTTGAAATATTCAGATACTGGCCTTTTTTTATAACTTTCAGGGCAGAAATCAGGAATACCAGGCAGACCGGCCAATACTTCTTTCAATTAATAATTGTTGCTGATCGCGGAGTGAACAGCAACAGAAGTTTTTCATGTTATGCGGAAACGAAAGGAGAAAAACAATTATGGGATTCAAATCAGACATTGAAATTGCACAGGAATGCGAGATGCTTCCAATTACTCAGATCGCAGAGAAAGCAGGTATTGACGACAAATATCTGGAGCAGTACGGAAAATACAAAGCAAAAATCGACTACAATCTTCTGAAAGAAAGTGATAAGAAGGATGGAAAATTAATCCTCGTTACAGCTATCAACCCAACTCCAGCAGGAGAAGGTAAAACTACTACTACTGTAGGTCTTGCAGATGGTATGCAGAGACTTGGCAAGAGTGTTATGGTAGCTCTTCGTGAGCCATCCTTAGGACCGGTATTCGGTGTAAAAGGTGGTGCAGCAGGCGGCGGATATGCACAGGTTGTTCCTATGGAAGATATTAACCTTCACTTCACAGGTGACTTCCATGCCATTGGCGCAGCTAACAACTTACTGGCAGCTATGATCGATAACCATATCTTCCAGGGCAATGCATTAAACATCGACCCACGTAAGATCACATGGAGAAGATGTGTAGATATGAACGACCGTCAGCTTCGTAACGTAGTAGATGGTCTTGGTGGAAAGACAAACGGTATGCCTCGTGAAGACGGATACGACATCACAGTTGCATCTGAAATCATGGCAGTTCTCTGTCTTGCAAGCGACATCAAAGACCTGAAAGAAAGATTATCCAAGATCATCATCGGATATACATACGGAAAAGTTTCCGAGCAGAAACCTGTAACAGCAGGTGACCTTCACGCAGAAGGCGCTATGACAGCCCTGTTAAAAGATGCTCTGAAACCAAACCTTGTACAGACTCTGGAACACGTTCCTGCAATCGTACATGGCGGACCATTCGCAAACATCGCTCATGGATGTAACTCTGTAACAGCTACAAAGATGGCTATGAAGCTTGCTGATTATGCAATCACAGAAGCTGGTTTCGGTGCTGACCTTGGTGCTGAGAAATTCCTTGATATCAAATGCCGTATGGCTGGTTTAAAACCAAGCGCAGTTGTAATCGTAGCTACAGTACGTGCCCTGAAATACAACGGCGGTGTTGCTAAAGCTGACCTTAACAATGAAAACCTGGAAGCTCTTGAAAAAGGTATCCCGAACCTGTTAAAACACGTTTCCAACATCAAAAACGTATACAAACTTCCATGTGTTGTTGCTATCAACGCATTCCCTACAGATACAAAAGCAGAGCTTGACTTTGTAGAAGCTAAATGTAAAGAACTGGGCGTTAACGTTGCTCTTTCTGAAGTGTGGGCAAAAGGCGGCGAAGGCGGAATCAAACTTGCAGAAGAAGTTATCCGTCTTGTTGAAGAACCAAACGACTTCTCCTATGCATATGAACTGGAAGGTTCTATCGAAGACAAACTGAACCAGATCGTTCAGAAAGTATATGGCGGTAAGAAAGTAGTTCTGACAGCTAACGCTCAGAAACAGGCGAAACAGTTAGAAGCTCTTGGCTTCGGCAACTGCCCGATCTGTGTAGCTAAGACTCAGTACAGCTTAACAGATGATCAGACTAAACTGGGTGCTCCTACTGACTTCGAGGTTACAGTACGTAACCTGAAGATTTCCGCAGGTGCAGGATTCATCGTAGCTCTTACAGGCGAGATCATGACAATGCCAGGTCTTCCTAAAGTTCCGGCTGCTGAGAGAATCGACGTAGACGAGACAGGTAAGATCACAGGTCTGTTCTAATCCGGTTGAAATCAATCGAATAATTCAAAAATATAAAAATCATATTTATATATGATATGTGTCCAGACGATTTTACAGGCGGGAAAATTTTCCCGCCTGTTTTTTTCTTTATTTTTTTATAAGATAATCTTTTCCGGAAATACCAGGTTCCGTCATATGGATCGGATCCAGAATACGATTAAGTTCATCCTCGTCCATAAGCTTTTCTTTCAGAATCAGACTTCTTACAGATTCGCCTGTCTTAATTGCCTTTTTTGCAATATCCGCAGCCTTCTGATATCCAAGATGGGGGCTGATTGCAGTGATAATACCTACACTGTTTTCTACCAGATAACGGCATCTTTCTTCATTTGCCGTAATTCCTACAATACAATTATCCACCAATGTCTGGACTGCATAGCCAAGAGTATCGATAGACTGGAACATGCAATAGAAAATAATCGGCTCAAACGCATTTAATTCCAGCTGACCAGCCTCTGCAGCCATAGTAATGGTAACATCATTACCAATAATATTAAAAGCAACCTGATTCACTACTTCAGGAATAACCGGATTAACTTTACCTGGCATAATAGAGGAACCATTCTGTTTTGCCGGAAGATTAATCTCTCCAAAACCAGTACGTGGACCGGAGGACATCAGACGGAGATCATTTGACATTTTGGAAAGAGTTACTGCACATGCTTTCACAGCACCGGAAACGGCTACAAATGGATCCAGATTCTGAGTGGAATCAATCAGATCAAAAGCCTGTATAAAGTCCATTCCCGATATTTCAGTGAGATTTGGAACAATTCTTCTCAGATAGCCCTCATCTGCATTAATTCCTGTTCCAATAGCAGTACCTCCCATATTAAGAGTCCGCATTTCATCCATTGCTTTATCCATTCTGTGAATATCACGCATGATTGCTACCGAATATGCCTTAAATTCCTGTCCCAGACGAATTGGTACTGCATCCTGCATCTGTGTACGCCCCATTTTTATTATGTGATCAAACTCTGTAGCTTTTTCATTAAGAGCATCATAGAGGCGAAGAAGCTGTTTTTTCAGATTCTGCAACAAACGAAGAGAAGTCATTTTACCGGCAGTAGGAATAACGTCATTGGTAGACTGTCCACAATTCACATCATCGTTAGGATTTATAATTGTATAATCGCCTTTTTTTCCTCCCAGTATCTCAATCGCACGATTTGCAATTACTTCATTGGCATTCATATTTAAAGATGTGCCAGCTCCTCCCTGAACAGGATCCACAATAAATTCATTATGGAATTTTCCTGAAACAATTTCATCACATGCCTGGACAATCGCCTGTGCTTTTTTCTTCTCAAGAAGCCCCACCTCACAATTGGTTATCGCTGCTGCTTTTTTTATGTATGCAAGACTGTTAATGATTTCCGGATGCATATTCAGCCCCGTAATGTGGAAATTTTCAGCCGCACGTAAGGATTGTACTCCATAATATACATCTTCCGGAATATCCTTTACACCAATAGAATCCCTTTCTACACGATAGTCTGTTTTTTTCATAGTTATTCGCCCTCCCATGTATTTGCCCTCATTATATATCTCTGTTATAATATAATCAAATACATATATTTTTATAAAATATATAGTGTTTAAGTTATATATCAGAGGAGTTTATATGTTTCAGGGAATGGAATACATCTATGAGGTATACAAGGAAAAAAGCTTTTCCAAAGCTGCTGCTGCTCTTTTCATTTCGCAGCCTTCTTTAAGTGCAAATGTAAAACGTGTGGAAAACCGCATTGGTTATCCTATTTTTGATCGAAGTACCAAACCTTTACAGTTAACTGAAGTCGGAAAACATTATATACAGGCTATTGAAAAAGTCATGGATATTGAAAATAATCTCGAAAACTACCTACTGGATCTGGGAAATCTCAAAACAGGAACTCTTAATGTAGGTGGCAGTAACTTTTTTTCTTCGTGGATTCTGCCTCCCCTTATTGCTGATTTTTCCCAAAAATTCCCCCTTGTTCAAATTTCTCTTGTAGAAGAAAGTACAGCAAAGCTATCCCAGTTTCTCCAGGCCGGAAAGTTAGATCTGATGATTGATAACTGTATTCTGGATAACCAGATTTTTGAACATTATATCTACCGGAAAGAACAACTTCTTCTTGCAGTTCCCAAAAATTATTCAATCAATACCAGACTGCAGGAATATCAGATTCCTATTGAGGAAATCCGGAACGGGCAGTTCCGTTCTTCTCATATTCCTTCTGTTCCATTAAACAAATTCGAGAACGAACCATTTATTATTCTTCGTTCAGATAATGATACCGGTAAGCGTGCACTTACCATTTGTCAGGAAAATCACTTTTCGCCTTCTGTAGTATTTCGCCTGGATCAGCAGATGACTGCCTATAATATTGCATGTTTGGGAATGGGTATCACTTTCATCGGGGATCTTCTGCTCTCCAGAGTTCCAACAAATTCAGAACTTGTTTTTTATAAGCTGCCCGGCCAGAGCAGTAAACGCACTGTATTTTTTTACTGGAAGAAAGGCCGCTATATCAGCAGAGCCATGGAAGAATTCCTGAAGCTGCCCTTTTCCTGATATGCCATACATATCAAAAACTGCCGCCTCCACAGATTTTACTTGTGAAGACGGCAGCTTTTCTTTATCAATAGCTTTTTATTCGCATCTCAGGAGATCACAGGAAACCGGAGTATAAAATTCTTTCTGAAAGCTCTCAAAATCATTACACTTTCCAAGAAGCCACATCAACTTTGCGACTATTGCCTCCGTTGTCATATCATATGCCTGAAGGAGATGATATCTGGACATTGCCCTGAATCCAACCTCATACAATTCTACATCACTTCCCTCCAGCATTACCTGTGTAGCAATCACAACAATACATTTTTTTCTGTTAAGACATTCCAGTTTTTCCAGAAAATTTCTTTCATCTGCAAACGGAATTCCACCAACCCCATAACTTTCTATAACTACTGCTTCATAATGATTACTGATGTAATCCAATATATCTGGTGTGATTCCCGGAACAAGCTTCAAAAGAAATACTTTGGGCACCAAACGGGAATAAAAGCTGGTTGGACCGGAGTCACCTGATATATCTACATAACGAATTACTCTGTCATTATCTATAAATGCCACAATGGGATAATTGATACTGTCAAAAGCGTTAAAACTCTTGGAACGTACTTTTCTGGCGCGTGTGCCCAGTATTACTTCTCCGTTAAATATCAGAAAAACACCATTTACATTTTCTTCACATGCAAAGCGAAAGCTGTCTCTTAGATTTTTGCGGGCATCTGTAACCGTTTTAACCAGAGGTTTTTGTGCTCCTGTGATCACAACCGGCTTGTGAGGATTTTGAATCATATATGAAAGAGCTGCCGCTGTATATGCCATCGTATCCGTACCATGGGTGATAACAAATCCATCATAACAGTCAAAACGCTTTTCTATCGCCTGAACGATCATTTGCCAGTGTTCCGGTTGAATATTAGTACTGTCTACGTTCAGCAGAGACAGTATTTCTACCTGGCAGAAATCTGTTATGCCAGACAGGCTTTCTCTAAGTTCTTCTTCCGAGATTCCCGGACGCAGCCCCTGTTCAGTTTCTACAGAGGCAATTGTACCTCCTGTTAATATCAATAAAATACGCTTCATTTTTTCAATCCTGAAACAAGCTTTTCATCCACCGCTGCATCTGGTGTCATTTTATAAATAACAATATAAACGATAAAGGAAATTACCATTGCAACCAGACCTGACGGTAAATCTAAAGGAAGAGTTATCTTATACTGGAATACAAATCCTAAGATTGCTCCTACAGCAAAAGAGATTACCCCTGCCCAGCGGAAATTTGGATGTTTATTTAAAAGTTCCATATTGTATTTGTCTTTATTCTTTCTTCCAATTACGAAATAATCTGCAAGGATCGGCGCACATAATGGCGGAGCCATAGATCCCAGAATATTAATGAAATTTGCAAAAAACAGCTGATAAAATGCAAATGAACCAAGAACAGTTCCTATAACTCCTGCAATAATAACCAGTTTTTTTCTGGAAACATTGATTCCAAATGCATTCAAAGACGGGCCCGTATACAGAGCATTGCAATAAAGTTCACTATTGTCTGTTGTCCAGAGAGCTGTTGTCCATACCACAACACCTAAAATCGCAACAATAAAGTTCACGCCAAGCATCCAAAGTACATAATTAAAATTGCCAATATATACTGTGCCAATATATCCTACAATATTTAAAATAGGATTAGTAAGAATAAAGCAGGCAGCTGCACATCCCCAGACTGCTTTTGTGCTCTTATTGAAACGGAACATGTCAACGCCCATAACCGCACCTGCAATCCAGCTTCCCACTACTGCAGTAATTGCTTCTCCCATGCCAAGTCCGTGAAGTTCATTTGCTTTATCCAAAAAGCCACCAACGCCGCCACACTGAACTACATAAATAATTCCTACTACAACAGCTACGATCAGAATCAATGGAGCAAAAACATCTGATACTTTTTCTATTGCTCCCATTCCCTTCACTGCTGTAAAAGTGAAAACCAGTCCCCAGAAAACGCAGGCGATTACTACTTCCAGTGTAATAGGTGCTACTCCGGAAAATCCGTATTTTGACGGGTCAAATACAATCACTCCAGTCGGATTTCCGATGAATGCTCCCCATATATCACCAATCATTCCAAGAATACTTGAGAACCACCCTAAAGTCAGCAATGCCATTACAGCCATTGGTATAGCACTTCCCTTATATCCATAAGAAAAACGTGCAAGCAAAGAAAGATTTAACCCTGTTTTCTGTGCGACAATCCCAAGGAAACATGTAACCAGATACAATGCTCCCATACCAAGAATAATAGCCATCATTGCCTGTGAAGGTGGCATACCGCCTGTTCCACCGTAACCGCCTAAAGTTCCGCCAATGATCAGACCGGTTACTGCATATCCAAAACCGATCCATACCATGAACTGGCTTCGGGTCGAACGACGTGCCGACATCGGAACTGGTTCCAGCATAAATTCTCCGTCATTTCCCGGCATATCTACAGTAGTGTTGTTTTTTTCTTCCATAGCTTTCTGTTCCTTTCCCTTTTTAATTCATTCATTCTTTACCCTTTCCAAAGAGCCTCCACTTATGTCCGCACAAACGTATACCAGATGTATATCACAGAAATACATCCGCGTCAATAATTTTCTAAATCTTTCTTCAAAACCGTCGAAAGTAACAATCTTTTTCTGTGATTTTTGTTAGTATTCTGGTGATATACGTAGTTGCAAGTTACTGGTATTACATTTATAATGTGTTTAAATTCATTTATTCCATTCTTTATCTTTTTATTGAGGAGTGTCCATATATGATATCAAACGTTAATAAAAAAAATTTTTCTACTACGGAGACCATTCTGCAGCAGCTTCGAAATGATATTAATAATCTACACTATAATGATCAATTCATTACAGAAGCAGAAGTCTCGTCCCGTTTTCAAGTAAGCAGAACACCTGCAAGAGAAGCACTGAATATATTATGTCAGGAAGGTATCCTTGAAAAAATTCCCCGAAAGGGTTATCTAATCCGTAAACTGTCTCTTTCAGAGCTTCAGGAACTATGTCAATATCGTTCTATTCTTGAAGGTGGAGCTGTTGAATATGCAATCCGATTTGCATCTGATTCCGAACTGGAAAAAATTTATCAGATTGCCAATAAAAAAATTGATTTGAATGATTCTAATTTTTATAATCATTACAATGAGCTTAATCTGGAGTTCCATCTTTCCATTGCTCGTATTACGAATAACTCCTATCTGATTTCGGCAATGGAAAATGTTTTTTATCGACTCCGAAGAGATCTTGTAATTGATGGACGTTCTAATCTTGAAAATTCTCTGGACATGCATATTCAGCTGGCAGCGGCTATGAAGAAACGGGATTTGGAGCAGGCTCGCAGAATTACAGCTGATCAGATTGAATTCGTAGAAAAAAGATTATATTTACATTAAATCAAAGGAGAATACGATTATGTTAAATGAATTATGGAAAATGACAGCCCATCAGGTAAAAGAGGCAAACTTTACAAAAGCAATCATTTCAATTGGTTCCTGCGAAGCACACGGACAGCATATTGCCGAAGGATGCGATACTTTAGTCGCTTATAAATTGTCCAAACAAATTGCAGACCAGGTTGATGGTATGATGGTCATTCCTCCAATCACTATCGGCTACAGTGCACATTATGACAGTTTTCCATTTTCTCTGACATTAAGTTATGATACAACTATTGCAGTTCTCTACGATACTATTGAATCTGTTCTTCGCAATGGTATTAATCATATTTTTATCATGAACGGACATGATGGAAATATTGCACCAATTGAAATTGCTTCCCGAAAAATCAAAGAAAAATATCCGGATGCTCAAATCGCCGCACTCACACAGTGGTGGGTTGCTGCCGGAAATCTTCTTCCTAAAGACACTTTTGAAGTATGGGATGGACTGGGACATGCAGGCGAGGGTGAGACTTCAATTGCTTACTATCTGTTTCCTGACTGGTGTGAACCGGAATATGCAACATGTGTAGTGCCGAATCTCCCATCAGAAGTAGAAATAAAATGGGATTTCTCAGAGCTTACAGATACTGCCCAGACAGGTGATGCTACAAAAGGTACCGCTGAAAAAGGTAAAAAAATGAACGATGTTATCGTTGAACATGTAGTAAAAACCTTAAAAGAGCTTGATGCTACAGACTGGAAATATAAACCTGTAAAATAATTTCAGCTTAGACACGCTCTAATATTTCTATTGATATCAGCACCCGGTAAATGAGGATTGTGAATATGGACGAACACAAAATCAGAACTGAATATGTAAACAGAGATCGTCAGGTGATATCTAATGTATTAAAAAATCGTTTTTATCCTATGGTATCCAGCAGATCCAAGGATTCATATATTTTCGATGTAGAAGATCATAAGTGTCTGGATATGTCTTCTGGATGGGCAGTTATGAATGCCGGATATGGAAATGAACAGCTGGCCAACGTATTATATGAAAGTTATAAAAGAGACGGATTTGCATCTCTTGTTTCCGGAATGAGTGTAGAAAGTATCACTCTGGCAGAAATGCTTATCCAGATGACACCTGGGAATTTTGAAAAAAAAGTTTGGTATGGCCTTTCCGGATCAGATGCAAATGAATTTATAGCAAAAATGGTTCCTCAGGTAAAAAAAGGAAAAAAAATTATAACTTTTAAAGGATCTTATCATGGTCAGACTATGGGCGCCTATGCAATCTCCGGTCATCCATCACTTCAGAGTTTTGGTGGCAAGGGAACTTATCTTGATTTTCCAAACTGTTACCGTTGCAAATTCAAACAAGAAGAAACATGCAATGGAGAATGTTATAAAACCTTTGAAGAGCAGCTTGCTGCAATTGGAATAGCAAAATCAGATGTCGGAGCTATTGAGATTGAGGCATTTCTCTGCGACGGAGGTGATATGCCATTCCCTGCCGAATACATGCAGACACTTGAGAAATTCTGTCATGAAAATGACGCTTATCTCATTGTAGATGAGGTAAAAACCGGTATGGGACGCTCAGGAAAATGGTTTTGCTTTGAGCATGCCGGCATTACACCTGATGTAGTGGTTGTCGGAAAGGCATTAGGAGCAGGAATGCCTATCAGTGCAGTAATCGGCCCTAAGGAACTTATGGATGCCGGCATTGCACAGCATCTGTTCACCACTGCCGGAAATTTACCTTTATGTGCACTGGCTATCGAAAACATCAAACTGTTAGAGGAAAATAATCTTCTGGAAAATGCTGATGAACGTGGTAAACAGCTTCTCGATTTATTAAAAAATCTCCAGGATCAAACAGATGTAATCGGAGATATACGCGGTGTCGGACTTTCTATTGGTATAGAATTTATCCAAAACAAAGATTCCAAAGAACCAGATGGCGATTTTACTGCACGTCTTGTGTATCGCTTATTTGAGCTGGGCCTGGTATGCTTTTCTACCGGCGAATTCTCTAATGTCATTGAATGGACTCCTCCATTGACTATCACAGAAGAAGAGTGTAAAGATGCCGTAAAGATACTTCAGCAAGCTATCCTTGATGTAAAATCCGGTATGGTAAGTGATGAAGACATAGCAGAATATATCCTTGGTTCCTGCTAATTAATCCACATAATCCCAATGGGGTTGTTGCACTGAATAATGCAACAACCCCATTTTCTTTTTAACTCATATTTTTCTATTCTGGCACAATAGAGCGTGTATCAAGCGGATAAAATCATCTGCTTTGCTACTTTCTCATAACCGAATAACTGCTTATTGCTTTTCACAACCGCCACAGTACTTCCTTGATTCCATTAGAACAGTGGCTTCATAGCCGGATACAGAGTTCTGAACTTCTGATATCTCTCTTCATATTTTGCAACCAGTTCAGGATCCGGTTCTACTGTATCAACAACTTTGGCAAATTTCTTACCGATGGTTTCTACATCCGGGTAAGCACCACAGCCTACTGCTGCCAGCATAGCTCCACCCATGGACGGTCCTTCTTCGTTCTCCAGAACATCAACCTTCAGGTTCATAACGTTTGCAATGATCTTCTTCCACAGTGGGCTCTTAGCTCCACCACCGCAGATCTTGGTTCTCTCAATCTTGATTCCAAGGTTTCTTGCAACTTCCAGGGAATCACGAAGACCAAAGGCAACACCTTCCAGAACAGCCTGTGTCATGTCTGCTCTTGTGCTGTCCATGGACATTCCGAAGAATACACCTCTTGCATCAGGATTATTATGAGGTGAACGTTCTCCCATCAAATATGGAAGGAAGAATACATGATTCTCTCCCAGCTTCTGAATTGGAGCCTGCTCTGCTGCGAAATCCTTTGTCTGAAGGATCTCCTCTGCCCACCATTTGTTACAGGAAGCTGCGCTGAGCATGCATCCCATCAGATGATAGCTTCCATCTGCATGACAGAAAGAATGAAGTGCGTTATTTTCGTCCACACCAAAGTTTTTACTGGAAATAAACACAGTTCCGGATGTTCCAAGAGAAATATTACACTGACCGTCACCAACTGTACCTGTTCCTACAGCAGCTGCCGCATTGTCACCTGCACCTGCAACAACTTTTACATTCTCACTGAATCCAAGTTCTTTCGCAATCTCAGGTTTCAGAGTTCCTACTACTTCCCAACTCTCATACAGTTTCGGAAGCTGCTCTTCTGTGATTCCACAGATCTCCAGCATTTCTTTTGACCAGCAGCGGTTCTTCACATCAAGAAGAAGCATACCGGAAGCATCAGAAACATCTGTACAAAAAGAACCGGACAGACGATATGCCAGATAATCCTTAGGAAGCATAATCTTTACTACCTTCTTAAAGTTCTCAGGCTCATTTTTCTGCATCCAGAGGATCTTCGGTGCTGTGAAACCTGCGAAAGCAATATTTGCTGTATACTGTGAAAGTTTGTCTTTTCCGATCACTGTATTCAGATATTCTGTCTCTTCGCCTGTACGTCCGTCATTCCAGAGGATTGCAGGACGGATCACATTATCATCCTTGTCAAGTGTTACCAGACCATGCATCTGGCCGCCAAAACCAATTCCTGCTACCTGCGCTCTGTCGATATCCTTTGTCAGCTCTTTCATGCCTTCCATACTCTGCGCAAACCAGTCTTCCGGTTTCTGCTCAGACCAGCCCGGATGTGGGAAGAATAAAGGATATTCTCTGGATACGATGTTACAGATTTTTCCTGATTCTTCCATAAGAAGAAGTTTTACAGCGGAAGTACCAAGATCAATACCGATATAATACATAAGTGCTCTCCTTTTCTATTTCTAATCTAATACATCCCAGAGCAAAGCCCCGGGATGCCTTTAATATAGTGTCAGTTTATTTATTCTGTATTCAGATTCATTCACATCACATGAACATTAATAACCCGTTTTACTGATTTCTCATTAACCCCATGGATTCTCTGTCGGATATCTTACACCTGCCGGCTGGTTGTATCCAATCTTCTTAACATCCAGTCCAAGGAATTTCACTACCTCATAGAATGCTTTTCCGTAATGTCCAAACATAACTGCTCCATGATGCGGATAGTTGCCCTCGATCAGTACGTGACGGTAGAATCTTCCCATTTCTTTGATTGCGAAAATACCGATACCACCGAATGATCTTGTAGGTACATCCAGTACTTCACCTTCTGCAACATAAGAAACCAGCTCGCCCTCGGAATTGCACTGTAAACGATAGAATGTAATGTCAGATGCAGCAATATCACCTTCAAGAGTTCCTCTTGTAAAGTCTGGTTCAGATCCTGCCGGCTCAAGAAGTCTGTGCTGGATCAGCTGATATTTAACAGCTCTGGAATCACACATCTTGCATGCAGGAGTATTTCCACAATGGAATCCCATAAATGTATCAGTAAGCTTGTAATCGTATTTTCCTTTAATATCTTCATCATAGATATACTGTGGAACAGAGTTGTTGATATCAAGCAGTGTAACTGCATCATTGGAAATGCAAAGTCCGATGTACTCGCTGAGTGCTCCGTAGATATCAACCTCACAGGATACCGGAATTCCTCTGGAAACCAGACGGCTATTTACATAGCAAGGTTCAAATCCAAACTGTGACGGGAATGCAGGCCAACATTTGTCAGCAAATGCAACGTATTTTCTTGCTCCCTTATGAGCCTCTGCCCAGTCAAGAAGTGTAAGCTCAAACTGTGCCATTTTCACATTAAGGTCAGCATAATATTTGCCTTCGCCCATCTCTTTTGCCATATCTGCACAAACTTCCGGGATACGAGGATCATTTTCATGCTCTTTGAAAGAAACAAGAAGATCAAGCTCTGAGTTCTCTTCAATCTCAACGCCCAGCTCATAGAGACCTTTAATAGGTGCGTTGCATGCGAAGAAGTCCTGTGGACGCGGTCCAAAAGTAATGATCTTAAGATTGCTGACACCGATGACTGCACGTGCAACCGGTACGAAATCAGCGATCATCTTTGCAATATCATCTGCTGTTCCAACAGGATATTCAGGAATATATGCTTTCAGATGACGCATTTTTAAGTTGTAGGAGCAGTTAAGCATACCACAATAAGCATCACCTCTGCCGTTGATCATATCGCCGTCACCTTCTGCTGCTGCTACATACATGCAAGGTCCGTCAAATCTCTCTGCGATCAGAGTTTCAGGAGTTTCAGGTCCGAAGTTTCCAAGGAAAACAACCAGCGCATTACACTCTGCTTTGTTTACATCTTCAAGAGCTTTCTCCATATCCTTTTCATTCTCAACAGTTACAGGACATTCATAAAGTTCACCTTTATAAGCTTCCTTGATTGCTGCACGTCTCTTCTCAGAAAGCTGAATCGGAAAACAGTCACGGCTTACTGCAATTAATCCAAGTTTTACTACTGGTATATTGTTCATAATATAAATTCCTCCATATTTGATATGTATTTATATGATTTTGTTATTCATTTACTATATTCTGATACTCTGCTGCCACAGATTCCGAGCAGCTCAGTCAATGGTGATATTCTCTCCACGAAGTCCGTTTACTGCACCCTCGATTGCTGCATCCTCATGTGCAATGAGCCATTTGTTCTTAGCTGTCAGCAGGCTGTCCTCGCCTGTCTTAGCTGTCTCAAATGTAAGATCTGTATTGGTTCCTGCCGGAAGTACGACTACACACTGGAAACCGCCATCCTGTACATTGCATGGCGCATAATGAAGTGTAGTTGCATATACTTCAATACCTGTTCCTGCAGGTACCAGGAATGCTTCGATCTTAGAAGTATCATATGTAAAATCATCTGTGATATCCTGCTGGCTTCCGATAAGCAGCACCAAATCTGTTACCGCTACATTGATCTCTGAACTGCGGTGATATTCTACTGCATTTAATTTCTTATTATGTCCGTTGCAGTATCCAATTTCGATCGGGATTCCGCCAAATCCTTTATTCTGCAGTGCTTTTGCTACATCCAGAGCTTCCAGCTCCTCAACAGATGGTACATAAACCACATCATCCGGAACCGGTGTATGTTTCATTTCTTTGAGAAGAGCACTGAAGTCATACCCTTCAAGCACCTTTCCATATTTACGGAAGGAAGCATCTGTTACATTCTGAATTTTCACTTCAAAAACCTCCTTATATTCTGTCGATATTACGTTTTCTTGACTGTGCTTAGAATATATCAGAATAAAGGGTACTTTTCGCCAGTTTTCTTGTCTAATCTATAGCGTTTTTTTGACCTTTTTCATTTATCT
Source organism: Blautia wexlerae (assembly GCF_013300825.1). Lineage (GTDB taxonomy): Bacteria > Bacillota > Clostridia > Lachnospirales > Lachnospiraceae > Blautia_A > Blautia_A wexlerae_B. Next base: position 29,738 of record NZ_JAAIMY010000021.1, read on the forward strand.
GTTTTCGCATCTCACTTGGAAGTATCCCATATCTTTTCTGAAATTCTCCGGAAAAACCCCTGCTGCTGCAAAATCCATTATCTAGTGCAATCTGACTAATTGTATGGTCTGTATTCAGCAAATCCCTGTACGCATATGCCATACGGATATCCTGCAGATAAGTTTTATAGTTGATTTTTGCATATTTTTGAAACATTCGCGACAAATATGCATCCGAGTATCCAAAAGTAGCCGCCACATCAGAAAGCTTCAGTTCCTCCCTGTAATGCTCACGCATATATGTGGTGATTTTTGACAATGCATCCAGACGGCGGCTGTGTCGGATATCCTTCTCCCTGGTCTCTGTCACACGGTAATCCTTCACCAGGATATACATGATCTCGTAAAAAATAGAAATTGTCCGGAACTCATATCCAATTTTCCGCTCGGAATACACATGATATAATTTACGAAGCAAAGAAGCCAGTTTCTTATCCACCAGCTCCTCCTGCCCCCGAAAACGGATATATCTCTGGGCAGTAAAATAATTCTCAAACTGTTTCAGAGGAATCTGCAGAACTACTGTTTTATTTTTCTCCACAGCATGGATAGAGTGAATCTCATTGGAATTAATGATTATCTGCTCTCCAGCTTTCAGCGGATATTCATCCTTATTTACAAAAAAATCCAGGCGCCCCTCCATCACAGCAAAAATCTCTACAGACGTATGCCAGTGCTTCTCACGCACATAATTGCCATTTCCTCCTTCAAAAAGAAAAACCTTAAACGGAAGTCCCTCATTAGGAATGATCAGTTCATGCTGAAACTCCATATATATTCACCTCCTAACAAAATAACCGCAGTATTCGGATACTCCAATATACTGCGGCTATTTCGATAACTATCCAGCTTTCTGCATACCAAATCTGCTGGATGATCCTATTCTTCACATAGTCCCACCCTCTGCTTATTGCTTTTCGCAATTGAAGCAGGGGGACTTACTTGATTCGGTTAAGATAACACATTATTTGCAGAGCTCTGCCACAACCTGATTAATTACCTTTCCGTCTGCTTTTCCTTTCATATCAGCCATAACAGCCTTCATGATCTGACCTTTATTTTTTGTTGCGATCACATCTGCAAATTTTTCTTCCAGATATGCTTTTACCTCTGCTGCATTCATCTGTTTTGGTGCATATTTGGCAATCACATCATATCTTGCCTGGTATTCAGCCTTCAGATCCTCACGGCTCTCCGGGCAGGTATCCAGCTGTTCTTTTACAGTTTTCAGTTCTTTCAGAATCACTCTGTCCACCAGATCACTCTTAATCTCATCACGGCATCCCTCATCGATCGCTACTTTTTTTACTGCAGAGATCAGAGAGGAGACTGCTTCTTTTGTTACTTTATCTTTGGCTTTCATAGCTGCAACCATATCTTTTCTTAATACTTCTAATTCCATTTTATATTCCTCCTCGTTTTTTCTAGTGATTCCATATCGTTCTACTGCTGCACAGTCAAATGCGCCTGCATTCCTGATATTTTTCACTCAAATCATAATTCTATTCATCAGCATACCACGATTTATCTGAAAATCCAATGCTAATTGGCATAAAAATTAATTTTTTAGTCCCCGCTTCATCGTGTTCTCCAGTTCCTCCATTTGTCCCAGGATCAGTTTCTGTCTGTCATCAAACAGTAGTCCCTTGTTGTGACGGTAATACTGGTCAGAACCATTTTCCCGGATAAACCAGATACTATAAAAGTTTGCATTCAGTTCCGTAATAAATGCTACCATTTCCTGGCTGTCACCAAAGGCAGCTTCCATAAAATCAAAAACATTCTGAAGCGTCTGAGATATATATTCTGTCTGAGTTTCCAGGCTGTCTGCCTCCGCTGCAAAAACAGTTTTTGCCTGCTCATAAGTATCTTTTTCCGAAATTTCAGCAGCTTTATTATCCTCTGTTTTATCTTCAGAACCAGTTTCTCCCCTCAGTTCTATCCATAATTTCTCAAGAAAATCCACTGTACGGATAAATACTTTTTCTTCATTTTTAGTGAGAAGCTCAGATTTTTTTGCAGTCTGAAAATCATTTTCTGCCTTTTTATAAATGGATTCCAGCGTCATTTCCGGAAGGTTATCTCTGTATTCTGTCATGTAACCATAGAGCTTTGTCACATAGGCATCCATAAAATAACAGTCTGCAAATAACTGGCTGAGCTTTCCGTTCAGCAGACCAACAATACTCAGATGCTCATCCAGTGAAGCATTGCGGATCTTACCCAGAGTGATCGGTGTCCATTTACCCTGAAGCAGATCCTCCACTGCATAGTCTGTCTTATACTTATTGTATAATGCCAGATATGCGGCAAAATCTTTTGCGATCATTGGATGCTGGATATACTGATATACCACCTCTCTGTCCACTTCTTTATCCAGTGTTTCATATACCTGTATCAGCCTTGAAAGATCTTCCCAGCCTCTGGCAGTGGCAAAAATCCGTCCGTCTACTGTGTTCTCCATTCTGTAGAAATTCTTTCTGCGAAGCTCCAGATAAGAGATCACAGCCGGATGGATTCCCTGCTCATAGGCATATTCTTTCCATACTTCAAAGTCCGGCTGCACATCAATCCTCTTGATTCTGTCAAGAGTTACCACATCAAATTCACGAACAGATTTATTGTATTCCGGCGGGTTTCCTGCTGTCACGATCACCCATCCCTCCGGTACTTTCTGATTGCCAAAGGTCTTTCCCTGAAGAAACTGCAGCATCATAGGTGCCAGAGTTTCTGATACACAATTGATCTCATCAATAAAAAGAATCCCTTCTTTCAGGCCTGTCTTCTCCATCTTCTCATAGACAGAGGCAATAATTTCACTCATAGTATATTCTGTGACAGAAAAAGTCTCCTGACCAAAGGTTTTCTCTTTGATAAACGGCAGTCCTACTGCACTCTGACGGGTGTGATGGGTGATAGTATAAGATACCAGACCTACCTTACATTCCCTGGCGATCTGTTCCATAATCTGCGTCTTTCCAATACCCGGTGCCCCCATAAGGAGAATTGGTCTCTGGCGTATGGCCGGGATCAGGTATTCTCCAAATTCATCCTTCGCAAGATATGCTTCTATTGAGTCCTTTATCTCCTGTTTTGCTCGTTTTATATCCATAATGTAAATCCTTTCCTGCTGAACACTTCTTACTTTTACTCAGTTTTCTCATTTCCTTGATATCCACGAATTGCTCCGCGATTTGCAGCTCCCGCAATTATAATTTTCTCTCTTCATTACCTGTCTGGCTTCTCAAAATCATCCTCATCCAAAATCAGTTTCATGGCCCATACCGGCACATCCACATCTCTGTAATTATCCTGCATAAACACAAATGCAGTCTTATATGATGGCATTTTCTTCGGGTAAATTCCGAATCCGTCTGTAAAATAGATCATCCCTTTCAGGTTATGAAATTCATGCTGTTCCAACAGTTTATCCACCCATTCAAATGCAGGCCTGAAATCTGTTCCGCCATCTCCATACAATTCCAGATGTTCCATATAGTCTTTCATTTCTTTCTGAGAAGTAATCTTTTTATCTGTGTGGACTTTCTCATCACACTGAATGATGTGCACATTTATTTTTGTAAAAAAGCTCTCACTCTCACTAAGTACACCGTAGGTTTCCTCCAGAAACTTTCTCACCAGTTCTCCTGAACAGGACATGGAAGTATCGATGACGATCACAAATTCCTCTATCTTCTTAACTTCTTTGGATTCCAGTGGTTCTATCAGCGGCATGTTTCCATAGAGACGCAGACCATAGGTATAGAAATTGTAATCAAAACTGTCATCATCCACTGCCAGTTCTTCATGAAAAACTGCAAATTTCCGCAGGAATTCTCTGTAATCATACCTGCTTCTGTTCTCTGTTTTTATCTGCTCCAGGAAACCTCCGTCCCGCTCACCTGCCTCCTGGGAAAAGGTTTCCAGATCCGTCTCGATTCCATCATTGATCTCCCCCCATTTGCGGCTGAGCATGGGATTCGGTTTCTGATCCGGTTTCTTACTTTCCCAGTATCTGTGGTCATCTGTGCGAAATTCCTGTTCCAGATTTGTAAGATCCTTTTCGTTCAGATTCCATTCTGACAATATTTTATATACTCTCTGTGCGTTGAGGGTTTTTCCCTCTTTTTCAAGGAGACGGTAGGTTTCCCTTCGCAGAAGACTGCGTGAGAAACGGATACTCCGATAGTTCATCCCATCTATCATATGCTCCACTGCAATGTCACAACTCAGATCACGCATACGTTCCTGGATTGTGATTCCATCGTCTGCCCTCTTCTTACCTTCTGTACCGCTCCATGCAAAATGCCGGAAAATACAGTGGAATACCATATGCAGATACCCTCTGTTCACCAGAATCCTGTTCTCTCTATATAAGCCTCCCAGCATCTGCGGCTGGAAATACATCACTCTTCCATCCGTTCCAAATCCATGGACCTGACCATCCATCTGATAAGAAAAACTGCTCAGCGCCACATCCAAAAACCGCATTCCCAGATATAATTCATCCCGCGCAACCCTGAGAATACTGCTGCCGATTTCCTGCAAACGCTCTGCTCTTTCTGCTATTTCCTGTATTTTATCCTCTGGCTGCATTATTATTTTCCTCTATATCTATCACAGTTCAAACCTCTTTTTTCTTAGTATAGTTCTTCTATTCAAAGATTTTTCTGTAGTTTGTGATTGTTCATTTTTCCCCTGCTCTGTCCTGTCAGCTTCCTGACTATTTTGCAACTTATCCACATCTATACGTTCACTTCCTGCCGTATTATCCACCAGATTTGCTCTTTCATTCATCAAAAATGCGGATACTTCCGTTTCTTTTCTCTTAGATGCACAATCCAACGCAGAATCAATTCCCTCCAGTGTCCAGAGTTTTTGCGAGGATATCACTTCCAATCTGTGCATATCCTCCTGCTTTACCAGATATTCTGCAATATCTCCCAGATTCTTACGGATATATTCCCTGTAATTCTCCCTGGCTTTCCCGGTCAGTTCATAAGGAAACTCCAGTCTGCCAAATGACATATCAACCAGAACTTCCAGCTTATCCATGGCTACCGCCATTTCAAAAAGCCTGTCATATTCCTGATAATTCAGCTCCTTATCATAAAAACACTGCCTGTAATTACTGCCTGATCCATGATATTCCGTATACAAAATACGCGCCGGAGTGTTCTCAACCGCCTCATCATAATGCTCCGGAAATACAAGTCTGGCTTCTTCATACTCATAAAGAAAGTTTACATCTATCCTCTGCCACATCTCGCCCAGCATTTCCTTAACGCCTGACTTCTTTCCCTGTCTCATATGAACAGTCAGCTTCTCCAATGCATGGCAGCCTGTAAATGCACCACAGCCTATCTGCATCAGGCTGTCAGAAAACTCCAGCTTTTTCAGATTCCCGCAGCCATAAAAAATATATCGTCCAATCTCTTTTAAAGTGTAAGGAAAAACAATCTCCTCCACGTCATTTCCTGCCAGAACATGCTCTTCTCTGCCAAACCCAAGACCCTCTGACACTTCCCACAGGCTGGCATTTTTCAGTTCTTCTTTCTCATCCATATGACTGGAGAATGCATACGGTGCCGCACTAATTACCAATTTGTCATCTATCATTCCCGGAATCTCAACTCTGCTTTCTATTCCAAAACACCGCAGAATTTCAATCCCGCCAGATTTCTCTCTGTAGTAAATCTTCATTTTCTCATTTCTCCCCGAAGATATTTTCTCTCAAAGCACATAAAATCATCCCTGAAAAGTATAATACTTCCCAGGGATTTTTTCCAGACAATATAATTAGCGTAAAACCAACTCCGGTTTAAAATTCAGATAGTCTCCTGACACCAGCTTGTACTCTATTCCATCCACATAGCCTTTAAAGCTGTCATCATATCGCTTCTCTCCATGACAGTGAGAATAGATTACCTTCTCGGCGCCAAATTCCTGTGCCATCAGGGTAAACGGACTCTCCATCTCTCCAATACTTGTAGGCGGATAATGAAGAAACATGATAAACTTCTCATATCCTGCAGCCTTCGCCCCTTCAAAAGAGCAGCGCAGCCGCCCCAGCTCCCGCTCCCGGATCTTCAAGAAATGCTCATAGCTGTCTTTTCCTTCATAACAGTAGCCCTTGGTTCCCACCAGCGCATAATCCTCATATGTATAAAAATTATTCTGCAAAAATTCCAGCTTTCCCCAGAACATCTCATTCAGATCTTCTGTCTTCTTTGCATCCCAGAACATATCGTGATTTCCCCGAAGCAGAATCTTCCTGCCCGGCAGAGCCATAATAAAATCCAGATCCGCCTGACACTCTGCAAGATCTCTCCCCCAGGAATGATCTCCGGTAATCACTACTGTATCATTCTCTGTCACTCTCTTCTTCCAGTATTTCTCAATCTTAACTACATGATTCTTCCATCTTTTATCAAATACATCCATAGGTTTATTGACTGTAAACGAAAGATGAAAATCACCGATTGCGTATAGGCTCATTGTACACTCTCCTGTCTGTTCTGATTGTTAATTATTTTTCAATCTTGATGCTCATAGCATGCCAGGCTTCTCCGCCCCAGGTGGAATTTGCCTGGCCCAGATCTGTAAAGCCAAATTTCTCATACATCTTCACTTTTTCATCCAGACAGGTGAGGAAAAGTTTCTTTCGTCCTTTTTGAGCTTCCCTCTGGCAGTATCTGGATACCAGTTCACGGCCCAGGCCCTGCATACGATATTCCGGACGGACGTCCAGACCCAGAAGCATGATATTTTTGCCTTCAGGATTACTCAGAGAAATATCTGTGAAGAATTCATCTCTGAAAGCCTCCTCATCTGTAGGAACTCCATTAAGAAATGCAGCCAGCTTTCCGGTTTCCTTATCCTCAGCTACCAGAAATGTTTCTGCTGTTGCTTTTATTCTCTCTGTCAGACTTTTCGGAGAACATGCCTCATTTGGCGGGAAACAGATCTGCTCGATCTCTATCGCCTGCTGTGTCTCCTCCGGTCTGATACATCTGAATTCAAATCTATCCATATTGTTTGTACTCATTTTATTATCCTTCTCCTGTTATCTTGTTATTTCCTGCATATTCGGGATCTGCAAGTTTCCCATATAGTTGTTTTATCTACATCGGGCAGCTTCTCTTTGATTTCTCATCCAAATCTTCCCGTACGTAGTGTGCATTAAACTCCATGTTAATGTCGCGGATTTCCTTTGTACCATCAATATATTCCTGATACATCTCTGTCAGTCCCGCCATACAGCCATCACAGCTTGCAGAAATATTTCCAAAAGATTCTTCCACAATCTGTTTTCTTTCCTCTCTGGTTGTGTCCTTTATCAAAATACTCTTAATTTCCATAACCTTCACCCCGACTTTCTTTGGTATTCTTTTGATATTTCTTTCCTCATACCTTTTATTTGATTGTAACATCTGAAAGCATTTTTGTGAAGCTAAGAAACAGGCATAAAAAACGGTCTGATTACATTCTCTCAAAATATGTCAGTTTAAAGTGTTAAAGTACTGGAATTTTAGATAACACCATGTTATACTTGTAAAGGAAAATGTGCAGGCAGTCCGGTCAGGTATAAAGTATTCCTGAGTTCCGGCATTATCAAAGACCTGCATGTACTTATATGGAGGAAACAGATCATGTCTATGAAAATCAATCACGAGCTCCCTTTACCGGAGGTTCTGAAATCTCAGTACCCTCTCAGCCAGGAACTCAAAGAAGTAAAAAAACAGCGCGATGAAGAAATACGCCGTATCTTCACCGGTGAATCAGATAAATTTATCGTCCTTGTAGGACCTTGTTCCGCTGATAACGAAGATACAGTCTGCGAATATGTACGCAAACTGAAAACAGTGGCAGATAAAGTCTCTGACAAACTGATGATCATCCCGCGAGTTTATACAAATAAGCCCCGTACCACAGGTGACGGTTACAAAGGAATGCTTCATCAGCCAGACCCTGATAAGGCTCCTGACCTTCTTGCCGGAATTATTGCTATCCGCAAGATGCACATGAGAGTTATGCAGGAGACAGGACTCTCTTCTGCAGATGAGATGCTTTATCCTGAAAACCGCAGCTATCTGGATGATATTCTCTCCTATGAAGCTGTAGGTGCACGTTCTGTGGAGAACCAGCAGCATCGTCTCACTGCCAGTGGCATGGATATTCCTGTCGGTATGAAGAATCCTACCAGCGGTGATCTCTCTGTTATGCTGAATTCTGTCACTGCTGCACAGCATCCTCACCACTTCATCTACAGAGGAAATGATGTGGAAACTTCAGGAAATGATCTGGCACACACAATTCTCAGAGGTGGTGTAAACCAGTACGGACAGACTATTCCTAACTACCACTATGAAGATCTGATACATCTGTCTGCTTTGTATGCCAAAAAGGACCTTAAGAACCCTGCCATCATCATAGATGCCAACCACTCAAACTCCAACAAGCAATACAAGGAACAGATCCGTATTGTTTCAGAAGTACTTCACAGCCGTAACTATAATCCAGACCTCAGAAAGCTGGTTAAAGGTGTTATGATCGAAAGCTACCTTCTCGAAGGCCGCCAGGATATCAGTGATCATATGACTCCTGGCTGTTCCATCACAGATCCTTGCCTCGGATGGGAAGATACAGAACGGCTTATCTATGATATTGCTGAGAAATGCTGATTTTTATGGATAATACAAATAATTCCTGCTGTTGTGGAGAGACAGAACATTTTTCAGGCTGCCTGATCTGTGGAGCACCGGTCACATACAGCGTCGAAAGTTCTGTGAAAACCTGTAGCATCTGCCACAAAGAGCAGCTGACAAATGCTGTCTGTGAAAATGGCCATTTTGTCTGTGATGCCTGTCACAGCTATGGTACTTATATACCGGTGATCATAGCCCTCAGAAGCAGCACAGAGAAGGATCCCCTGCTGCTTCTGGAAGAGATCATGGACCTTCCTTCTGTCCACATGCATGGACCTGAACATCATGCCATTGTTCCCAGTGTTCTTCTGACTGCACTTCGCAATAATGGAGAGCGTATGAATTACGATACCGCATTATCTGAAATCTGTAAAAGAGCGAGGCAGGTTCCCGGTGGTACCTGCGGTTACTGGGGAGTGTGTGGTGCAGCAGCAGGTGCCGGAATCTTTATGTCTGTTATGACCGGATCCGGTCCCCTCCATAAGGATGCATGGCCCTTTCCTCAGAAGCTTGTCTCTGTTATTTTATCCAAACTGGCTGATGTTGGTGGTCCGCGCTGCTGTAAACGCACCAGCAGAATTGCTATTGAAGAAGCGATCAGGTTTTACAGGCAGTTCAGCTCTGTAAAGATTCCGCTGTCTTCTGTACTATGTAAATATTTTGAAGATAATAAAGAATGTATCAGAGAGGACTGTCCGTATTATCCTGTGAACAAATAACTATTCATAAAATAAAAAACAGAACGAAATCCGACTGATAGTCAATGGGTTTCGTTCTGTTTTCTAATAGTTTCTCTATAAAATAATACGTTTCGCAGGATACAATGCCCTATCGCTCCATTCTGCTTTTCTGCAGTCCAAAGAAATAATATTCTTCTCTGTGCAGACATTTCTGATCAGTTCTTCTCCGTTATCTGATATAAAAAGTGCTGTGATTTCTTTTTTCCCTCCAACACTCCTTACACAGTAATCTACCAGTTCCGGAAACTGAAACAGTAATTCATCCATTTCTCTCATACTTTTGGACTGGTCGATGCGCCTTACAAAATCCAGACGCCTTACCTCACTTCCGCAGATACATTTTCCGGGGATGATACGTGTATGATCGCCGGTTCTGTATCTGATCAGAGGCTGTGCCTCCATCCCAATGGTTGTGATCACCAGTTCTCCCCATTGACCGTCAGGCAGAACATTTCCCTCTTTATCTATGATCTCTATGATACAGTGATTCTCTCGCATGTGCATGCCCTCATGAGCCTGACAGCAGATCGCGCCCCCAAGTCCCATCTCTCTGGAACCATAATGAGGCCAGAGTGGTGTTCCCAGAATTTTTTCTATTTCTTTCATTACTGTTTCCGGACAGGCATCCCCTGATATCAGTGCTCTCTTTATACTTCCTTTTCCACACATTCTGAGCATGGAAAGCAGTGCTGTCGGCATACCTACATAAGTGTCCGGCTGTTCCTCTTCCAGAATTGTTTTTAACTCACCATAGGTTTTACTGTTCCCGGTTAAAAGGGGATGTGCGCCTATACGTCTGATTGCTTCAGCGATCAGCTCTCCCAATCCAAAAGGACCGGAAAACGGCATGGCAACCATAGTCCTGCTTCCCGGATAAATAAACTCACCAAGTCCGGCCATAAAAAGTTCTATGGTATGTTCACAATCTCCTTCTGTATAAAATACACGTTTACCTGCACCGGTTGTTCCGCTTGTCTGTTCTGAAATGATCCTCTGTATTTCTCCCTGAGAGCACAGTAACATCCTGCCCCCTTTCTGAGCAAGGTCGGATTCCGTTGTAAAGGGAAAGTTTTTCAGATCAGCAAGGCTTTCCAGCCTTTCCGGCAGATCCCTGTAAAATCCCTGCCTTTCTTTTTCTCTTTTCAGAACAGCATTCAGTTTATCCAGCTGTATTTTGTTTATTGTTTCCCTTGTAATATCTGTAATTTCTTCCTGCTTACAGATCATTGCATCTATATTGGATCGTTTCACTTTCTGTATAAATAGGTTCCTTTCAGATTAGTCAGATTATATGCACAGAACGGCACCATTCCATAATCAGAATCCACTTCACAGATATAACAGCGTTTCAGACGGTCAAGATCCAGATTCCAGGCATCCTGAAAGATCATGCCTGATACTGCAAAGGTTTCATTATGTATCCGGATCAGAAACTCATCCAGCGCATCTGTCTGTGTCATTTCTCCTTCATCATAGTTTTTTGTACTGTAGCTCCACTGATTTTCCACATACTGTCTGGAATCATCACTGGTAGTACAGCAGCATCCTTTTCCTGATTTTTTTTCAAGAAGCTTCAGTTCCCGCTCCCCTTTTCTCAGATAACTTGCATGGAAGGAGCAGTAGGGATTCTCTGCTCCGCCGCCTGCAAAATCCTCAATTTTCATCAGTCCCTCTGTCTGTTCTTCCATAAGTCTCAGCATCTTTGGTATGGTGATGGGATTTGTGGGACGCTTCTGGGAACATCTGCCAAAATAACTGATAGGCTGAAAATGTACGCCACGGACAAAGGGCATATGATCCAGACCAAATTTCAGGATATCCCCTACCTGCATATCATTTACTCCCGGCGCTATGACCGGCACAAGAGCAATACCAAGCTCCGCTTCTGAGCAGTTTAAGACCGCCTTTTTCTTCAGTTCCATCATAGCCTGTCCACGTAAAGTCTCATAAACCTGATCTGTCACACCGTCAAACTGAAGAAATACTGTATTCAGTCCTGCTTTTTTCAGCTTTCTGGCATATCCATCTTCCCTGGCAAGCCGGATCCCATTGGTATTTAACTGAAAAAATGTAAATCCTTTTTCTCTTCCCATATGTATGATCTCAGGCAGATCATCTCTCATGGTTGGTTCTCCTCCTGAGAGCTGTATATTAAAGGGACCTCCATGAGCCATAAGAAAATCATACTGTTTTTCTATTTCACAGATAGGAAGATCTCTGTTTTCCCCGCCTTCTCCTGCTGAAGCAAAGCAGACAGGGCAGTGCATATTACAGCGTTTTGTGACTTCCAGGATCATACAGCACCCTTTTCTTTCATGTTCCTCACAGAGTCCGCAATTATCCGGACAGGATTTTTCTTTAACCTTCGGATTTACAGGAGTTTCTGCTGAGAGATTTTCTCTTCCCCAGGAAAGATAATCTGTTACATTTCCCTCCCAGATCAGAGTCTGAAATTTCCCATGAGCATTACATTCCTTTACCAGATAAATCCCGTCTTCACCAATACACTTTTTGGCAGGAACTACCTTCATACATTCCGGACAGACACTTTTTGTTTTGCCGATGGTGATCAAAGCTCCAGTACCTCCCGTTCTGTCAGTATTTCCATAACTTTTGTATAAGTATCTGCAATAAGTCCGGGACATTTCTCCATAATTATGCCCCAGTCCAGATGAGTGATATCCTTACAGTAAAAAGCTCCAAATTCTTCCTCTGTCTTTTGGCGGAACCACTGATATAATTCCTGTACAGCCGGCTTCATCTGTGCATCTTCCTTCTCTTCAGGAGCCAGATTGCCGAGAAAATATCCGATGGCACAGGCACTTCCTGTCAGACATCCACAGGTATCTCCACAGTAACCAATTCCTCCCCCAAGGCCTCCCATTGCCTTTACAAGCTGTGGATTTTCCTCTCCTATGGTTTCCAGAGTCATAATCATAATAATTTGTGAACAATGATATCCCCTGCTTCCTAATTCCATTATTCTTTCGTAAAGATCCATACATTACTCCTTTCTGCCAACCACCATGGTATAGCCTATTTTTCTGCCTTTGTATTCATTCTGTAAAAGCTTATGATCCTCGCAGCAGAATGAATCATTCCAGATTGCTTCCAGATAATATTCTCTCCAGAGAGCAGTCTGGTCCTCCTGACAGAGAATCATAAACCCTGTTTCTTTCACAATTTCCAAAAGATTGCCCGGATCCAGATCTGACAGTAAAAGAAATCCTCCCTTTTTCAGTACACGCCAGCATTCAGAAACTGCCTTTTTCTGATCTCTGCTGACAAAAAATGCACACTGGCTGATACAGAGATCCATACTGTCTGCTGCATACTGAAGGTCCAGAAAATCTCCCCTCTGCACCTCACTGCTTCGCGGAGCAAGATCCACCCCCTGCACATTCAGGCCAAATGCTTTCATGATCCGCACTGTCTCTCCCTCTCCTGCTCCCAGATCCAGAGCTTTCATTCCTTTTTTCAGTTCTATGCTTTTCAGAAGATGAAGTGTCTGCTCTTCCCCTCCGGGATGTCTGTTCATCTATTTATCCTCCAGTGCACGTTCCACTGCCAGAACCTTTCCAAGAGCCAGCTCCTCCGGAACATAGACAAAGCCACATTTGGGACAGACCGGCATCTCAACAGGAAAACCGTTCTCCAGATACATAAATTTTGCTTTTCCTTTTACAAGAGGAACCTTGCATTTCATGCAGGTCAGCTTTCCCTCAGGATCAATGGTATAATATGTTCTCTCTGCTGCCATTACTGTCCCACCCTTTTCATAATATTCATTCTGTGACTGTATGCTCTGCGTACCAGATACCCTTCTTCAGTTTCCACAAATCGCACCCAGAATGTCACATTTCCAAGTCTGCTCCTTGTCACCAGTTCTTTTGTCTCTTCATCAAAAATCGCTTCCTGGTTTTCTCTGTAATCTGATAATACACGCTCCACATCACTTTTCAGTATCATACGTTCATCCATCATACTGATGGCATCTTCTGTATATGCAACGGTATAATCTTTTTTCTCCATCATCAGTTCCTCATTCCATATATTTTTTAAAAGCTTCTCTTTTAGCACAAGCCGGTTGTAGCGTTTTTCACTGATATCCGGCATATTGACGGCATTTGTGCCATACAGAAGTTCAAGGATATGTCTGGATTCCCTGCCTTCCCTGACAAATCGGTCCCTGCATGCCATGCAGTACGTTATATATGGGGCATCGGATCGTTCCAGACACTTTTCTGTCATTTTATCTGCCATCTCTTTATTAGCGTAGGAAGTCAGTCCGCCGTATCCGCAACAGGGAGACAGATCTCTGGAATATTCTGTGTTTACAACAGTGCACCCCATATCTGCAAGAAGCTCTCTTATTATGTCCTGTGTCTGCGCATCACCCCTGGCTCCGCAGGCATCATGTATTGCAACAGGTATCTCCAGCCCTTTTGCCTGTGCGGGAAGTCCGATTTCCTTTAAGATCTCCCAGATTCCTGTGACTCTGACACCAAGACTCTCTTTTAACTGTTTCATACAGCTTGGACAGCCTGCTATGATCATAGGATCTCCCAGCTTTGCAAGCTCCTGCTTCAACTGTTCATTTACCTTTTCTGTCATTTCATAGCGTCCTGCCCATTCACTGATAGCACCACAACATCCCAGCATCAGAGCAACACCGCCCTCTGTCCTCCTGCAAAGATCCTCATATGCCTCTGTGACAACATCCGGCGCTATAGCTCCTGCCTGACATCCCGGGAAAAATACATATCTGCAGGTTTCATATCCCGGCTGAGGTCTGCATAAGAAAGCCTCCGAATTGGAGAACAGCATATCCATCAGTGCAAATTCATGAGGTGCCAAAGGCATCTTGTCTGTAGATACCATATTTTCTCTTGCAGACTTGCAGACCTGGCTCATATCAAACCCATTTGGGCAGATTACAGTACACTGTCCGCAGAGTGAACAGGAATTCATCGGTTTATTCATCTGGTGATCTCCCATAATGATCTGGGTATTATTATAGATTTCACGTGCAAGAAGACCAGGATACTTTTTATATTCACTTAAATAGACACAGCTTTTCATACACTCATCACAGTGACACTGAATGCATCGCTTTGCTTCCTCCATAGCTTCTTCTTTTGAATATCCATCTATGCTGCAGGGAATCTTTTTAGAGCCTTTCATCCCTTCCATATTTGTATAGAGCCTGGTGGTAACTGCCCCTTCACTGCCTCTGTTACTGTGGGGTGAAAGGTTCTGCACAAGGAGATCTACAGTCAGGGCAGCTCTTTTTGCAGCAAAAGCCGCATCCATCACAGACTGGGCCGGACCGCTGACGATCCCTGCCTGTTCTCTCAGCATGATCTCTGCGTCTGCTGCTTCCTCAGGAGCCAGCTTTTTGGCCACCTCCTCTGAAGCACAGACCACATCTGCCTCCTTCATTTTCTCTCTGATAAACGGAAGGTCAAGACTGCATCCGAATTCAAAGGAAAGATCCATGGAACTGAGACGTTTTGCTTCATTTCTACAATCTGATTCCGAAAGCTCCGGTGCTGCTGCTGCAATATAGGCTTCATGATCTTTCTCCTGACAGTAAATGGTTGCAGGATACATCTTCTTTTCCAGTTCCCCTGCAAGAAACAGCGGGAATAATCCTGAGCCAAAAATCACAGCCTTTTTTTTCTTTCTGATACGAAATACACTGCTCCGTTTTCCAGGTTCCCCATATCGGACAATGGCACGCTCTACTTCACGTATGGATATGCCATCACCCAGCTCACAAAGCCTGCATTTCTCCTCACAGGGTGCAGTACAGCCGCTACAGAGGATCATGGGAAATGGTGTGATCTTCTCATAGATCCCCAGAGCTTTCTTAAAATTTCCTTTTGCAGCATAAAACAGCATTTCTTTTGTATCTGCTTTGAAAGGACAGGCTGCAACACAGTACGCCGGCTGTTCATGAACACAGAGGCTGATCATATGATCCATCTCTTCCTTTGACATTCGATTTACGTGATAAACATGAGTGGAACCTCTCTCCTGTATATATGTCATAACCCGATACTCCTTTCATTTCCAAAGGGGAGACAGTCTCCCGTCTCCCCTTATTATATCATATGATAAAATTATACTGAGAATTATTTCTCAAGTTCCTTTAATGCTGCAAGAACCTTTTCCGGGCGGGCAGGAACACGTGTGATACGTGCGCCTGTAGCATTGTAGATTGCATTCAGGATTGCAGGATGAGGAGCATCCAGCGGAGCCTCACCACAGCCGGCAGCACCGTAAGGACCGCTTGGGCGATATGTTTCATTGAAATGAAGTTCAATATCATCCGGTGCATCATTTGGATACGGAATACCACAGTTCTTCAGAGAAGTATCATGGTTCAGATCCTCGAAATCTTCTGTAAGAGCAAGACCGATGCCCTGTACAAGACCGCCGTAGAAGTTGCCTTCTACAAGAAGTCTGTTCATGATCGTACCTACGTCAGCCACACAGGTGAATTTTTCAACTTTAACTTTACCTGTTTCTGTATTAACAGCAACTTCCGGAAGGAAGATCGTGTACATGTAGGTTGCAAACGGATCACCCTGTGCTGTATCCTGATCGATCGGATGATCTGCACAGAAGGTTGTCACCCAGTTACCTTCATATTTTGTTGCAAGACCTTCAGCCACCATCTCATCATAAGTACGGAAGGTTCCGTCTTCTTTCTTCATAGCTGCCACAAGGTTTTCTGCTGCCAGACGACATGCATTACCTGACATAACCTGTGAACGTGATCCACCTGCAGGACCTGCATTAGGACATGTCTTGGTGTCATTCATAACAAGTTTGATCTGTTCCGGTCTGATTCCTGCCTGACGAAGTGTTTCATGAGATGATACAAGAACACCCATATCAGCGCCCTGTCCATGGTCTTCCCATGCAGCATACATTGTAACTGTTCCATCCGGATTCAGCTCTGCAAATGCGTTTGATGTATCAACACCGTCAAGGCCACAGCCATATACACCGAGAGATACACCGATGCCATATTTGATCTTACCATCAGAAGCTGCATTCTTTTCAGCCACACGTTTCTTAGCTGCCTCATACAGTGGACGTGCTGTCTTGAACAGATCTTCTTCACAGTATACTTCAGGCGGATAACCTGTAGGGATCGTACTACCTTCGGATTCTTTGTAACAGTTCATTTCACGGATATCGAACGGGTCGATTCCCATCTTTGCTGCCAGAACATCTATCGCAATCTCAGATCCCATGTAAGACTGCGGAGAACCGTAAGCACGGAATGCGGAACCCCATGCGTGGTTTGTAAATACTGTTGTAGATTTATTGCGGATAGAATTGATTCCGTAGCCCGCACCTGTAAACTGAGAAAGTCTCATTGTAAGCAGGTCACCGAATTCTGAGTATGGACCATGATCCACATAGTTATTGCCCCAGAGTGCAAGAAGCTTACCGTTTTCATCTGCTGCAAGCTTGATATTCATAAATGCAGGAGATCTCTTTCCTGTATATGTAATATTCTGGAACTGATTAAATACCAGAGATACTGGACGTTCAAGAATCTTAACAGCAGCGCCGATCAAAGCCTCATTTGTAGGAGAGAACTTGTAACCAAAGGTTCCTCCTGCATGGTTCTGAACAATTCGTAAGTTCTCCATTGGCACGCCGATACCATCAGCGATCATAGGCATATGCAGATGGATACCAATGGATTTGGAATGAACAGTTATCATACCGTCTTCGTCAATATAACCATAACCGCAGTCCGGCTCAAGATGAAGATGAGGCTGACGTGAACAGTAAGATTCTATCTCAACCTGCTGTGAATCCGGAATGCTGTCCCAGTCAAAATCAGGACCCTTGATACAGTTTGTCTCAAAGAATGCGTTCGGAGTACCGGGATGGATCTCCGCTGCATCCGGTGCGATGGCATCCATTGCATTCATGTATGCAGGAAGCTCTTCAATCTCAACTTTAACTGCTTCTGCTGCTGCACGTGCATGCTCTTCTGTATCAGCAGCTACGATGGCAATCGCATCACCAAACTGGAAGATTTTTTCATCGCAGAGTACAGGACGTTCAAAACCGTCTGTTTTGTTGTGTTTTGGAAGCATTACAAGACCATTGATCTTATTGGTTCCGCCTGCTGCCTTAATATCTTTTGCTGTGATAACACGGACAACACCAGGCATGCTCTCTGCTTCTGTTGTGTCAATGCTGAGGATATTTGCATGAGAAACCTTTGCCTGTGTAAGAGCAAGACGAAGTGTTCCTGATGGCATCTTTAACGCATCATCTGCGCCGAAGTCCCAGGTACCTGTTACCTTCTGTGCTGCTGAAGGACGGATATAGTTTGTTCCAACAATAGAATCACCTGTCTGTTTGAACACAAGATCTTCCTTTGTCATCTCACCGCGCATAACTGCTGCTGCAGCCATAGTAGCATCGATCAGCGGCTTGTAACCTGTACAACGGCAGAGATTACGCTGTTTGTTAAACCAGTCTCTTACCTCTTCACGGGTAGGGCTTGGATTATTATCCAGAAGCACTTTTGCGGAAATAATAAAGCCCGGTGAACAGAAACCGCACTGTGCACATCCATATGCCATCCACGCAACCTGAATCGGGTGCATATCAGAAATTGTTCCCACACCTTCAATAGTTGTGATCTCTGCATGATCGGGAACACGGCTCATCTTGTAGATACAGGATCTTGTAACTTTTCCGTTCATAATAACATTACAGGCTCCACAATGCCCTTCACCGCAGCCGATCTTACATCCTGTAAGAAGAAGGTGATTACGGAGTACCTGCGCCAGTGTCTCATCCTTATCAAGAATAAGTATTCTCTCAACACCATTAATCTTCAATGTCTTTTTAATCATGTTCCATACCTCCTTTAAAAACACGCATTCCGTAACTGTTAGCGCCTTCACAATGACTGCTGAATAGTTACGTTATTTTAATATTACCGATCTTCAGGCTTATGCACTCCACACGGATCATGATCAGCCCCTTTGCCTGTCAGATCTTTCAGTCTCTCTATTCCTCTGGCAGAATAGAAAACAATGGAAGAGCTACTCCCGTCCAGATTCTCACCGCTGAGTTTTAAAACATTTGCATTCTCATAATAATCGATGGGAAGCGTCCGGCTGTATACAACCCCTGTACGCTCATCTTTTACCTGTACAGTAACTTCTTTTGCGGTAATCTCAAAAATCTTATCCATAAAAAAGTTCTCCTGTCCACGTTATTTTATATATCCATATTACCATATTTTTGCACAATTATACAAATTGCAAATAATTAATAGTTGGCTATTTTATATATTCCAGACAATTTTATTTTGTTTTATTTAAAATTTTAACTATTTTTATTCTTTTATATGTTATAATAATATCAAATTTGTATAATATCATTGAAAGAAGGAGGTATCTGAATGCAGACAGGCGCCCTCATCGTGGCTGCGGGGAAATCATCACGAATGGGAGACTTTAAACCCATGCTTCAGCTTGGCTCCATTTCCATCGCACAGCGCGTGATCAATAATTTCCGGCAGGCCGGAATCTCCAAAGTAGTAGTGGTAACCGGATATCATGCAGATGTTCTGGAATGCCACCTGGCTTCCAATAATGTAGTCTTTCTTCGAAATGAGAACTATGCAAACACTCATATGTTTGATTCTGTCAGGATCGGACTTGAGTATCTGAAAGACAAAGTGGATACGGTACTCTTTACACCTGTTGATGTTCCGCTGTTCACAGCCCAGACAGTCACGCAAATGCTCTCTCTGGGGCGTCCCCTTGTAACTCCGGTCTGTAATGGCAATCCCGGTCATCCCATTCTGATTCGTTCCACACTGATTGATTCCATTCTAAGTGATGACGGAAAATCAGGACTTAAAGGTGCTGTGGATAATTGCGGGGAACCCATGTATTATCTTAATGTAGAGGATCCCGGTATTATTCATGATGCTGATACACCAGAGGATTACGATGAACTCCTCCGCATACACAACCAGAGCCTGATCCGTTCTGAAATCCATATTCAGCTAGCCCGGGAAAAAGTTTTTTTTGATGAAAAGCTCTATTCGCTGCTTACACTGATCCATGAAACAGGATCTGTCCGTGATGCCTGTGAGCGCATGCACATTTCCTATTCTACCAGCTGGAACCTGATCCATACCCTGGAATCACAGCTTCATGAACCTCTGATCATCAGAAGCCAGGGCGGTACAAGGGGAAGCCATAGCGAACTGACACCATACGGCGAAGAATTTCTGAAACGATATGCCCGTTTTTCAGAAGAAACACGTTCCTGTTCAAAAAAAATATTTGAAGAATGTTTCGGAGGATTTTTTAATGCGTAGCCTTTATCTGGTCCGGCATGGAAAACCACAGTATCCGGAT
This sequence comes from Blautia wexlerae, assembly GCF_013300825.1. Taxonomy (GTDB): domain Bacteria; phylum Bacillota; class Clostridia; order Lachnospirales; family Lachnospiraceae; genus Blautia_A; species Blautia_A wexlerae_B. The sequence goes on from NZ_JAAIMY010000021.1 coordinate 49,649, forward strand.
GAACATTCTTACTGTGTGGGACAGACAGATTTCTCTCTATCCATGCTTGGACACTTGCAGGCAGTCCTTCTTAATGAAGAATTGTCTGATAAAATATCAAGGATATACTGCAGTCCTTTGTTAAGAGCTGTTGAGACAGCAGGCCATATGGCACCTGAGCTTCCACATATAATTGTTTCTGATCTGTCAGAACGAAATCTGGGAGAATGGGATGGCCTTTCTTTTGATAAAATACGCCAGAGATGGCCGGACATTTATAAAGCCCGTGAAAATAACCCTGATCATCCGATCCCGGGAGCAGAAACTCCTACTGCATCTGGTTTTCGCTTTTCGCAGGCAGTTCATAAGATTCTTTGCGCTTCTGAAGGTGATATTGCAGTGGTAGCTCATACAGATGTAATCTCTTCTTATATATATGCATTACATTCCGGTATGTACAGCAGGCAGCGGTTTCGTCTTCCCTGTGGCTCTTACTATCATCTGGAAGTGAATGAAAGAAATAATATTTCTTTCTCTGATCCCAGTTATATACTGCCTCATCCTGAATTAAATGACGGGCTATGCTTCAGGCTTCGCAATGCGGTTTCTCTGCCCCGTCATGTACAAGCTCACAGTGATGCTGTTACTGAACTTGCCTGTTGTTTATGCAATATGTTGGAATCCAATGGTTATATCTTTGATCAGAAGCTTGTTCGCTCCGGTGCACTTCTGCATGATATTGCCAGACTTCAGAGGCATCACACCAAAACAGGCGGTGAACTTTTCTTACAGTTAGGTTATCCTGAGATCAGCCAGATTATTTCACAGCACCATGGTCTGCTGGAAACCAAGCTGGATGAAGCAGCTATTGTATTTCTGGCTGATAAACTGATTCAGGAAACACAACGTGTAACCATAGAAAAAAGATTTACCGACAGCATGAGTAAATGCAAAAGTCCGGAAGCTTGCAAAGCTCATGAGCAGCAGTTAGAACAAGCCCGCAAACTGCAGGACATGATACAGTCACTCTGCCATATCACGCTTTAGTCCAGACAGACATACACAACCGAAGCAGAAAAATCACTTAATTTAGTTAGGAGGTATTTTATTATATGAGAATATTATTTCAGACAATAAAACAACAATTCCTGGAGGGAAACGATCTTGTACTTGTTTCCGTCACAGCATCCTCAGGGTCTACGCCAAGAGGTGCCGGTTCCCGCATGCTGGTCGGAAAAAACGGCAGAATTTCCGGAACCATCGGAGGTGGAGCTGTAGAATATCGTGCTGAATGTATGGCATTGGATATTCTTGAAAAAAAGGAATCCTGCCAGCATGAATTCCGGCTGAATCATAAAGATGTTGAAAATATTGGCATGATCTGTGGTGGTGATGTTACGGCCTTTTTCCAGTATCTTAATCATAACGATCCGATTATTATGGAAATCACAGAAACTGCGGAAAAATTCTATGAAGAGCGAAAAGATTTCTGGCTGATCTGCGATCTTCTCACCACCTCCGGTGTGAGCCTCTACAGTCCTGCATGCGGTCTCATCGGAACTGCCAATGTTCCTTCTTCTGTATTATCATCTTTATCTGCAAAGCCACACCGATATCACAGTGAAGATTATGATCTGTTTTCTGAACAGATTGGAACCTCAGAAACTGTCTATGTATTCGGCGGCGGACATGTCTCACAAAAGCTTGTCCCAATCCTTGCAAGCGTTGATTTTCGCTGTGTTGTCCTGGATGACCGGCCGGAATTTACAGATCCTGCTCTTTTCCCGGGAGCAGTTGAAACAATACTTTGTGATTTCAACCATCTAAAGCAGTATGTTTCTATCACAGCTGCTGATTATTGCTGCGTCATGACACGCGGACATTCCTATGATACCATTGTACAGGCACAGCTTCTCGCTACACCTGCATGCTATATAGGCGTCATTGGAAGCCGCGCAAAAAAAGCTGCTGTATTTCGCCGTCTGATTGAAGAATACAACATTAATGAACAAGATTTAAACCGTATCATCTCACCTATAGGACTGGAGATCAAAGCAGAAACACCGGCTGAAATCGCCATTTCCATCACAGGACAGATGATCCAGGTTCGTGCTGACAGAAAGGCTACATCAAAATGATGGCAAAATCAGTATATAAAGCTGTAATATTTGGTGCCGGACAAATTGGACAAATGACAGCAAGACTTCTCAACAGTCCCTGTCAGCTCCTGTGCTTTGCTGATAATGACCCCCATAAACACGGATCCTATATTGGGAATATTCCAGTCTGTTCTCCGGATGCTGCAATAGCACTTCTCCCGGATCTGGTCATCCTGGGAGTTCTGGATGAAGAACGGCGTAATTCTATGATAAAACAGATGGAAAACCTGGGTTATCACGGACCTTTTCGTGATCCCTCCGTCCTTCGCATGTTTGACGCACGGGTTGCTGTTATGCGTCTTTTATCTGAGCAGATCTATCAATTGGATATTCCGGGAAATGTTGCAGAACTGGGTGTTTTCCGAGGTGAATTTTCTTCCCTGATCAGTGCAGCCTTTCCAGACCGAAAAATCCATCTTTTTGATACTTTTGAGGGCTTTTCAGAAAAGGATATCACAATAGAAGCCTCCGGTAATCTGTCCCGCGCCAAAACAGGTGATTTTTCTTCTACTGATATTGACTCTGTTCTTCATGTTATGCCAGATCCTACACGTACTGTGATCCACAAAGGATGGTTTCCAGATACCTTTTCCGATGTTAGAGATGAAACTTTTTGTTTTGTATCTCTGGACGCGGATCTCTATGCTCCAACTGCTGCTGCACTTCCTCTGTTCTATGAACGCCTGGCCACCGGAGGAGTTCTCTTGGTTCACGATGTGTACAGTACACAGTTTTCCGGATGCCGAAAAGCGGTTGGGGAATTCTGTCTGAAAAACCATCTGTTTGCAGATCCTGTATGCGATCTGCATGGAAGCGCAATAATCCGAAAATTATAAAAAGAAACGCCGGAACCGGTATTTACCGGAACCAGCGTTTCTTTTTTATTTATTTATTGTATAGCCCTTTTCCACGTCCATGTCTAACCTTTATAAAGTTCCTTTCAGAACATTTTCCAATTGTTCATCGGACAGATCAACATGATAAAAAAGATCGAAAAATTTATGTATTTCTTCATTGATATCACATTTAATATATTCCGGATAAATCAATGCTGAGAACCATCGCATACCGATCAGACGATTTGGTCCTGCCGGACGATCCACCCAGCTAAACGGTGCATTCGGAGTTCCATAAACCTTTTGGTCCTGTACTGCTTTTAATGAAGCATAATCAGGATTGCTCAGGATATCTTCTGCTGCAGAACTTCCGCTTTTATCTGCCTTTGGTTCACCATTTACAACAATCACATCCGGATCCCATGCAAGAAGCTGTTCTGCTGAAATCTGAACACGAGATCCATCTCCCAATTCCAGATCTGCAACATTGACTGCATTGATGGCATCAAGAATCTGTGCATGCTGGGATCCCCTGGGTGCAGTTTCCAGTGAATCCTCTCCATTACCGAAGTATACACTGACTTTCTTTTCTTCTGGAATATCTGAAAGCGCATTAATATCAGTAAATACCTGCTCCGCATACTGGGCAAGCTCTTCTGCATGATCTTCTACACCAAGAAGTTCGCCCATAAAACGAAAAGCTTCCGCAGAATTATTAAGCTCGTTGTCTACTGCAACAACCGGAATTCCAAGGCTTTCTGATAACGCATCGCAATCAGAAACCATTGCATCATTAATCTTTCCACTATTAATAGCAATTGTAGGATTGGCAGCAATTACTGCTTCATAATTGACAGCATCACCCATTCCAAAATTAGGGAGATCCTGATATTTGTCCAGAATAATAGATTTCTCAACATCATTCAGTTCATAATTCCACCCAAGAAGCTTATCCGGTGCAACCATATACAGAAAAATTGCAGCTACCGGACCCGCTGAAAAAACAGATTCAATATTTTCTGCTGTTGGGACAGTTACTTTTCTTCCTGCCATGTCTGTGATCTCACGGGTTTCAGCAGTTTTCTGCGTGGCATCCTGCTCCGCACTCTGCGTCGGCTCTTCAGTAGCAGCTTTCGTCTCAGAATATCCTGTTAAAAGACTGACTGACATCACCAGACATATAAACAGAGCCCAAAGTTGTCTGTGCTTTTTCATAAACTCTCTCCTTTCTTTTCTCCGCATTACTCATAATTGACGCTTATTGAAATTGACTATACAATTTTTAAGTATTATAATGTATATACGAATAGTTTTTAAAAACAATTCGGTTTTTCTGAGTATAACACCGTAAATTTGATTAGTCAAGTTACAAGGATGAAGGATTATGAATCTGACAGCTAATGAAAAAAATGCCGCCACTGCCCGACAAAGACGATATGTTCTGCTGTTGGCGGTTATGCTGGTACTTTTGTTTATCATTATAGTACTCTCATTCTGGGTGGGATATTATCCGCTTACACCAGTGCAGGTACTAAATGCATTTTTATCAAAATTTGGTTTTAAAGGAGATATTTTACCCCAGGCAGTTACCATATTCTGGAATATCCGTCTGCCCCGTATTCTGTCTGCTTTATTTATTGGTGCTTCCCTCTCGGTAGCAGGTGCAACCTATCAGGGAATGTTTCGCAATCCACTGGTATCTCCGGATATCCTTGGAGTTTCTTCCGGCGCAAGTCTCGGAGCTGCTTTTGCAATTTTAAACGGAGCTTCCAACTGGATGATTCAGCTTTCTGCTTTTGCAGGTGGTGTGGCCGCAGTAGCCACATCCTATCTTATCAGCCGAAAATCCGCACATTCCCAGACTCTCAGTCTTGTTCTGACCGGAACTATGATCATGTCACTCTGCAATGCCGGTGTCACAATGATCAAATATGTCGCAGACCCCAATGATGTTCTCCAGCAAATTACTTTCTGGCTTATGGGCAGCTTAACCAAAACCACAACCAAATCCTTTTGCTGGAGTGTTCTTCCAATGATCATTGGATTAAGTCTGATTTTTATTTTTCGATGGCAGATCAATCTGCTGACTTTGGATGAAGAAGAAGCCAAAAGTTTAGGAATCAATGTGCGTAAATATCGTCTGATTTTTATAGTCGCTTCCACATTACTCAGCGCCGCTGCAGTCTGTCTTGGAGGATTGATCGGATGGGTCGGGCTGATGATCCCCCATCTGGCACGTGCACTGGTTGGCGTTGATTACAGAAGGCTGATACCTGCAAGTGCGATCCTTGGCGGCGGATACCTGATACTTGTTGATGATATTTCCCGTTCCCTTTTGTCCATGGAACTTCCACTTGGCGTTGTCACAAGTATCATGGGCGCCCCCTTCTTTATCTATCTTATCATCAAACGAAAGGAGCGCGCGTAATTATATGCTTCTGGAAATTGAAAATGTTTTTGGCGGTTACGGCAATGGTGATATTTTAAAAGGTATCAGCTGCAGCGCAGACTATGGTGATGTGCTTTGTCTGCTTGGTCCTAATGGTTGCGGAAAGACCACTCTGTTCCGCATGATATTAGGTTCCCTTCCTGTTTCTAATGGAAAAATAAAGATAGCCGGAAAAAATATTAGTGACTTTACAACCAAAACACTGGCAAATATGATTGCATATATTCCCCAATATCATTCCCCTGTATTTGCCTATACAGTTCTTGATATAGTAATTATGGGGCGTGCTTCTCATTTCTCCGCATTTGAAACCCCAAAAGAGCCTGATCAGGAAGCAGCTTTTGCTGCCTTGGAGAAAGTAAATGCCCTGCCTCTTGCCAACAGGAAATATACTTCCTTAAGCGGAGGACAAAGGCAATTGGTTTTAATTGCCCGTGCAATCTGTCAGTCTGCAAAAATCTTCATCATGGACGAGCCAGCCGCCAATCTGGATTATGCAAATCATCAGCTTCTCATGGAAGTAATTTCAGGGCTGGCCAACCAGGGATATTGCATTATTATGTCAACACATAGTCCTGAGCATCCCTTTTCCGTGGGAAACAAAGTTCTTCTCATGAAATCCGGAAAGGTTATGGGATTTGGCTCTCCCAAAGAAATCATTACATCTGAAACCTTACAATCTGTTTACGATATTGAAATGGATGTGATAACTACACACGACCGCTATGGCCGTGAACGAACTATCTGTTTACCGGTAAACAGCTCAGCCAAAACAGTTCATGAGAAATGATACGTGGGTTACAATTATGGAACTATTATAAAATAAAATGGGACTTTACTATGACTCAACATATATTTTTAACTGGTAAAAAACACATTGGAAAATCTACATTGATCCAAAAGATATTGGATGATTATAAGAAAACCGCTGATGGATTCCTGACTGTCCGCACAAAAGACTATCTAAAGAATCAGTATTCAGTTCATATGTACCATCTAAAAGAGAAGGAATTCCCAAACGAATCTAATCTTTTGTTTTTATGCGGAAAAACAGATGAACACACTGCCGATACCTTTGATCTTCTTGGATGCAATATTCTTTCCATGTGTTCTGACTGCTCTTTAATTGTTATGGATGAACTTGGTCCACATGAAGCAGACGCTACTTTATTTCGTAAAAAAATCTTAAACCTTTTGGATGGGCAGACTCCCATTTTAGGGGTATTACAGGAACCTGCAGAATCTTTCTGGCCTGAAATTGTAAATCACCCAAAGGTTGAAATCATTACAATTTCTGAAGACAATCGGAATGACAGAGCTTTACTCAATTACATTCAATGTAAAATTTCTTCTCCTTAATGATTACTCCCGGGGCTATGCCATCGGAACTAACCAAAGGGTCAAGTAGCCTTGTCAAGTAAAAAAATAACCGCTAGAAGCCTTGATTTCTAGCGGTTCTACGTGCGTTAGAGGTTGCTGCGTGCCAGTGGCACGCGTTTAGCAACGACCGGAGCGAAGCGTAGATCGAACCCGTTCGAGTCCGACCCGGACTCGAATAAAAAAATAAGACAGTGCATTTGCACTGTCTTATTTTTTATTAGCGTGCGTTAGAGGATTCGAACCCCCGGCCTTTTGGTCCGTAGCCAAACGCTCTATCCAGCTGAGCTAAACGCACATCCTTGTGAAGTTCTTATCTCGTGTCCCTCACAACAATGAGTATTCTACTCTATACTGGAGCATTTGTCAACACTTTTTTTGAATTTTTTATTTTTTTCTTTTGATTCGCAAAATTATAACAATTTACAACTATTCTGTAATGATATCAGAACACAGGTACACCAAAATACCATCGCAGTTCTGTTTTCATTAATTCCGCCGCAAAGCCTCGATCGGGCTCAGTTTTGCTGCTTTCTTCGCAGGATAAATTCCAAAGAATACTCCTACTGCACAGGAAAACAAAGTCGCCGCCATAATTGTACTCAGGCTGATTCCCGGAGTGATGGACATTCCCATACTGCTGCTTATGATTGAACAGATCACATATCCGCCAATCACACCCAGAACAATTCCTATCACCCCTCCAATCACCGTCAGAATTGCCGCCTCTGCCAGAAACTGCATCATAATAGAAGAGGTTTTCGCTCCCAGTGACTTACGGATACCAATCTCTCTGGTACGTTCTGTTACGGAAACCAGCATAATATTCATAACGCCGATACCGCCAACCAGAAGGGAAATTCCCGCCACAAAGGAGATAAAAGCAGTCACCATATCCAGCATCTGATTCATAGAGCTCATAATATCCTGAAAGCTCTGTACCTGAAAGTAATCTTTTCCTGCACACTGATGTCTTTTTTCCATCAGTTTTACCACTTTGTCAGCAACATCCTGACTGTTTAAGCTCTTATCTGCCTGCATTGTTACTGAGAAAAAGTAATCGGATACACCGGTGAATTCATTCATTGTAGTATAGGGAACATTAATAGTCACCGGCATTCCCTCATAAGTATAACTGACAAAGGTTCCATTTTCTTTCTGGGTTGTCACCCCGCAGATACGAAGACTTTTGGTCAGTCCATAACAATTGACATCTACAGTCATTCCAACCACATCATCTGTGCCAAAGAGTCTTTTTGCATCTGCATCGGAAAGCACACAGACATTTTTTGCTTCCTGGACTTCATTTTCCCCGAAATATACTCCATGCTTCATGGTGGCATTATTTAACAGCTTTGCATCCGGTCCCTCACCCGTCAGCATAAGAGAAAAATTTCCCTTACCTGTGGTAGTTTCTCCACTGAATGAATCCGAAACATTTACTCCTTCTATACCGTCTATCGCCCGGATTGCTTCCACATCATCCGCAGTGATCCACTCCTCATCTGTCTGTGCCTCATCGCTGACACTGATGGCAATCTGCCCGCCGCCGATATCATCAATTTCACTGTTCATCTGGTTCTTGGTTCCTTCACCCACAGATACAATGGCAATTACAGAAGCAATGCCAATAATAATGCCAAGCATAGTCAGAAAAGAACGTCCCTTATTTGCCATAATATTATGGACTGCCATCTTGATATATTCATACAGATTACTCATCAGCGTCCTCTCCTGTCTGTTCAGGAACTGCCTGTACTTCCATTCCCTCTGTGTAATCACCCAGATCTGCGATTACTTCTTCTCCTTCTTTGATTCCGTCCGTAATTTCCACATAATCCTCTGAGCTGATTCCTGTGGTAATATTTCTCTTTGTCACCAGTCCATCTTCTATCACATAGCAGAAGGAGCCTTCTTTTCCGATATTGACCACTTCCACAGGAAGAGTCACCACATTTTTCGCAGAAGCCGCATAAATCTTAACCTTTGCATCTACTCCCAGGAAAATATCTTCATCTGGATTATCAATGCTTACTGTTGCTGAAATGACCGGTGTTCCTTTTTCATTCTGCACCGCAATATGACTCATTTTTGTTACAGTACCCTGATAAGTATTATCCCCCAAGGTAATCTCAACAGACTGCCCCTCTTTCACTGTATTATAATCATATTTAGAGAGAGTCACATCCACACTTGCCTTGTCTGTATTCTCAATAGTAAACAGTTCCATACCCTGAGTAACTGCTGCTCCCTGCTTAATATCTGCCTTGGATATGATTCCGTTAAATTCCGCGGTGATTCCTTTCTTTCCTTCCTTCACCAGCTCCTCGGCTGATTTTGCGTCCAGTTCGGAAAGATTATCTGTTACTTTCAGTTTCTCTTTTTCTTCTTTTGTCAGGCTTGTGGAATCTGCCTCTGCGATAGCTTTCTCAGAAGCCAGATCTGACTGAAGCTCTGCAAGTTCATCGCTTGCTGTCTCAAGTGCACTTTCCAGAGCAGAAGTATCCGCAGTTACTGTCCCGCCATCACTTCCACTGTAATCATATCCGTAGGAGGAAGAATCTTCCCCATCGCTGTCATCTGCATCTGAACCGTCTGAAATTCCCCATGAGTAATCTGCACTGCTTTCTGTGAAATCAGAAAGTACCGGCATTTTCGGTGTCTGCTGCTTAAGATCATTATAAGTCTGCTGTGCCTGCTGCATTGCGAGCTGTGCCTGTGTTCTTGCAGCCTCCGCATTATCCAGAGCCTGTGTATTCTCATCTGAAGGGTCTGCCTGCCATGTTGCAAATGCCATCTGATATGTGGTGTCTGCCTGATTATAATCGCTTTGTGCCTGATTATACTGTGCATTCAGATCTGAGAGCTGCTGCTGGTACTGCGGAAGAGTCTCCGTCTTGTATGTATAAAGTGCGGCCTGATATTTACTCTGGATTTCCTCCTGTTTCTTTGCCTCTGCCTGGGCTTTTGCCTGAGCTTCCTGCTGCTGTGCCTGAGCCTGAGCTGCTGCCTGTGCGGATGCCTGAGCTGCCGCTTCACGCTGTGCCGCTGCTGCTGCCGCTGAAATCTGTGATTTCAGAGACGAGACATAAGCTTTTTTATCCTTTATTTTCTTCTCAAGCTCCTGAACATTCTTTTTGGCATCCTTCTGCTTCTTCTCTGCTTTGTCAGATTTATTTCTTGTATCCTTTGTATCATACTTTGTTGATTTCAGATTCAGTTCTGCTTTCCGATTATCTTTCTCCAGATCCTCTGTATTAAACTCGATCAGTTTTGTTCCCTTTTTTACCACATCTCCCTGGGCAAAAGAAACCGTTTTCAGCTCTGCATTTACAGGAGAATAATAGGTCTTCTCCTCTTCACTTCCCACTGTTCCTGTAGCATCTACAATTTCCTCAACATCACCCTTCTCTGCAATTACCACCTGAACCTGCGGGATCTGATTTTCTGTGGAATTCCTCTGACCTGCTACTGTAACTCCGCCGGCAACAACGAGAACAGCAGCTGCTCCAATAATAATTTTCTTTTTACTTTTCTTTTTTTTCATAATATTTGTCTCCTTGTAACCGGGTTTATGCATCCAGCTGATTTTTTATATATTCTTCTTTCCCATAGTTTTTATTGATAAAATCTGACTCTATCTTTCCATCCATAATTCTGACTACACGCCTTGCCTGAGCAGCAATCCCATTATCATGTGTGATCAATATGACCGTTTTTCCCTGCTCGTGCATACTTTTAAGAATCTGAAGAATCTCCTTACTGGATGCAGAATCCAGATTTCCTGTAGGTTCATCTGCCAGGATCACCGGTGGCTGGGCCGCGATTGCTCTTGCAATAGCCACCCTCTGCTGCTGTCCTCCTGACATTTCATTTGGTCTGTGATCCATACGTTTCTCAAGCCCTACCATGGTCAATGACTCTACTGCCAGCTTATGTCTCGTTTTTCTGTCTACCCCTCTGTAAACCAGCGGTAGTTCCACATTTTCAATTGCAGTCAGATTTGAGATCAGATTAAATCCCTGAAAAATAAATCCGATCTCCCGGTTTCTGACTTCTGAGAGTTCATTGTCTTCCATTGTGGACACATCAGTTCCATTCAGAAAATATTCGCCGGATGTAGGCACATCCAGACAACCCAGCATATTCATAAATGTAGACTTTCCTGAACCCGACTGTCCGATAATAGCAACAAACTCACCCTTATTAATTTCCAGATTAATATGATCCAGCGCCCGTACTTCATTCTCGCCGGGATTATATATTTTACACAAATCTTTTACTCTGATCAGCGCTTCCTCCATCTTTCCCTCCCGTCTATTAAATATCCTGCTCTAATCCAGATCTTACAGAATCGCAACCTGTCTTTCGTAAGATATCAGAAATACCTTTTACAATCATAACCTCACTTATATGTTAAAAGGGCAGCGCTTCAGTTTTCCAAAAGCTCTGCCCTTATCTGCGGAATCTGCAAGTCTCTGTTATCAGAAACGATACAGCTTCCACGATTTCTTCATATTTTTATTCCGCATCTGCCTGACTTTTTATGCTTCCAGCAGAAATGCCTTATATGCTTTCTTAGCTTCGTAAATATCTGCCTTACTTGTCACTTCCCATGGTGCATGCATACTGAGCACTGCCACACCGCTGTCAATGACTTCCATTCCATAAAGCGCTGCGATATAAGCGATTGTTCCGCCTCCGCCTACATCAACTTTACCAAGCTCAGCTGTCTGGAACGCAACTTCATGGCTGTCAAAAATATTTCTGACTCTTGCCACATATTCTGCATTTGCATCATTTGAGCCGGATTTACCTCTTGCTCCGGTAAATTTATTTAATACGATACCTCTTCCAAGATAAGCTGCATTCTTTTTCTCAAATGCCTCCCCATAAGCCGGATCATAGCCTGCACTTACATCAGAGGAAAGCATACTGGAATTCTTCAGAGTTCTTCTCAATCTCAGGTCACTGTAGCATCCCATTGCATCCAGAAGTTCAGCCACTGCGTTCTCAAAGAAACGTGACTGCATACCGGTGGCGCCTACGCTTCCAATCTCTTCTTTATCAGTAAACAGACAGCAGGAAGTGTGTTTCGGGGTGTCCATCTCAAGCATTGCAAGCAAAGAAGTATATGCGCACACTCTGTCATCCTGTCCATAAGCAGCGATCATACTTCTGTCCAGACCACACTCTCTTGCCTTTCCTGCCGGTACGATCTCCAGCTCTGCAGAAAGAAAATCTTCCTCTTCCATATCATACTTCTCTTTAAGGATATTCAGTACATTCTGTTTTACTGCCTCTTTCTTCTTATCATCTTCCAGGTCTTTCAGTGGTCTGCTGCCAATCAGGATGTCCAGATTCTCTCCCTCGATCACTTCTGTCGCTTTTTTCTGCATCTGCTTTCCTGCAAGATGGATCAGAAGGTCTGTGATATATACGATCGGATCATCCTCATCCTCACCGATATTTACTTCTGCTGTACTTCCGTCTTTCTTTACCACTACGCCATGGATTGCCAGGGGAAGAGTCACCCACTGGTATTTCTTAACACCGCCATAATAATGGGTATCCAGATATGCAAGATCCGTATCCTCATATAATGGATTCTGTTTGACATCAAGACGTGGAGAATCAATGTGTGCTCCCAGAATATTCATTCCCTCAGAAATATCATCCTGTCCGATATGAAACAGTGCAATGATCTTCTTCATTCCGACTGTATAAACTTTATCTCCTGCTTTCAGTTTCTCACCCTTCGCAGTCTTCTCTTCCAGAGATTCATAACCTGCTGCCCGTGCTTCTCTGATGATCTGCGTCACACATTCACGCTCTGTTTTTCCCACATTAAGAAAATTGCGATACGCTTTTGCAACCTGCTCCAGTTCTTTTTCTTCTGCTTCTGTATAAGAAAGCCATGCATTTCTACGTTCCATTTACTGTTCCGCCTTTCTTTATGACTGTCATTCATAGTATTGCTTTGATAACGGTAACTATTCATCAGTTCGCTATTATGTAATGGTATTGAACAATTACCTGTTTTTCATTATAAAACATCCTCTGAAAATTTTCCATATGATTAATATTTATTTGTCAGTGGACATTATGATTCATTTCCGCTATAGTTGATGGCAGGTTAATGTTTCTCCTCTCAAATTCATTATTTGCGAGGATTGTTATAAAAATATCTGCAATACCAGGAGGTTCTATCATGAAAAATTCAAAGGAACTGCGTCAGCAGCTTCGTTCCATAAACCGCAAAAGTTATCCGGCATATAAAGGGCTGAAAGGTCTGTATCATTTTGGAAATTATATTCTGTCCATCGACCATGTGCAGGGAGATCCTTTTGCTTCTCCCTCTCATGTCAGCATTCAGATTTCACACAGAGATGCCGGATTTCCCATCGAATATTATAAAGATACACTTACCGGGACTACTCTTTGCGACTATCTTACACGTCAGTTTGAAAAACAGGTTAGTCAGTACAGCTTTCGTGCAAAAGGCTCCGGCAAAAGCGGTCTGCTCACTGTCAGTCACTGTGGTCAGGAGGTTTTTTCCCGGACAGCCTGTGAAATAACAGAAAAAGGCATAACCGCCCGTTTTTTTGTGGGCTTCCCTGCTAATGGCCGCACGATCAATGCCACTGAACTGGAGAAAATCCTTTTTGATTTTCTGCCTGTATGCATTCAAAAATCCTTTTTCTACTCCAGCCTTAATGCAAAGGAATTACAGAATTATATAGAGCTTGCAGAGGATCAGGAATTTATCCGTCAGACGCTGCCCGCAAAAAATCTCTGCGCATTCATAGCCGACGGCTCCATCCTCCCAAGAGAAAGCGGTATTTCCTCCCGCCCTATGAAAGCTTCCGTTCCCTTTACTTCTCCGGACAGTCTGCGCATTTCCATAAATCTTCCCCATAAAGGAAAAATCACAGGCATGGGGATTCCAAAGGGAATCACTCTGATCGTAGGCGGTGGATATCATGGCAAATCCACGCTTCTGAATGCACTTGAACTTGGTGTATACAATCATATCCCCGAAGATGGACGTGAATACGTGATCACAGATGCAACTGCTGTCAAACTGCGTTCAGAAGATGGCCGTTTTATCAAGGATGTGGATATTTCCATGTTTATAAATGATCTTCCAAACAAGAAAGATACCCGCTGTTTCTCTACACTGGATGCCAGTGGAAGCACTTCCCAGGCAGCCGGTATCGCAGAAAGCATAGAAGCCGGAAGCCACCTTTTTCTTCTTGACGAAGACACCTCCGCAACTAACTTCATGGTTCGTGATGCTTTCATGCAGCAGGTTATCCAGCGTGAGAAAGAGCCGATCACTCCGTTTCTGGAGCGTGCAGAGGATCTTTATAAAAAAGCAGGGATTTCTACAATTCTTGTTGCCGGAAGTTCCGGGGCATTCTTTCATATTGCAGATACAATTATCCAGATGGACAATTACGTTCCAAAAGATATTACAGCTTCTGTCAAAAAATTATGCAGCCAATATCCCCTGCCTGCTGTTTCAGTTACTGATTTTCAGGTTCCGCACAGCCATCGCATTATGAGCAGGCCTGCTGAATCTTCTAAGCGCCTTAGACATAACAGCCGTGGAAATCATTCCGATTCCGGTGCCACAAAACCTGAGCGCCTGAAAACCAGAATCTCCGGAACAGATGGCTTCTCTCTCGGCAGACAGGAGATTAATCTCCGCTATACAGAACAGCTTATTGACGCAGAACAGACCGCTGCCTTAGGTCTCCTGCTGAAATATGCAGTTGAACATCTGGCAGACGGCAGACGTACCCTGCCTGAGATTGTGCAGTTTCTCTGGAAAAATCTCTCTTTACATGGTCTGTCCTTCTTTACGGAGAATCAAAAAATTTCCTGTGGTTACGCTACTCCCCGTATTCAGGAAATTTATGCCTGTCTTAATCGTTACAGAGGTTTATAAGAAAGAATCCTGCTTCAGTGACATAATAAAATCACCGCTTCTCCGTCGATCTTGTCGGCTAAGCGGTGATTCACGTTCATTTTACACTTTTTAGGGAAAGGAAAGATTTTCTCTTAAGGTACGTCATTTCCTTAAGATGTAAATATCATAACCTATAAATGTGAGAGAAATTTGTCTAATTTCTAATATAATTATAAAATTTATAAAAAAACTGCAAAAATTTTACACTTTTAGAAATTTTGCAGGAATCAGTTGCATCTCCCTTTCAATCCGTTATAATATTAGATGTATGTAACTATTTAATAATCAAAGAAATCTCTGCGGAACAGTTATCTGATATAGAGCTGCACACTCGAATCCGCATCTTACGCGATTGGTATAGTTATTTACGAAACGATGTACCAGGAAAGAGGAAAATAAATGTTTAGAAAAATAGATAAAACCAGTACCTTCAACGATGTTCTGAAACAAATTATCGAAAATATCCAAAACGGAGAATTACAACCCGGCGACGCACTTCCTGCTGAACGTATTCTGGCAGAAGAATTCGGAATCTCCAGACCAGCATTACGAGAAGTCCTGAAGGCTCTTTCCCTGCTCGGGATTACTGTCAGCGTACATGGCGGTGCCAATTATATTGCAACTGATCTTCACAGCTGTCTTACTGAACCTCTGTCTATCATATTTCAAATGTACAACAGCAAAATTCAGGATGCATTGCAGCTTCGAGGCGCACTGGAAAGCAAAGCTGCTTTTCTCGCCGCCCAAAACTGTACACCGCTGGATGCTGCTGAACTCCAGCTTATCATTGCCAGACTGGACAGCACTCAGGATGAAAAAATCCGCGGTGATCTGGATCGTGATCTGCATCTGAAAATTGCTCAGATTTCTGCCAATCCATTAATACTGAGTGTATTAAATGCCTCTGCACAGATTACTGAAAATATGATCGTTGGAATACGCTCCTATCTTATGCAGAAAAATAACGATGCACCGGAGATTGATTCCCAGCACACCCGGCTTGTTCAGGCAATAACCAATAATGATGCACCTCTTGCAGAAAAAGTTATGAATGAACATATGCATACTATAGAATATCTCCTGAATGAAATTACGTCTGACAACCTCACAATTTCTGATAACGTTCAACAACCATAAATTATCCTGATCATGTTATCAAAAATTATATGTCAGCCCCACTTATCAGACCTATGGCAATCCTCTAAAATCATACTTTATCTGGAGAATTGCCATATCTGCTTTACAATCATTCTGTTTCTTCACCAAAAACCTCGCACATCAGCCTTGCCCCTATTTTAAATCCCATGGCAAAACTTTCTTCCAGCTCCTGTGGATATATTTCCATATGTTTATTCATCAGTTCATCCAGTTCTTCAGCAAGCTCATCTGTCAATTGAACTCTCAATTTCTGATAGCACTGGTATGCCTTCTCTTTTTTCTCTTTACATAAATCATCATGCATTACTGCCATTTCATTTTTTTCTCTATTGTCATTATCCATATACATACCATACAATTTCCGAATCATATTTTCCATATATTTACCCAGTCTCTCTGAAAATATTTATTTACTGCATTCTAGAGCGTGTCTGAAAAAGGCT
The DNA here is from genome assembly GCF_013300825.1 of Blautia wexlerae. Lineage (GTDB taxonomy): Bacteria > Bacillota > Clostridia > Lachnospirales > Lachnospiraceae > Blautia_A > Blautia_A wexlerae_B. The sequence goes on from NZ_JAAIMY010000021.1 coordinate 66,025, forward strand.
TTCTGCAAGATGTGCGCCCCACTTTGCGGGAATGATTTTTCAGACACACTCTAATGTTACAAGTATTCCCCACATATTCATAACTCACTCATACTATCGCATCAAATTAATTCTTACAACAGTCTCGCAGGATAACCTTTCTATTTCAAAGTGAAGAAAAGTAATACTAATATGTATTATAAAATTGTGTTATATCAATGTCAATCCTGTGTAACTATACTTTATATCATAACAGTGATTACGGAGATCAAAATTAGAATAAGCAATATCAATTATGATAACCATTCACTAATAAATGTTTATACAGGAGGGATAATCATGCCAAACGACTTTATTGTCCGGCCAAAATGTACAGATAAAAAAGAAGACAAATCAATCACCATGACCATTCGCCTTGAACGTGAACTGCAAGAACAATATGATGACTTGTCTGCCAAAAGCGGACGCTCAAGAAATGAATTAATGTGCATGGCACTCCGCTATGCTCTTGATAATCTGAAATTTATCGAATAAATTATATGTATATGCGGAAAAAAGTCCCTGAAAATATCTGAATAAATGAATGATTATTTAAGTATTGTATGAAATAATGTTATAATTGACGAACTAATACTCATAGATATACAATTACTTCAATAATAGCAATAAATTATCTGACATTATTTACCATATTACTTTATACAGGGAGGTTTTTTTATGCATTCATTATCAGATTCTACTCAGGGATACACTTACACCATTAAATGGATGTTCGGACTGCCGGAAGTTATGAAATCCATGCACGATATGGATATTCATGAAGGCAGCACGATTCGTGTTCTCCGCAAATTCCACGATTCTCTTATAATTTCTTCTGCAAACCGAAAGATTGTTCTTGGAAATGAAGTTGCAGACAGAATACAGGTATAGTGCTTTATATTTAAATGTGGCGAAATTTACAAGACAAAGGCCGGATAAATGCTGTAACATTCAGCATTTATCCGGCTTATTCTTATCTTTGTTCTATCAGTCGTCAGTTTTCCGTCTTAATAATTGTTCTCTGAATTATAAGAAGAAAGAGACGCAGATAAGGTATACAACTGTAAACATTGTGGTGAACCTCACATGACTAAAGTCACATGCTTCCAGACGCTTTAGGCGTCAGACTG
>NZ_JAAIMY010000022.1 GCF_013300825.1 Blautia wexlerae
AGTGGACGGAGCTATGAAGAAATCATGCAGTACCTGCACAGTAAATCTGAAGAGGCGTGATCAAATGTTAACGGAATACTATTTTGCAGTCAGGTATGGAGATATCATTATTCTTCTCTATCATGAAGATATGATGTCTGTATGGGAATTATTATTTAAGAACAGCCAGAAGGAAAAGGCATTGAAAAGATTTTTAGAATACTGCTACATGATAGATGTAAAAGTAGCATTCGAAGGTTTGAAAGGAGAAAAAACCAAAGGGTTAAAGGCAACTCTTAAATTTGCGAAAGAACATGATATGTGTATGACTGAAGCACAGATTCAAGGTGCCAATAACATGTAAATTTCCAGCCCGAGATGCTTTTAGGGCTATTCCAGGCTGGAAATTAAGGCAGCTGCTAAACAAAAGGCTTTCAGACTACAGGCGAACATATGTTGCTGCAAAACTGTGGAGATTAATTTAAATTTGCATTTTGGTTCGGGGTCATTAGAATACTTTTAATACCAGAAATACAGGATCTTTTATAGTTAGTGATATACTATGATAATAGATGAATATTATTGATTGGAGGAGATTCTATGAAGTCAAAGAAAGTAAAGAAAATATTGTTGATTGCTTTAACGTGTGTAGCAATTTCTGCATCTGTCTCAGCAGAAGCTGCTATGAAATCACAGATAACCATTGAAAGTAAAAATAAGTATGAACAGTTGAAAATTTCAGAGAGCCGTGTGTATGGAGAATACCCAACTGGAGATTATAAGAAGATAATGCTTCTTCCTTCGGTTTCTAAAGTAGAAAAATTTTGTTTTGAAGATAATTTGAATATAGAAGAAGTAGAGTGGATGGCTTCAGTAGATACTGTTCCAGTTTTTGCCTTTAGCACATGTCCAAAGCTTAAAAGGGTAATACTTTCTGATAATGTGAAAAAAATTGGACAAAGTGCATTTATATACTGCGGTGAACTGACGAGTGTTAAACTTCCCCAAAATCTTCAAAGTATAGATTTTTTTGCATTTGCTGACTGTCGAAAACTGAAAACGTTATATATACCTGAAACAGTTACTGAGATAGGTGCTGAGGCGTTCATAAATTGTGATTCTCTAACAGTTCATGGAAAGAAAAATTCATATGCATACTATTACTGTAAGATGAATGGTATTCCTTTTGTAAGTGAGGGAACTGCTTCAAAACCAGAAACAAATCGTCCGTATATAAAATCTGTTGATTCAGATATAGTAAACAAACAAATCTATGTTACAATTGATTTGAGCGGAAAAGTAAAGAATGCAGATGGATATCAATATCAAATATATGATGGTACTAAGGTATTAGCTAATAAAAATTCTGCAAACACAACCTGTATATTAAAAAAAGTGCCGACTATGGGATTTGCCAGAGTCCGTTCTTATACTGTTCAAAATGGTAAAAAAAGTTATAGCAGGTGGTCTAATGAAATGCGTATGCCTCCTGTTAAACTAAATAAAGATAATATAAAATTAATAAAAATTACCGGGAAAAAGAAAACAGTAACCGCACAGTTTGGAAATTTAAAATACAGTGATGGGTTTGATTGCGTACTTAAGAATGCAGATTCAGGAGAAAATATTGTATTAAAAAATCAAAAGAAAAATACAGTTACTTTTAAAAATATAAAACCGGGAGTTTACTATTTGAAAGCGCATGCATATACGTTGTTGAATGGTATTAAACAGTTTGGCGTATGGTCAGATAATAAAAAAGTTGTTGTTAAATAGAAAATTGGAATTATAAAAAGCAGGCGAAAAACTGCCTGCTTTTTATAATGGAAATTTATGCTGTTATTGATGTAGCGAAATCAAGCTGTAATAAATTCAAGCGTATTATACTGAAAGAAGCCGTCAGTGGATGCTAAACCACTGGTGTGGGTAGCATCTTTGACATTGACATTGCACACAGCGATTAATTTATTATTTTGATCCAGAGCCACTGATTCCAGTTCAAAACTGTTATATGTGCGGCCCTGAGCATCTTTAGCAGGAATATCTGTAACAAATCCGAAATCCGGATATAAAAGTTTGCTATCATCAAGTTTTTTCAGATTATAATGAAGCAAGGTGTTTTTTGTTGTGATTTTAGTCGTTACTCCACTTACAGTATGTGGATTACTGGTTCCGACAAAAAGCCCTAATTTATTGTGATAGAAAATATCCTGGGATGTAGGCTGACCGGCGTTTACCAGTGTACAAAGATAAGTGGCTTTTACATTTTTTTCATTTTCAAATGTACATTTATAGAGCTTTAATGTTCCGTCAACAACGGACAATAATAAAGCTGTATTTGCCTCATAAAAATAATTAATTGCTTTAAGAGCAAATGATTTATCGTTATCGTTGGGAGTTACTGTATATATTATTTCCTCATCCTCTTTGTTACTGCTGATAGCAACCACTTTGTTATTTCTTGCGACAACAAAGAATTTTCCGTTAAAACAGCTCATACCGTTGGCATGACCTAATAAACCGTCAGTGAATGTTTTAAAGTGAGATACACCTGCGCTTGTATTCATATAATTTTTACAGTAGCCAAGAACAGCGACTTTATCTTGACTTTGTTTTATAAAATATGGAGTATTGTTTCCGTTAAAGGATACACATCCCAGATTGGTTGTTTCATAGTTGGGATCTACTTTGGTAGGCACACGGGCTCCTGCTTTAAAACCGCATGCAAAAGTATAGGTTTTACCGGAGTAGGTAATGCCTTCCAGTACAGAGAATTTATCTTCTGCGGTTCCATCGGATGTTATAACATTGGATGCAAGCACAAGGTGATTGGCTTTCATACAGATTGATTCAAGGTTGTACTGTTTATATTCACCTGTTTTATTTACATTGATGACCGAACATGGAGTGTATTTTTTACCTTTATCATCAGTAAGATGATAATCAACTACCAGAATACGGTTCTGAAGTGTTGAAAAAGTGTTATTTGTCAGGATAAATAATCCAAATGAAGTGTGATAGTAAATATCCTGAAGCCGTGTGGTATAACCAAAACCTGAGTTAGTAACTGTGAATGTACTTGCTGCTTTAGCAGCCTTCCAGTCTACAACACTGAAAGTTAATGTCCCAGCATTGCTCTTGTCAGCGTAATGCATAATGATAAATTTCTCGTTAGTTCCGTCAGCAGCAGTGATACCTAATGCGCCTTTTGGACAAATTTCATTGATACTGTACGTACCGAGCTGATTGCCTTTGGTATCCAGTTTTACGATGGTTGTAGAACCGCCGTAACCTTTATGGTCTTCTGCAAGCATATACAGATAATTTCCAATTTTGGTAAGTCCCAGAGCGAACCAGTTCAGATCTTTTTTTACTGCAGTTGCTTTTGTTGCCATGTAGTCAGTCGTTTTGAGTAATGTAGTTTTAAGACCGGTTGTCTTTACGCAATACATATCTGACCCCACAATTGCAATTCCCGCTACGTTTGTTGCACCTTCATCGGGAATTAGTGCATGGTCTACGGGTGTAGCTGAAATGGTTAAAGTTGTTCCATTGAATGTTCCTGGCATAATTTTTTTGCCTCCTTTAAATTTTTGGAATTTGCAAATTCACTTTGTAAAGAGACGTTTTTTCATGATTTGTAAACCGGAAATAAAAAATAAATACAGACAGGAATTATTGTTTCAGAATGATAAAAGATATAGTACTTTATAAACGGGTAAATTTGTTTGTGAAAGAAATTAAGTTAATCGATTATTTCTTTATAATGCAGGAACGGATACACTTCATCTGTCTGATTTTCCGCAGAGCAGGTATTTTGATTTTTCCTATTCACCGATTTTCGATACGAATACAGATGAAGAAATGCAGACTGGAAGTTGTGCTGCTGTGGATATTGTTGATAAGAAGAATCTTCCTGCCGGAAACTATGAGGAACAGGATTCTTTTATTGTAGGAGACCGGATTTATCAGGGACTGGCAGATGCTGTTGAGCCTGTGACTGGAATTACCAATGGTGCAGAAAAAACAGCTCAAAGTTTTCTGGTCAACGGATCTCTGGAACTGAATGAGGATGAAAATAATGAAGGACTGGACACTGCCGTACAGATAATGGTACAGGTGGATGCTTATCAGACATTAAACAGACCAGTTATTGATACGCGGTGGACCAGAGTGATCACAAATTATGCAATGATTATTTCCTGAGGATCTGCAGATTAAAAAAGACAGGCTAAATGCTGCAGACTCTTTGTTTTATGGGGAACAAGATGGAAGAATAAGATTCATGTCTATCAAAATACATTTAATGCCATAATTACCAAAATTCCTCCATCTTGTGATATATTAACATTAACGGTTAAATATCACGGAATGGAGGAATTTTTATGGATAGAAAAAAGTTCATAGCGGTTGCTATTTCGGCAGCACTTGGTTTATCCGGTGCTCCGGTTTATGCATCAGAATCTGTAACATTTTCTGATGGGGAAGTACAGGAATATGGAGCAGAAGAAGAGAAACAGGAATTCCAGACAGATAGCCAGGATCCTGAAACTGATGCATTTCAGGATAAAATGGAATCAGATGCAGATACAGACGGATTTTTGGATGAAGCAACAGGAGTATCCTCAGGGGAAGCGGATGCGAATGGATTTACATATCAATATCTTAAAGAATCTGATACATACCGCCTGACAAAGGGAACAGATACAGAGAATGTCATAATACCTTATGAGTATAATGGAAAAGTAGTTTCAGAGGTTGGAGAGAGAGCTTTTTACGGATGTATAAACATAAAGACTGTGAAAGCAGAAGAGGGAGCTGACAGAAGGAAAAATCATATACGCATTGATAAATCTGCTTTTGAGAACTGTGAAAATCTCAGAAAAGTTTCTTTTGATCAGGGAGCGAAGCTGGAAAGCAGGGCATTTTATAATTGTCCGAAGCTGTGGGAGTATACAGGTGTTTCCTACTATGATTCTTTTGACACAGAAATAGAACAGGATTCTTTTGACGCGGATACAAAGGTAATATTCAGAGCAGGAGATAATGGAATTCCGGAGTCTGTTAAGGCTTTTGCAGACAAGAACAGGGTATTTATGGAAATTACGGATAATGATGATTATGTTCTGACAGATAAAGATGGTACTTCTTATTATGATGACTGGAGTGAAGGAGATTCCAGAACATTCTGTGTAGATTGTGATGATACAATGGCATCGGTAAGAGTGTGGTCTGCTGTGGAAGTGATTGGGCGGAAAGCTTTTTATGGATGCTCAAATGTAAAAAAAGTGCTCATTGAGAGGAAAACTTCAACGATTGAGTCGAAAGCTTTTGCAAAGTGCAAAAATATGAGTATTATTATGCCTTCCGGTATAACAGCAATCAGTGACGATGCTTTTGATGGTGCTTCTGGCATTACTATTTACGCGGATAAGGGCTCTTATGCGGAAAAATATGCAAAGAAACATAATCTGACCTGCAAGACAATACCAGCACCGACAGCAGTACCGGTACCGAAACTGAAAGTATCTTATGATGCAAAAAATGGTAATGCTACATTAAACTGGACACCGGTAGAATATACTTTTCAATATTATATTTACAGATATGATACAGCCACAAAAAAATATAAATGTGTAAGCAAAGTTGACCAGAATACTACGTCATATAAGCCTGAGAGCCCTGTAGGGAGAACAGTGAAATACAAAGTCCGGGTAAGAACATTAGCCGGAATATATACAGACCAGTACAGTAAGAAGAGTAATACAGTGACTGTCCAGGGACGACCGGGGAATGTAAGTGATGTTTCTAAAAAGAAGAAGGGGAAAAACCTTACGTTTAAGTGGACAAAGGCAAAAGGCGCACAGGGATATATTCTGTACAGATATGATGAAAATGCCCGGAAGTACAGAAAAATCAAAACTATAAAAAATGGAAATATTACATCTTATACAGATAAAACCGGAAAATTAAATAAGAATGAAAATTATTATGTGAGAGCATACTGTACAACTAAAGATGGTACCAGATTATATGGATGGTACTGGGCGTAATAATTTCAGGCGGTGATAAAATAAAAAAAGCTGCCTGGGGTTGATTTTATATCAGGCAAAAGGTCCCTGACAGAAATGAAAGAAAGTTTCATAGGTAAAAATAAAGATTCGAGGTCAGATGATGTATGTTTAGTCCCACTTTTATATTTTCGTCATCAGCTTAATGTAAAATAATAACGGGTAAAGAAGATATAAGATGTTCTGGTACATACAATTAAGAAGAAAGGGGCATGTGCTGTGCATAGTCAAAATGATGAACCGCCTGAGATAATCAGGCGGTTTTGACGTATCTGGATTTTTTATGAATATTTTATTTTTAATTACAGGTATAATGTGTTACAATAAATATAACCATTAAGACTACCAGGCAGGTCAGAATTTGACCTGCCTGTAAATAAATACGGAAATAAATCGGGGTCAAAAGAATCGTTAATAATTGTAACAAAATAAAATTACCGGTGTAGCAAAAATAAAATTACAGGGGAAATGCGGATGAATGAGATGACAGATGCATATGTAAAACTGGATAAGGTTTCCAAGATATATGGAACAAAGGAAGTAAAAATCGTTGCAGTAGATGAGATCAGCTTTGAGATTGCCAAGGGAGAGTTTGTAGTGATCGTTGGTCCCAGCGGTGCGGGCAAGACAACAGTGCTGAACATTCTTGGGGGTATGGATCAGGCTACCAGCGGAGAAGTTCTGGTGGATGGAAGGAATATTGCCAGATATAACAGCAGGCAGCTTACCGGTTATCGGAGAAATGATATTGGATTTGTATTCCAGTTCTATAATCTGGTGCCTAATCTTACAGCACTGGAGAACGTAGAACTGGCATTGCAGATCTGTAAAAATCCGCTGGATGCCAAGGAGGTTCTGGAGGAAGTGGGACTGAAGGACAGACTGACCAATTTCCCGGCACAGCTTTCCGGTGGTGAGCAGCAGAGAGTTTCCATTGCCAGGGCACTGGCGAAGAATCCCAAGCTCTTACTGTGTGATGAGCCCACAGGTGCACTGGACTACCAGACTGGTAAGGCAATCCTGAAGCTGTTGCAGGATATGTGCAGGGAGCGTGGAATGACAGTGATCGTCATTACCCATAACTCGGCGCTGACACCTATGGCAGACCGTGTGATCAAGATCAAGAACGGCAAGGTTTCCAGGATGACAATGAATGACCATCCTACACCCATAGAGGAGATAGAATGGTAGGTGATGAATATGAAAGCAATGCATAAAGATTTCTGGATGGAGATACGCAAGAGCAAAGCCAGATTTATTTCCATATTTATGATCGTTGCTCTGGGAGTTGCGTTTTTCTCCGGGATACAGGCCTCGTCACCGGATATGCGCTTCTCAGGTGATGCCTATTATGATGAAACCAATCTTATGGATATCAAAGTAATGGGAACTCTGGGACTGACGGAGGATGATGTAGCTGCCATTAAGCAGGTGGACGGAGTAGAGAATGCAGAGGGCGCCTATGGTACAGATGTAATGTGTGGAGAAGGCGAGAAGCAGAAGGTACTTCATGTGGAAGCTGTGGATCAAACCATGAATCGGATCTCAGTGACAGAGGGAAAAGCTCCGGAAAAAAGCGGAGAGATTTTCCTTGACTGTATTTTTGCTGAGAGCAATGGATATAAGGTGGGTGATCAGATTACCCTGAAAGAGGGCGGAGACAGCGAACTGTTGAAAAAGACAGATTATACAGTTGTGGGTTTAGGAGAGAGTCCTCTCTACATATCCTATAATCGCGGAAATTCCACTTTGGGTTCCGGTGAGGTTAATGGATTTGCCTATGTGCTCCCTGAGGATTTTGACCAGGAAGTGTATACGCAGATTTATGTGCAGGCTCATGGGGCACAGGATCTGATCAGCTATACAGATGCTTATGATTCCCTGATAGAGAGAGTGCAGGAGCAAGTGGAGGGGATTGAGGCAGAACGGTGTCAGGTCAGATATGATGAGATTGTAGAGGAAGCTAATGACAAGCTTGCAGATGCCAGACAGGAACTTGAAGACGGAAAGAAGGAAGCTAATGAGAAGCTTGCGGATGCCAGACAGGAACTGGAGGACGGCAAAAAGAAGTTAAAAGACGGCAAGAAGGAATATAAGGATGGCAAGAAAAAGCTTGCAGACGCAAAAAAGGAACTGGAGGATGGAAAAGCCCGGCTTGCAGATGCAAAGAAGGAATTAGAGGATGGCAGATCCCAGCTTGCCAGTGCGAAAGAGCAGCTTGCCAGTGGCAGAGCACAGATCGCATCTGCAAAGGAACAGCTGAATGCAGGATGGGCGGAGGTTTCAGAGAACCAGGCAAAGCTTGATGATGGAAAAGCACAGCTTGAGGATGGCAAGAATCAGTTAAGCGCCGGTGAGAAGCAGATTGCGGATGCAAAGACGCAGCTTACCCAGAGCCAGCAGGAACTTGACAATGGAAAGGCGCAGATTCAGTCAGGCAGAGAGCAGATTGCAGCAACCAGACAGGACTTAAATGCCAAAAAGGAAAGCTGCAATCAGGGACTTGCGCAGATTGAGCAGCAGGAGGCCGGACTTGCAGAAGGAGAGGCTCAGCTTGAGGGTGCCAGAAGTCAGCTTGCAGCATTGCAGGCACAGTATGAGCAGGCACAAGCTTCAGGCACATATTCCGAGGAAGACCTGGCGGCTCTGGCAGCACAGGTTTCCGCTTATCAGGAGCAGGTGGACAGTCAGGCAGCCCAGCTGGAAGCATCCAGAAACCAGATCGCAGCAGCAAGAAGTGAACTGGAGAGTGGTTTAAGCCAGGTGGAGAGCGGACTGTCCCAGCTTGATGCAAAGGAAGCAGAACTGAACCAGCAGGAGGCCGTATTTCCCGATGCCCAGGCAAAGATTGATGCAGGATGGAAAGAGGTGAAGGCTCAGGAGAAGAAGCTGGAACCAGCCAGAAAAGAGATTCAGGAAAAAGAAGCCCAGCTTGAGTCAGCACAGGAACAGATCGATGCTGCAAAAGCAAAACTAAATTCCAGCCAGGCGCAGTTAGAGGAGAAGGAGGCAGAACTTGCTTCGGGAGAAGCACAGATTCGGGAGAATGAAGGGAAGCTTGCTTCCGGCGAGAAAGAGATTGCCGACAATGAACAGAAGCTGAGGGATGGAGAGAAGGAAATCTCAGAGAACGAACAGAAGCTGAAGGATTCCAGAAAGGACATCAAAAAAGCTGAGAAGGATCTGGAAGAAGGTAAAAAAGAATACGAAGACGGCAAGAGGGATGCAGAGAAAGAAATTGCAGACGGTGAGAAGAAGATTCAGGATGCCCAGGATGAGATCGATGATATCAGTATGCCGGAATGGATGGTAACGGACCGCAATGATCTGCCGGAATATTCAGATTATGGGGATAATGCAGACAGAATAAGAAGTATCGGACAGGTTTTCCCTGTTATCTTTTTCCTGGTGGCTGCACTGGTAAGTCTGACTACCATGACACGAATGGTGGAGGAACAGAGAACCCAGATCGGTACAATGAAGGCTCTGGGATACGGCAAGTATGCAATTGCATCCAAATATCTGCTGTATGCCTTTCTTGCCACAGTGGGAGGCAGTATCCTGGGAATTCTGATCGGAGAGAAAATCCTGCCCTGGGTTATTATTAACGGGTATGGCATTATGTATAAGGGTATGATGAACAATATCCAGATCCGTTATGAATTAAAATTTGCAATGATAGCAGCAGGTGCAGCAACTGTGTGTACTGTCGGAGCCACCATTTTCTCCTGTTACAGGGCACTGGCGGAAACTCCGGCATCACTGATGCGTCCTCCTGCTCCCAAAGAGGGTAAGAGAATCCTGCTGGAACGGATCCCGCTTTTCTGGAAGCACTTGAATTTTACATGGAAATCTACTCTGAGAAACCTTTTCCGATATAAAAAACGTTTCTTTATGACGATTTTCGGTATTTCGGGAAGTATGGCGCTAATGCTGGTAGGTTTTGGACTCAGGGATTCCATTATGGATATTGCCAGACGGCAGTATCAGGAGCTTCAGCATTATACAGGAACGATCATTGATGATGAGGAGGCAACGGATAAGGAGAGACAGGAGCTGGATGAATTTTTGAAGAATGACAGCCAGATCGAGAGATATACCCATGTGCAGTTTACCAAGATGAGTGTTCCCAGAAATAAATCCAATATCAGCGTATATGTGTATGTGCCTGAGAATCTTGAGACCTTTAATAAGGATGTAACTCTTCAGGACAGAAAGACAAAAGAGAAATATAAGCTGACGGAAGCAGGTACAGTGATCAGTGAGAAGACGGCAACTCTGACAGGACTGAAAGTCGGGGATACCATGACCATCACAAAGGATGGGAAAAATTATGAGACAAAGATCGCAGCAGTGACAGAGAATTACATGGGACATTATATTTATATGACAGGAAATGTCTATGAACAGACCTTCGGGGAGAAGCCGAACTATTCTGCAACTGTTTTCACGGTAAAAGAGGAGTACAAAGAATCAGAATCTGAGGTGGGAAATGAGATCCTGAAGCACCCGGCTGCATTAAGCATCAGCTATACCAGCAGTCTGGAGGCTCAGCTTCACAGAATGCTTGGAGCATTGGATACGGTAATCATAGTGCTGATCATTTCTGCGGGAATGCTTGCTTTCGTAGTCCTGTATAATCTGAACAATGTCAATATTACGGAACGCCAGAGAGAACTGGCAACCCTGAAGGTACTGGGATTCTATGATAATGAAGTTTCTGCCTATGTATACAGGGAGAACGTTATCCTTACCCTCATCGGCGTGCTGGCAGGGGCTGTATTCGGAATCTTTTTGCACAGATATATTATCCGTACTGTGGAAGTGGATGCGGTCATGTTCGGAAGAAATATTAATCCTGTCAGTTTCCTGTACTGCGGACTGCTGACAATTGGATTCTCCATGATTGTAAATCTGTTTATGCATCAGAAATTAAAGAAGATTGACATGGTAGAATCCCTGAAAAGTGTGGAATAAACGATTTGTCGCTTTATTGCAGAAAAGAAGAAAAAGAAAAATACAGGATAAGATGTGAAAAATATCTGATAAAACACAAAGAAGAATGAAAATACAATAGCGATTTTTGACAAAATTAAAAAGTGATCAATAACAATATTATCTCGGCATATGAGAAATCCGGTGCAGAAGTAATTGTGATGGGACGGGGAATCGGTTTTAAAAAGAAACAGGGAGAAATAAAAGTTGCTATTGGTCTGGTAGCTTCCGCAGCACTTTGTGCATTTATCTGCGGTGTTACAGAGCCGTTCGAATTTGGTTTCATGTTCCTGACTCTTGGACTCTATGTTATTTATGCATTATTATATGGTATCTTTACCGTGGTCACAGTATTATTAGGATTCCGTGCAGGCTTCTCATTCTCAGCCGGTGTAATCAGATCTGGCAAAAATTCTGTTCAGGTTGTAATCGGTACGAAAGTTCAGTTCGTAGCAGACGAGTTTAAGAAGCTCTGTAAATAATATAGCAGATAAAATCCCTTTTTACAAAAAGACCATAATTTAGTATTTCTTTTACAGCGGGTAAACCAAATGTTTGCTCGCTGTTTTTATATATTTAACCGAATAAACTGCGGAACAGTTACTAAGTTATTAGCAGTCGGCAAAGAGGCTGATTTTATCCATTTGATAAACAATTGCAGGCATAAATTTGTGAAATCCCGTGAAACATCCTTGACAAAAAAAGCTTTTTTCATTATAGTAGAATCCAGAAAAAGGCTGTGAAAAAGAGGAGTAGGCGGTAATGCCCCACAGAGAGGGAAGCTTATAAGCTGGAAGGTTTCCCGGGAACAGAAGTGCTGAAGGTAGCTTTGGAGCCGGGAGGCTGAAGTGAGTGGTATGATAGTGTTGAGATTCATATACGCGCATGGTAGGCTTTCACGTATCCCGCGTTAAGGGAATGAGAGACAAACTAAGGTGGTACCGCGATCAATGTCGCCCTTTGCACGTATAATGCGTGTGAGGGGCGTTTTTTATCGAATAAGTTTATGACACAGTTATCTGGCTGGATGCGGAAAGCGAAGTCAGTATGCTTATTTGTTTGGTTGTCAGGGTGACTGCTTTATAACGGAGTAATCCGTAGATACTTTAGTTTCAGATATATAATTAGGAGGACATTATGAGCAAAGAACTTGCAAAAACTTACGATCCTAAGGGAATCGAAGAGCGTCTTTACACAAAATGGATGGACAATGGATATTTCCATGCAAAAGTAAATCCGGACAAGAAACCGTTTACCATTGTTATGCCGCCGCCAAACGTAACCGGCCAGCTTCACATGGGACATGCGCTGGATGAAACCATGCAGGATATCCTGATCCGTTTCAAGAGAATGCAGGGCTATGAAGCATTATGGCAGCCGGGAACTGACCATGCAGCTATCGCTACAGAGGTTAAGGTTATCGACAAGCTGAAAAAAGAAGGTATCGACAAACACGATATCGGCCGTGAGGAATTCTTAAAACATGCGTGGGCATGGAAAGAGGAGTACGGCGGAAAGATCATCAATCAGTTAAAGAAACTGGGTGCTTCCGCAGACTGGGAGAGAGAACGTTTCACAATGGATGAGGGATGTTCCAAGGCAGTACAGGAAGTATTTATCAAATTATATGAAAAAGGCTATATCTACAAAGGTTCCAGAATCATCAACTGGTGTCCTGTATGCCAGACTTCCATCTCTGATGCAGAGGTTGAGCATGAGGATCAGGACGGATTTTTCTGGCACATTAATTACCCGATCGTAGGGGAAGAGGGACGTTTCGTAGAGATTGCAACTACACGTCCGGAAACCCTGCTGGGTGATACTGCTGTTGCCGTAAATCCGGAAGATGAGCGCTACAAGGATCTCATCGGCAAGATGCTGAAGCTTCCTCTCACAGACAGAGAGATTCCGGTGATCGCCGATGAATATGTAGACAAAGAATTCGGAACAGGATGTGTAAAGATCACACCTGCCCATGACCCTAACGATTTTGAGGTTGGACGCCGTCACAATCTGGAAGAAATCAACATCATGAATGATGATGCAACAATCAACGAACTTGGCGGTAAATACGCAGGTATGGATCGCTATGAAGCACGTAAGGCAATGGTTGCAGATCTGGAAGAACTTGGACTTCTGGTAAAAGTAGTTCCCCACAATCACAGTGTTGGAACACATGACCGCTGCGGTACAACCGTAGAGCCTATGATCAAACCACAGTGGTTTGTAAAGATGGACGAGATGGCAAAGGCAGCGATCAAAGCACTGGATGACGGAGATCTGAAATTTGTTCCGTCCCGTTTTGACAAGACTTACCTTCACTGGCTTGAGAATATCCGTGACTGGTGTATTTCCAGACAGTTATGGTGGGGACACAGAATCCCGGCTTATTACTGTGATGAGTGCGGTGAAGTAGTAGTTGCAAGAGAAATGCCTGAGAAATGCCCGAAATGCGGATGCACACATCTTCATCAGGATGAGGATACACTGGATACCTGGTTCAGTTCTGCATTATGGCCATTCTCCACACTTGGCTGGCCGGAGAAAACACCGGAACTGGAATATTTCTATCCGACAGATGTACTTGTTACAGGATATGACATTATCTTCTTCTGGGTTATCCGTATGGTATTCTCTGCTCTGGAGCAGACTGATCAGGTTCCGTTCCATCATGTACTGATCCATGGTCTGGTACGTGACTCCCAGGGACGTAAGATGAGTAAGTCTCTTGGAAACGGTATCGATCCTCTGGAAGTTATTGATAAATACGGCGCAGATGCTCTTCGTCTTACTCTGATGACAGGTAATGCACCTGGAAATGATATGCGTTTCTACTGGGAAAAGGTAGAAGCAAGCCGTAACTTCGCAAACAAGATCTGGAATGCTTCCCGTTTCATCATGATGAACCTGGAAGGCAAGACAGTGACAGAGCCGGAGAACTTAAATGATCTCTGTGCAGAGGATAAATGGATTCTGTCTCACTTAAATACAGTGATTCGTGAAGCAACAGAGAACATGGAAAAATATGAACTTGGTATTGCAGTACAGAAGGTTTATGACTTCCTGTGGGATGAACTCTGCGACTGGTATATTGAGATGGCTAAGGTTCGTCTGTGGAAGGCAGAGGAAGATCCGAAGGCTGCAAATGATGCACTCTGGACATTAAGAACAGCGCTGACAGAAGGTCTGAAGCTTCTTCATCCGTATATGCCGTTTATCACAGAGGAAATCTACTGCACACTTCTTCCTGAAGAAGAGTCTATTATGATCTCCGAATGGCCTGTATACAGAGAAGAGAGAAACTTCCCGGATGCTGAGAAAGCAATCGAGGGCTTCAAAGAGGTTGTAAGAGGTATCCGTAATACCAGAACAGAGATGAATGTTCCGAATAACCGCAAGACAAGCCTGCATATTGTGGCAAAGGATGCTGAAACAGCAGCAATGTATGAGAACAGCAAGAAATCCTTTGTAAATCTTGCATTTGCAAAAGAGATTCTGGTACAGACAGACAAGAACGGAATCAGTGAAGATGCAGTTTCCGTAGTTGTTTCCAATGCGGTTGTATATATGCCGTTGGAAGACCTGATCGACAAAGATAAAGAGATTGAACGTCTTACAAAAGAAACAGAACGTCTCACAAAAGAGATCGCAAGATGTGAAGGTATGCTGAATAATCCGAATTTCGTAAACAAGGCACCTGCTGCCAAGGTGGATGCGGAGAAAGACAAACTTGCGAAATATAAAGAAATGATGGATAAGGTTAAAGGACAGTTAGAGCAGCTTAAGAAATAAGGGAGTGTTTAGATGAAATTGTATAAGATTTGTAACAAAATCTCCCTTTTACTCCATGTACTTGCCAGCGCAGCGGGATATTTTGTTATGGAGGCAATCTGCCGTCACTCGTTTATAGAAGCCTGGAATTATATGACACAGAGACCTCTGGTTTTTGCATATAATGCGGCATTCATTTTTACTTCGTCACTAATTGTTTATCTGTTTCACAGGAGAGTATTCTGGAGAGTACTGGTTACGTTGTTCTGGCTGATACTGGCCATTATTAACGGTGTTCTCCTGCTGAACCGTGTTACACCTTTTACCGGACCGGATCTGCATCTGATCACAGATGCAATGAAGATTGCCAACAAATATCTGCCTGTTGCAGGCGTTGTGGCAGTCTGCATCCTGTTTGGGATTCTTGTTATTTTACTGCTGATGCTGCTTATTAAAGGACCGAAGTATCAGAAAAAGATTAAATATCGCTACAATATTCCTCTGATCCTGCTGGCTGTTGCTCTTTTTGCAGGAAGTACACAACTGGCACTGGAGAAGAGGGTGCTTTCCAATTACTTTGGAAATATTGCTTTTGCATATGAGGATTATGGATATCCTTACTGTCTGGCAACTACGATTTTCAATACGGGAATCAGTTGTCCGAGAGATTATTCTGAGAAAGAAATCAAAAGAATTGAGAAGACGGAAAAGAATCTTCCGGAAACGCAGGAAGAAAAGCGGCCGAATATTCTGTTTTTGCAGTTAGAATCATTCTTTGATCCTACGCTGGTTAATTACCTGGATATTTCAGAAGACCCGATTCCGACCTTCCGTAAGCTGATGAAGGAATATTCTTCAGGATATTATAAGGTTCCGTCTGTCGGTGCAGGTACTGCCAATACGGAATTTGAATCCATTACAGGAATGAGTATGCATTATTTTGGACCTGGGGAATATCCTTATAAGAGTATTCTTAGAGAGACTACATGTGAGAGTGCACCTTATATACTGAAGAATCTGGGTTATACCACCCATGCAGTTCATAATAATGAGGCAAATTTCTATGGAAGAAGATCTATTTTTCCGAATCTCGGATTTGATACTTTTACTTCCGAAGAGTACATGGCAAGAGAGAACGAGAAGAATCCAAATGGCTGGGTAAAGGATGAGGTTCTGACAGATGAAATCCTGAAATGTCTGGACTCCACTGAGGGACCGGATTATGTATATACTATTTCTGTACAGGGACATGGTGCGTATCCGGATGAGCAGATTCTGGAAAATCCTGAGATCACAGTTTCCGGTGCACCGACTGAGGAAGAGAACAATAAATGGGAATATTACGTAAATGAGATCCATGAGATGGATAATTTTGTCAAAGAGCTGACAGACAAGCTTGCAGATTATCCTGAGGATGTGGTTCTTGTTATGTACGGTGACCACCTTCCGACTATGGGATTGACTGTGGAAGACCTGAAGAACAAGTATCTGTTCCAGACAGAATATGTGATGTGGGATAACTTCGGACTTAAGAAAAAGAAGGAAAATCTTGCAGCATATCAGATGGCGGCAGAGGTTATGGATCGTGTGGGAATCCATGAGGGAACCGTTTTCCGCTATCATCAGGCAAGAAGAAATACCAGAAATTATCAGGTGGATCTGGAAACCCTGCAGTATGACCTCCTTTATGGAAAGAGATATTCCTACGGGGAAAGCGGCGAAAGTCCTTATCTGCGTACCAGAATGCGTATGGGAATCTATGATGTGACTCTGGATTCCATTCAATGTATCTCTGAGGCAGATCATACATATTACATTAAGGGAACGGAATTTACGCCGTCCAGTGAAATCAAGCTGAACGGAGAATGGTATGATACGGTCTATATCAATCCGACTACACTGATGATCACAGGTACGGAGCTGAATGATTTCGACAGGCTGGCGGTGATCCAGCGAAGCAACAGTTCGACGCGAAAACCGCTGAGCAAGAGCTATGACCGGTCCTGCTATGCACTTTATTCAAATAATAAATGGAAATTAACAGAAAGTGCTGGTACGAATGAGAATTAATCCATAATTTTGTCGGATAAAATATTACGATTGGTACTGGACATCTTCCACCACTATTATATAATGTTAGAGTAACTAAATACATTATAGATAAGTGGTGGAATTTTTTTATGAATTACGAAGAAGCAGTTGCTTATATTGATGAAACTCCGAAATTTACAAAGAAGAACAGTCTGGATCACACAAAGGAATGTCTGAGAAGACTTGGCAATCCTCAGGATAAATTTAAGGTGATCCATGTGGCAGGAACCAATGGAAAGGGAAGTACATGTGCGTTTCTGACATCTGTTCTGAGAGAGGCAGGATATTCCTGCGGATTATTTACTTCTCCTCATCTGGTGGAGATCAATGAACGCTTCCAGATCAATGAGGTGAATATTGATAATGATACTTTTCTGAAAGCTTTTGAGAAAGTAAAGGTACTTGCGGATGAACTGGTTGCAGAGGGTAGCTATCATCCTACTTATTTTGAGATGCTGTTTCTTATGGGAATGGTGATCTTTGCAGATGCAGGGGTGGATTATGTGACTCTGGAGACAGGTCTGGGCGGAAGGCTGGATGCGACTACTGCTGTTGAGAATCCTGTTGCCTGTGTGATCACATCGATCAGTCTGGATCATATGCAGTATCTGGGAGATACGGTTGCGAAGATCGCAGGAGAGAAAGCAGGGATCATTGTACCCGGTGTACCGGTAATCTATGACGGAAACGACCCGGATGCAGCAGAAGTGATCCGTGCCAGAGCAGAAGAACTGGGAAGTCCTGCTTATGAAGTGAAGAGATCAGATACAGAAGTGATCAGAAATACTTCGGCGGGAATTGATTTTGCATTCCGGAATGAGTATTATAAGGATATGGTTTTCTCTATTCCGTTTATTGCAAAGTATCAGGTGATGAACAGTGCACTTGCATTAAAGACGATTGAGGTTCTGCAGAATGTGATTCCTGTATCTGTGGATCAGATCCATGCGGGAATTGCCGGAACGCGTTGGCAGGGAAGAATGGAAACAGTGCTTCCGGGCGTGATCGTGGACGGTGCTCACAATGAGGACGGGGTAGAGAAATTTGTAGAGACAGCAGAACATTTTCAGAAAGAATGTCCGCTGACTTTGCTTTTCTCAGCAGTAGATGACAAAGATTATACAGATATGATACATACGATCTGCAGCAGGATCACGTTCCGTCATGTGGTAGTAACCTCTGTTGGCGGATATCGCCAGGTTCCTGCTGAGAGGTTTGCAAAGCTTTTTACAGAAGCGGGTGCTTCTTCTGTGGAAGTGGCGGAGAACGTTGAGAAAGCCTTTACCAGAGCACTGGAAGTAAAGGGGGATAACGGAATGCTCTTCTGCGTGGGTTCTCTGTATCTTGTCGGTGAGATTAAAGATGTGATCAGGAGAAATAAGAAATGATAGATTATGAAGAGGAACTGAAGAAATTTGAGCCCTGTCTGGATGTGGCAGATGCGGAGGGAGCGATTTATGACAGGGAACTGACGGATATCCTGGATATCCTTCAGGAGGTTCTCCGTGAAGCCAAAAGCGGCAGACGGGTAAAATAAGGAGATACACATGAATTGTATGAATTGTGGCGCGTTTCTGGTAGACAAGGATCTGGATTACTGCCCGAAATGTGGATGTAATGTGCTGATCCAGAAGAAGGTGGATTATCTTTCCAGGCAGTATTACAACCGGGGGCTTGAGAAAGCCAGTGTCCGTGATCTTTCAGGGGCGATTGACTGTCTGAAGCAGAGCCTTATTTATAATAAGCATAACATTCAGGCGAGAAATCTTCTTGGACTGGTATATTTTGAGACAGGAGAGGTGGTTGCCGCACTCAGTGAGTGGGTGATCAGTAAGAATCTCCAGCCCTCCAGAAATCTGGCGTCAGAATATATTAACAAGCTGCAGGCGAATTCCAATAAGCTTGAGGCAATCAATGAAACGATCAGAAAGTATAATGATGCCTTAAATCTCTGCAGGGAAGGACATGAGGATATGGCTGCGATCAGGCTGAAGAAGATTCTTATGCAGAATCCAAAGCTGATTAAAGGGTATCATCTTCTGGCGCTCGTGCAGATGAAAGAGGGAGAATATAATAAGGCAAGAAGGACGTTAAGGAAAGCGGCGCGGATTGATAAAACGAATACAACAACTCTTCGTTTCCTGAGAGAGATTGACGAACAGACCGGAGTATCCACACGTCTGGAACGCCAGAATAAAAGAAACAGGAAAGCTGTGGACAGCAGTGAGAATGATATGGCAATCCAGATTCCGCAGTATAAAGAAAAAGGAAGGATTCCTCTGTTCTTTACACTGGTTGCCGGATTTTGTGCAGGATTGCTGGCGTTTTATCTTCTGGCTGTTCCTGCAATACGTCAGGGAATCTACAGGGAAGCGAATCAGCAGATTGTGAAATACAGTGATGCAGTGTCCAGCCAGGGAGCTGAGCTGACCAAGGCACAGAGCCAGGCTCAGGAATCAGGGGACACAGTTGAGGCTGCTTCCAAACAGATAGAGGAAGAGAAGAAAAAGAGCAGCAGTTATGAAGCTCTGATCGAAGCATATGCAGCATTACAGCAGCAGAATGCAGATGAGGCTGCATTGAAGATACAGAATGTTTATGCGGATCTGCTGCCTGCGGATCTGAAGGGAATCTACAATACGATCTGTAACACTACGGGGACAACCGGGATTGAAGGAACTACAGATGCGACAGCAGCAGACGGCACGGACAGTGGTGACAGCGCAGATGGAGATGCTTCTTCGGATTCATCGGACGATGGAAGTTATGACGATGGTTCCTATGACAGCGGGGACTATGGAGACGGTTCTTATGATAACTCTGATGGTGATATGGGAGATGATGGAAATTATGATACCGGTGATTATGACGATTCCGGATACTGATACCGGTTTTTCATTCAGACGTGGCAGAAGACATAAAACAATATAAGAAGATGTAAAGATACAAAAGAGATGCATGGGAGTCATGTGTCTCTTTTTTTAGCGATTCAGGTAAGTCCTCTGCTGAGGTTGCAGATATCTGCCTGGCAGAAAGTGAGGAGGGGTATGATGGAGAACAGATTTGAAATACAGGGAAATTCTCTGATAATTCATTTACCGGAGGAAGTAGATCATATGGTGACGGATGAAATACGCAGAGATTCCGATGATATCATACGGAAAAAATATATACGGACGATCACATTTGATTTTTCCGGAACAGCGTTTATGGACAGTTCAGGGATAGGACTGATCATGGGAAGATACCGGATGATGGGGATGCGCGGTGACTGTATACAGGCTACAGGAGTAAACTCTTATATTGAGAAGCTGCTGCACCTGTCCGGAGTATATAAATTTGTTGAAATCCGTGGGGAAGTCTGAAGAGAGGGGGAAGAAAACTATTATGGAAAATACCAATGAAATGAAAATTATTTTTGACAGCAGACCGGAGAATGAAGGACTCGCGAGGGTTGCAGCGGCAGCTTTCTGCACACAGCTGAATCCGACTCTGGAGGAGGTGGCAGATCTGAAAACGGCTGTGTCAGAGGCTGTGACAAACTGTATTATTCATGCTTATGAAGGGAAAGTGCGGAAGATAGAGATTTTCTGCAGAAGGGAAGGGCAGAACTTATGGATTGATGTGATCGATAAGGGTGTGGGGATCAGAGATGTTTCAAAAGCCATGGAGCCTCTTTTTACAACAAAGCCGGAGAAAGATCGTTCAGGGATGGGGTTTACATTCATGGAAGCGTTTATGGATGAGGTAACAGTAGAATCGCAGGTGGGGCATGGAACAGTTGTCCATATGAAAAAGACGATCGGGAGGTAGGAATGGATCATACTCTTGCTCTGATCATGAAATCACAACAGGGGGATAAAGAGGCAAGAGATACTGTATTTAAAGAAAACGCAGGGCTGGTATACAGCATGGCGAAAAGATTTGCCGGGCGCGGCGTGGAAATGGAAGATATCGTACAGATAGGGAGCATTGGTCTGCTTAAGGCCATAGACCGCTTTGACATTTCGTATGATGTGAAATTTTCCACTTATGCTGTTCCGATGATCATAGGTGAAATCAGGCGTTATCTGAGAGATGACGGAATGCTTAAAGTAAGCAGAAGCTTAAAAGAAAACTGTGCCAGAATTTATTCTGCAAAAGAAACACTGGAAAAAGAGCTGGGACGCGAGCCGACGCTGGAGGAAGTTGCAAAAGCAGCAGAGCTTTCCGCAGATGAAGTACTGATGTCGCTGGAAGCGGGTGCTGAAGTAGAGTCTTTGCATAAGATTATCTATCAGGGAGACGGAAATGACATTTCCCTGATGGACAGGCTTCCGGAAAAAGAGAATGGACAGGATGCAGCACTGGACAGGATTTTTCTGGATGAGATTCTGAAAAAACTGGATGTAAAAGAACGTCAGCTGATCGGCATGAGATATTTTAAGGATATGACGCAGACGGAGATTGCGGCAGAGATGGGGATTTCTCAGGTCCAGGTGTCCAGAATGGAAAAGAGGATTCTGAAGGAACTTAAAAAACAGATATAAGGAGATGGAACGGAAATAAGCCTGAGATAACAGGTAATAAAAGAAGAGTGTGCGATACTGATTTTGCACACTCTTCTTTCAATTCATATATCGTAAATTATACAGTTTTCTGTGATCTGAAGATTACATTTTTGTATTTCAGAAGGGCAGTCTGAAGAATCAGTCCTATTACACCGCAGGAAACTACTTCACCGATACCTACAGTGAACATCATAAGCGGGATCGGAAGATTTACTCCGTATCCGAAGCGAAGTACGAATGGTACGATCACTGCATTGGAAACAATCGGTGGGATTGGTGCCAGAAAACGGTTACAGTTGCGGAGTTTGTAAGTAAATATTGCTCCGATCAGTGTTGCAATGCTTCCGAAAATAATATCTACCGGAATGGCACCGCCAAAGAGATTGGCAATGATGCATCCTACAAATAATCCCGGGATTGCAGCAGGTGTAAAGAATGGCAGGATAGTCAGTGCCTCCGAAAAACGAATCTGAATTTCGCCATAACTAAGTGGTGCAAATAAAAGAGTCAGAACCACATAAATAGCTCCGATCACTGCGGCTTCTGCCAGAAACTGGGTACCTTTGTTTTTCATATTTGATTATCTCCTTTAGTATTTGTTTTACGAGTGGAAGGTCTCGAACACTCGGCTATCGAAGTATATCACTTTTCAGAAGCGCGGTCAATGTCTTCGATAAGAGTTTTATTAACATTTTCTTCGTATAGACGCATTTGTATCTGCATTGGCGTTGGATCATCTGTAATCTTCATATGGCCGAAGTGATTAAAGAAGAACAGCACCCCAAGTCCAATCCCTATGGAGTAGGTGATCTCCAGAACAGTAAAATGACCGGAAGTCTGTCCTGTAACCTGAGTATAGATCTGTGCAAATAAACCACCAACATCTACGTCGTTATTAAATGTCATGATGGAGAAACCTGCACCGAAAAATGCGGCAAGACCCACGAAAATAATCTTGCACCACTGCCAGATAAGTCCGGGACCGGGTTTATTTTTAAAAGTGATAATGAAATCAGCTTCTCCGATGGTATTGATCTCGAGTTCCGGTTCTTTTTTCTGGATTTCAGTGATCAGATCCATGACAGACATTACATAGCGTCCAGGTTTATCCGGATCAAGATTTGCAACCGGCATCACCCGGATCCGGTTCAGGATTTTACTGTTGCTGCAGGAGAGTTTTGCAATATCCTGAAGATAAATGTGGGGATGAGTTACCTGGATATTCTGATCTAACTGTAAATAGAGAGTATCACTCATAGTATGTTATCCTTTCATTTTGGGCTTAAAGACCAGACTTGCAAGATAAGAAAAGATCAGTGCAGCGGAGACTCCCACTGCGCAGGCAGTGAAGCCACCCATAAAGAGTCCGATCAGCCCGTTTTTGTCGATGGCTTCTTTCATTCCTTTCCAGAGAACATTGCCGAAACCAAGCAGTGGGACAGAGGCACCTGCACCTGCGAATTCCACAAATGGCTGATAGATTCCGACTGCGCTTAAGACAGAACCTGTACACACCAGAAGCACCATGATCCGTCCGGGCATAAGCTTTGTTCTGTCAAGCAAAATCTGAACCAGGGCGCAGATCAGTCCGCCTGTCCAGAATGCATTAAAATAGTCCATGTATGTTTCCTCCTGAAAAATTTTTGCATTTACATCATATCCGGGACTCTGTATTGTTCTATCACAACGGCGTGTGCGATACCGGGAATAGGATCGCCCTCGTTGAAGCTTACTTTTGACAGCAGGGCGCCTGTGGGAACGAAGAGAACCCGCTTCCATTTTCCATGTATGATCCCGGGAAGGATATAGCCTGCCAGAACAGAGGCAGAGCAACCGCATCCGCTGCCGCCGGAATGTGTATCCTGAGTCTGGGGATCATAGATCAGCATCCCGCAGTCCTGATGAATGGAGGAGATGTCAAACCCTTTTTCCAGGAGAAGGTCGAAGAGAATCTTCTGTCCTATCATACCCAGATCACCGGTGAAAATGGCATCATAATCAGATGGTTTCCGATGAAAATCTTGAAGATTCCGGGCTATGGTATCGCAGGCAGCAGGAGCCATACATGCTCCCATATTGAAGGAATCCTTAAATCCAAAGTCGATTAGCCGTCCAGTGGTGATTCCGGTTATGACGGCACAGATATTACGGTTTCGGAGTGTTCCCGGGGATTTTTTGTCCGGGCGTGCAGGGGGCTTATACCCAAGTACACAGGCTCCGGCACCGGTGACAGTCCAGGTAGCAGATAAGGGTCTCTGATTTCCATATCCCAGGGGAAAACGAAATTCTTTTTCTGCACTGGCAAAGTGGCTGGAAGTTGCACACAGGATATGTTTTCCATATCCACCCTGAATGCACATGGAACCAAGGGAAAGGGATTCCCCCATGGTGGAACATGCTCCGAAAAGACCGTAAAAAGGAATTTCCAGATCAGCGGTTCCGAAGGAAGAAGCTGCTGTCTGCGCCAGAAGGTCTCCTGCAAAAAGCAGCCGGATATCAGAACAGGTGAGGCCAGCCTTTTGAATCGCCAGCAGAGCAGCCTGCTTTTGCAGAGTGCTTTCGGCTGCTTCCCAGGTATCTGTTCCAAACATAGGATCTTCACATATGCTGTCAAAGCAAGTACCTAAGGGTCCTTCTCCTTCTTTCTGTCCCACAACGGAAGCGCAGCTCTGGATAAAAACCGGATTCTGAAATGAAATGCCGGATGTACCGCAGGTCATTTGTCTGTTCATATGAAACCTCCTTGTATAGTAAGTCAGATGGGAAATATCCTCCCGGCTGAAATTGCAGCGGGGATATTTCTGCCTGCAGATTGCTATAATTATATCTTCATGAAAAGGTAATAAATTACACCAAGAATCCATGAACTCAGGATTCCATAAAGAATTACAGGACCTGCAATGGTGAATATTTTACATCCGATGCCGAATACCTGTCCCTCTGCTTTGTATTCGATTGCAGAGGCAGCTACGGAGTTGGCAAAACCGGTGATCGGAACAAGGCTTCCGGCACCGCCGAATCTGCCGATTTTGGAATAAAGATTGCATCCGGTAAGGATAACGCTGAGAAGAATCAGGATAAGAGAACACCAGGAACCGGCGGTATCTTTGTCCAATCCTAGTCTGCCGGCACAATTTAAGACGATCTGGCCAAGTACACAGATGAATCCTCCTGTGAAAAATGCTTTGCACATATTTATCGGCAGGCTGTGGATGGGTGTGACTGTTTTTACATATTCTTCATATTGCTTTTGCTTTTTTTGATTGGAATTGTTATCTGGCATAATATAAGACCTCTCTGAATTAAATATTAGCTGGAAATTATGGCAGCCATCCGTTATAATAATAAATCAGTGCCCCGACAGTTTTGCCGGCGGCTATGCACAGGATTGTAAAAGAAAGACCCCTCCGGAATCTGATTCTTCTGGCGAATATGGGAAAAATGTCTGCCATTTCTGCCAGAGCCATGATCCATCCGCCAAGGAAAATTCCTGAAAAGAGTCCGTACAGGATCAGAAACGGAGTACCGAACCGGATATCCCAGTGAAAGAGGAAGAACAGGTTTCCAAGTTCTGTTCCCCAGAATGTAATGTCTTCATACAGCATCATATGATCTGCCGTGTGGGTAATTCCTGCATATCTGGGAATAATAGAAAGACCAATCATAAGACCGGTTAGTCCTCCGGCGATAATAAAGCCGGAACATAATCCTGTAAATCCAAGAAAAATCTGCTGTAACATAACTGCCTCCGATTCCTGCCGGTAAAAAGTTCCTGAGTAACTGTCCGGCAGTTTGTTGCTGTGAAGTGCCTGACAGTTACATCTGTGATATGTATTATGGCAGAAATATAAAAATATATACGTTATGATACAGGATGTTACTGTTCACTGGTAATATCCCGCGAGGTGTTTTGGCATGAATATGCCAAAATCCCGAGACATACAAGCCAAAATTCCATTGCCGCAGGCAATCTGGAATGAATTTTGGCTAAGTTACTGTGAATGGAGTGAACAGTAACTACATGATAAAAGAGTGTATGAATAACTGTACTTTTGGAGAGAGAAATAGTATAATATCTGTAATTATCCGACAGTATAAAAATGTCGGAAGAGATTTAATAAATATAGAAAGATTGAGGAATGAAATCTGTGAATCAGAATATAATAGAGAAATTTAATGCTCTGCTGGGAGAAGAAAAGGTGAAAGTGGATGAACCTATGAAACGCCATACCACATTTCGGATTGGTGGTCCGGCAGATTGTTTCTTACTTCCTTCCACTGAGGAAGAATTGCAGGGAATTTTAAAGATATGTAAAGATGAAAAAATGCCTTATTTTATTCTTGGAAACGGAAGCAATCTTCTGGTAAGTGATGAAGGATACAGAGGCGTTATCATTCAGCTTTACAGAAATTATGGTGATATTACGGTAAAGGGAAATGAAATCCATGTAACAGCAGGAGCTTTGCTGTCACAGATTGCGGCAGCGGCAAAAAATGCATCCCTGACAGGATTTGAGTTTGCCGGAGGAATTCCCGGCACATTAGGCGGGGCAGTTGTCATGAATGCAGGTGCTTATGGAGGCGAAATGAAAGATGTGCTGAAAGAAGTAACTGTTATGTCCGATGCAGGTGAAATCCTTACCCTTCCGGCAGAGAAGCTGGAAATGGGATATCGCACAAGTGTTGTGAAAACCAAAGGATATCTGGTGCTGGGCGCAGTGATTGTTCTTGAACACGGAAACCAGGAATCTATAAAGGCAAGGATGAAAGAACTGACAGAGCAGAGGGTAAGCAAACAGCCGCTGGAATTTCCAAGTGCAGGGAGTACCTTCAAACGTCCGAAAGGGTATTTTGCCGGAAAACTGATCATGGATGCCGGACTGCGGGGATATCAGACAGGCGGTGCACAGGTTTCTGAGAAACATTGTGGGTTTGTGATCAACAAAGACAACGCGACTGCAGCAGATGTGTGCAGACTGATCAGAGATGTGCAGGATAGAGTAAAAGAACAGTTTGGTGTGACTCTTGAGCCGGAAGTGAAATTCCTTGGGAAATTCTAATCTGGCTGAATCAGGGCAATCCTGTAAACAGGGTGCAAAAACAAATGAGTAATAGTTGAGATTAAGAAGTGACGGGAGATAGAAAATGCGTTTTGTAATAGTGACAGGAGTGTCGGGAGCAGGAAAAACATCTGCATTAAAAATGCTGGAGGATGCGAATTATTTTTGTGTGGATAATCTGCCAATCCCTTTGCTGGAGAAATTCGCATCACTGATGCCGGAGATACAGGGAGAAGATATACAGAATGTTGCGTTAGGAATTGATGCAAGAAGCGGACGTTCTCTGGATGAACTTGAGGTCGTGCTGGACAGAATGAAGAAAGCAGGATATGATTTTGAGATTCTGTTTCTGGATGCACAGGACAGTGTTCTGGTTAAACGTTATAAGGAGACCCGCAGAAGCCACCCTCTTGCAATGGGCGGAAGAGTGGACGACGGAATCCGGCTGGAGAGAGAGAAGATGCGCTTTCTGAGAGAACGTGCGGATTATATTATTGATACCAGTTATCTTCTGACAAGAGAACTGAAACAGGAGATAGACAGGATATTTGTGGATAATCAGGATTTCTGCAATATGATGATTTCTGTGCTGTCATTTGGATTTAAATATGGAATACCGGCAGATGCAGATCTTGTGTTTGATGTGCGTTTCCTGCCAAATCCATATTATGTGGATGAACTCAGACCTCTGACCGGACTGGATGACAGGGTTTTTAATTATGTAATGGACTGCGATATAGCCAGGACATTTGCAGACAAACTGGAGGATATGATAAATTTTCTTATTCCTAATTATGTGAAAGAGGGAAAGACAAATCTGGTGATCGCAATCGGATGTACAGGCGGCAAGCACCGTTCTGTTACGCTGGCAAGAGAACTTTATTCCAGATTGTCCGGAAATACAAAATACGGATTCAGGCTGGAACACAGAGATGCACAGAAAGACCGCCTGGTCAGAAAACAGGAAGGATGATAAAGGAGAGATGTCTTTTTCAGGGATAGTGAAGGAAGAACTTTCCAGACAGATTGGATTGGCCAGACATTGCAAAATGGCAGAACTGGCTGCGATTTTATGTTCCTGTGGAAAAATGGAATGTTTTTTGGGGGACAGTAAACTGAAAATCCAGACGGAAAATGAAGCAGTTGCAAGAAAGTGCTTTACATTATTGCAAAAAACATTTAATATAGAAACAAAGATATTTGTACGTGAGAACAGTCATCTGAAACGGGTGAAGGTATATACAATAGAAATAACTGATCCCGAAGAAATCCAGGTAATTTTTCAGGCGCTGCGGCTTGTCACGAACAGTATCGACCAGGGTACGCTTGTGTTGTCGGATATGCTGGTGGTACAGCAGAATTGTTGCAAACGGGCGTTTATCAGGGGTGCTTTTTTGGCATCCGGTTCAATCAGTGATCCTGAGAAGGGATATCACTTTGAGATTGTATGTTCTGATGCAAAAAGAGCAGAGCAGCTACAGACGATCATCCGCAGTTTTTCGGTAGATGCCAAGATCGTTCAGCGCAAGAAATCGCATGTGGTCTATGTGAAGGAAGGTGCACAGATTGTTGACATGCTTGCTGTTATGGAAGCTAATGTGGCATTGATGGACCTGGAGAACATCCGAATACTGAAGGAAATGAGAAATTCAGTAAACAGAAAAGTTAACTGTGAAACTGCGAATATTAATAAAACCGTAAATGCAGCCGTTAAGCAGATGGAAGATATTAAGCTGGTTCAGCAGAAGATGGGATTTGAACAGCTTAATGAAGGACTTGCACAGGTTGCAGAACTTCGGATGCAATATCCGGAAGCTACACTAAAAGAATTAGGAATGATGTTAAGCCCGCAGGTGGGCAAATCGGGAGTCAATCACAGACTGAGAAAGCTGAGCGCAATGGCTGACGAGCTGCGGGAGAAACAAGGAGGAGAGTTATTATGATTAAAAAACCAATCACCATTAATTTATCCACAGGTCTGGAAGCACGTCCGGTAGCACAGTTGGTACAGGTTGCCAGTCAGTTCAACAGTGAGATTTATGTAGAGATTGGAAAGAAGCGTGTGAATGCAAAGAGCATTATGGGTATGATGACACTTGGGCTTGATGCAGGGGAAGAAATCACTTTATCTGCAAATGGTGAAGATGAAGAGGCTGCCATGGCAGGCATTGAGCAGTATTTGAGTAATCAGTGATCGGGATTTTTATCAGATTTTGACCTGTAACTGTGAGAGGAAGAACAGTCAGGGGTATGGACACATCCGGAATGGAAGACCGCTTTCCGGGTGTGTTTTGCCGTAATTGGGCGATTATAAGTTGACCATGAGAATAAAACAGGTTATAATGAGTGAAGCGTAACTGTCTGATAGTTTCCTGTCCTGTGGGCTATCGGAGGTTACTGTGCGAGAATAAAAATGAGGAGTGTAACCAATGTCAAAATTTTTGAAATTTATTGTACATTTCATAGTGATATGCACCATTGTCTGCGTTGTTGGACTGGCAGCTCCGCCTTTCTTTGGAGTTACAACGGAAATCACAGATGACTCCGGGAAGGAAACAAACCTGCCGGAAGGATCTGTAACTTATGCGATACCGACGAAGACTGCAGATGCAGCTGTAGGGGACTCTATTTTGTATCAGAGTGATTCAAAGACATATCGTTACATGATCACAGAGATGGATAAAAAAAATAATATCTTTAAAGTAGTCGATGCCACGGATAAAGATGCAGAACCGATTACTGTTGAAGTGAAAGATTATATTCCTGAAGTTGTTATTACTATTGGATATGTAGGATACCTCTTGATTGCGACACAGAGTATAGAGGGACTTATTATTATCGGACTGGCTGTCCTTTTTCTTGTAATTCTTTACATAGTTGCGGAACTTTTGAAGAAAGAGCCACAGGATGATTATGATGATGTGGATACAGAACCGGGATATGTGAAGAGTAAAAAGGAACTTAAGAGAGAAGAGAAGGCAAGAGAAAAACGTTATAAAGATGAAGAGCGACAGATAAAGAAAGAAGAAAGAGCCCGCAAAAAGGGAAAAGCACCTGAAAGAAAGAAAATTAAAACAGGTGGATTTGTAGATGAAATCTATGAAGATGATTTGGAATCAGAGAAGCATGAACAGCCCAAACAGCCGACAACAGTCCAGACGGCAACAAGCGAAGCACATGAACTTCTGAAAAAAGAAATTGCGGCAGCTACTGCGGATGAACCGATGAAGGCAGAAGAATCGGAAGAACAGATCAAACCGGAAGAAATAATGTCCCGAGGGCCTGTTTCCGGAAAAACAGAAATGATCGTGCCACAGGTTAAAGAGCAGCTGAGACAGATGATGACTGCTTCTGAAAGACAACCTGTTGAAGCGTCGGAAGATGAAGAGCCGGAAGAGATTAAACGTATGGTGATTCCGGCGTGGTCAGCAGCACAGATCGCTGAGATTGCAAAAAAACAGGGCGATGCGCCTGATATTGTCAGAGATGATGTGACAAAAGTGACGCTGTTTGATTATTCTGACATTATAGCAGATGAGAAGCCTGTACAGACAGAACAAAGTGAAACAGAAGAATAAGAGATGACGCAGGAACGTGTTTCTTCCTATTATATATAGAAGGAACACGTTCTTTTTATGTCCGGCGCGGAAAATGATCAAATCCTTTATGATTTGGCTTCCGTTATGCCGTGGAATTGCCGAAATAATATTGTACAGAATCAAATACAAAAAAATAATAAAAAAAGTAAAAAAAACACTTGCATTTTTTCGGATGGTCGTGTATACTCTCAATTGTTGTGACATTGATAGCAATGAAGCGCGAGGTTGCTGCCACAGAGATGGCAGGTTTTCCGTGGAGCGAATGTCAAGTTTGAAAACTGACGACAAGTCACTGTACAAGTTCAGAAGACCATCCAGGGATGGCGTGTGTGGTAAGAATTTGAAAGACACACACGGAGATGTGTACAGTCGCCGCTTGTCGTACTGCTTGAAAAGTACGAATAGGAGGAGACTTTTTTTATGGCAAATCAGGTAATGAGAATCACTTTAAAGGCTTATGATCATCAGTTAGTAGATGCATCAGCAGCAAAAATCATCGAGACTGTTAAAAAGAACGGAGCAATGGTAAGCGGACCGGTTCCACTTCCAACTAAGAAAGAAGTTGTTACAATCTTAAGAGCCGTTCATAAATACAAAGATTCCAGAGAGCAGTTCGAACAGAGAACTCATAAGAGACTGATCGATATCCTTACACCAACACAGAAGACAGTAGATGCTCTGTCAAGACTGGAAATGCCAGCAGGTGTTAACATCGATATCAAAATGAAGACTAAATAAGGCATTGAACACTTAATAAGTATGCAATGCGAATTTAGTGAGAAAGCTCACCTCGACACTTAATGAATGACGAGCGAAGCGAGGAAATGAATTTAGTGACGATGGTGTCTCAACTATGATAATGCTATAAGCATTAAGCTATTTACTATATGATTGCCGGTAATCGGTAATCCGCTATAAGGAGGAAGAAAGAATGAAGAAAGCTATTTTAGCTACTAAAGTCGGAATGACTCAGATCTTCAATGAAGACGGCCAGTTAATTCCGGTAACAGTTTTACAGGCTGGTCCTTGTGTCGTAACTCAGGTTAAGACAGAAGAGAACGATGGATACGAAGCAGTTCAGGTTGGATTCGGAGACATCAGAGAAAGCCTTGTTAACAAACCGGAAAAAGGACACTTTGACAAAGCTGGCGTTGCAGTAAAGAGATTCGTTAAAGAATTCAGATTTGATAACGCTGCTGAATATGCAGTAGGACAGGAAATTAAAGCTGATATCTTTGCAGACGGCGATCACATTGATGCAACAGCTGTTTCCAAAGGTAAAGGTTTCCAGGGTGCAATCAAGAGACATGGTCAGTCCAGAGGACCTATGGCTCACGGTTCCAAATATCATCGTCATGCAGGTTCCAATGGTGCTTGTTCTGATCCGAGCAAGGTATTCAAAGGAAAACACATGCCAGGTCATATGGGAAATGTTCAGGTTACTGTACAGAACCTTGAGATTGTACGCGTAGATACAGAAAACAACTTACTGTTAGTTAAGGGTGCTGTTCCAGGACCTAAGAAATCTTTGGTAACAATCAAAGAGACAGTAAAGTCCTTATAATAAGAAAGGAGGAGCACACAAATGGCAAACGTAACTGTTTATAATATGGAAGGCAACGAAGTTGGAACAATGGAACTGAATGATGCAGTATTCGGCGTAGAAGTCAATGAGCATCTTGTTCACCTTGCTGTTGTTCGTCAGCTTGCAAATAATCGCCAGGGTACTCAGAAGGCTAAAACACGTTCTGAAGTAAGCGGCGGCGGAAGAAAACCGTGGAGACAGAAAGGAACAGGTCATGCTAGACAGGGTTCCATCCGTGCACCACAGTGGACTGGCGGCGGTGTTGTATTCGCTCCGGTACCAAGAGATTATGAAGTAAAAATGAACAAGAAAGAAAGAAGAGCTGCTTTAAAATCTGCTCTGACTTCCAAAGTTCAGGACAATAAATTAGTAGTTGTTGATGCTCTTACATTAGCAGATGTTAAGACAAAGGAAATGCAGAAAGTTCTTACAAACCTGAAAGCTGAGAAAGCTCTGGTTATCACAGCAACAGATGACAAGAACGTAATCCTTTCCGCAAGAAACATCACTGATGTTCAGACTGCAACTCCAAGTACTATCAACGTATACGATGTTATGAACCACAACACCGTAATCGTAACCAAAGATGCTGTAGCATCCATCGAGGAGGTATATGCATAATGGCTGATATCAAGTACTATGACGTAATCAAGAAACCAGTGATTACAGAAAAATCTATGAATGCAATGGCTGAAAAGAAATACACTTTCTTAGTTCATCCGGAAGCAAACAAATCTCAGATCAAAGAAGCTGTAGAGAAAATGTTCGAAGGAACAAAAGTAAAGAGCGTTAATACCATGAATATGGATGGAAAGAAAAAACGCCGTGGTATGACAGTTGGAACAACTGCTAAAACCAAAAAAGCTATCGTAGCTCTGACAGAAGACAGTAAAGATATTGAAATCTTCGAAGGACTTTAATTAACAGATAGCGATTATACGCATTCAAAAGCGTGAGGACAAATTTGAAAGGAGAACAAAAATGGGAATCAAAAGTTATAACCCATATACACCGTCTAGAAGACATATGACTGGTTCCGATTTCTCAGAGATCACAAAATCTACACCAGAGAAATCTCTTACCGTGTCTTTAAAGAAAAACGCTGGACGTAACAACCAGGGTAAAATCACAGTTAGACACCGCGGAGGCGGAAGCAGAAGAAAATACAGAATCATCGACTTCAAGAGAAGAAAAGATGGAATCGCTGCAACAGTACTTTCCATCGAGTATGATCCAAACAGAACAGCAAACATCGCTCTTATCTGCTATGCAGATGGCGAGAAAGCATATATCCTTGCACCGGAAGGCTTAAAAGTAGGCCAGAAAGTCATGAACGGAGCAGAAGCAGAAGTTCGTGTTGGTAACTGCTTACCATTAGAGCTTATCCCGGTTGGTACTATGGTACACAACATTGAGCTTCATCCTGGAAAGGGCGGACAGATGGTTCGTTCTGCTGGAAACGGCGCTCAGTTAATGGCTAAAGAAGGCAAATACGCAACACTGCGTCTGCCATCTGGTGAAATGAGAATGGTTCCGATCGTATGCCGCGCATCTGTTGGTATTGTCGGAAACGGAGATCACAACCTGATTAACATCGGTAAAGCCGGACGTAAACGTAACATGGGTATCAGACCTACTGTTCGTGGTTCCGTAATGAACCCGAATGACCATCCACACGGTGGTGGTGAAGGAAAGACCGGTATCGGTCGCCCAGGTCCATGCACTCCATGGGGAAAACCTGCTCTTGGTCTGAAGACAAGAAAGAAAAACAAACCGTCCAACAAGCTCATCGTAAGAAGACGCGATGGAAAAGCTTTATCGAAATAATAAGGAGGATTAAGCATGTCTCGTTCACTGAAAAAAGGACCTTTTGCAGATGCAAGCTTACTGAAAAAAGTAGATGCGTTAAACGCTGCAAATGATAAATCCGTTATCAAAACCTGGTCACGCCGTTCTACAATCTTCCCGTCCTTCGTAGGACACACAATCGCTGTCCATGACGGAAGAAAACACGTGCCGGTATATGTAACAGAGGATATGGTTGGCCACAAACTCGGTGAGTTCGTTGCAACCAGAACTTACAGAGGACACGGAAAAGACGAAAAGAAATCCGGTGTTCGCTAGTATTTGACTTTATATTCTGTCTGCTGCCCATGAGACAGCGGACAGGTTAACCTGATATTGAGAGAAAGAGGAAAGGAGGCACTTTAAAATGGCAAAGGGACATAGAAGCCAGATAAAAAGAGCCAGAAATGAGAGTAATAGAGAGACAAGACCGTCTGCAAAATTATCTTATGCAAGAATTTCTGTTCAGAAAGCCTGCTACGTGTTAGATGTAATCCGCGGTAAAGATGTGCAGACAGCACTTGGTATCTTAACATACAACCCAAGATACGCTTCCAGCGTTATCAAGAAACTTCTTGAGTCAGCAATTGCAAATGCTGAAAACAACAACGGAATGAATGCAGACAACCTCTACGTTGCAGCCTGCTATGCAGATAAAGGACCTACAATGAAGAGAATTCAGCCAAGAGCACAGGGTAGAGCTTACAGAATCGAAAAGAGAACAAGCCATATCACCATCGTGCTGGATGAAAGATAAGGAGGAAAAGCATGGGACAGAAAGTTAACCCACATGGCCTTAGAGTCGGTGTTATCAAGGATTGGGATTCAAGATGGTATGCTGATGCAGACTTCGCTGATTATCTGGTAGAAGACTACAACATCAGAACATTCCTTAAAAAGAAATTATACAGCGCAGGTGTTTCCAAGATCGAGATCGAAAGAGCATCTGACAGAGTTAAGATTATCATCTACACAGCTAAACCTGGTATCGTAATCGGTAAAGGCGGAGCTGAGATCGAAAAAGTTAAAGCTGAATTAAAGAAATTCACAGACAAGAAACTTATCGTAGATATCAAAGAAGTAAAGAGACCAGACAAGGATGCTCAGTTAGTAGCAGAGAATATCGCGCTTCAGCTTGAGAACCGTATCTCTTTCAGACGTGCTATGAAATCTACAATGCAGAGAACAATGAAGGCTGGAGCTAAAGGTATCAAAACATCCGTATCCGGACGTCTTGGCGGTGCTGATATGGCTCGTACAGAGTTCTACAGCGAAGGAACTATTCCGCTTCAGACACTTCGTGCAGATATTGACTATGGATTCGCAGAAGCAGACACAACATACGGCAAAGTTGGCGTAAAAGCTTGGGTCTACAATGGCGAAGTACTTCCAACAAAAGGAACTAAGGAAGGGAGCGATAAATAATGTTAATGCCAAAAAGAGTAAAACGTCGTAAACAATTCCGTGGCTCCATGAGAGGAAAAGCCCTTAGAGGTAATAAGATCAATTATGGTGAATTCGGACTTGTTGCAACCGAACCGTGTTGGATCCGTTCCAACCAGATCGAAGCAGCCCGTGTTGCTATGACTCGTTATATCAAACGTGGTGGTCAGGTTTGGATCAAGATTTTCCCAGATAAACCAGTAACAGCGAAACCAGCAGAAACACGAATGGGTTCCGGAAAAGGTGCTCTTGAATACTGGGTAGCAGTTGTTAAACCAGGACGTGTAATGTTCGAAATCGCAGGCGTTTCCGAGGAAATCGCTCGTGAAGCATTACGTCTTGCGATGCACAAGTTACCATGTAAATGCAAAATCGTTTCTCGTGCAGACTTAGAAGGCGGTGATAACAGTGAAAATTAATAAATTCGTGGAAGATTTAAAGGCAAAATCAGCTGCAGAATTAAATGAAGAATTAGTAGCTGCTAAAAAAGAACTTTTCAATCTGAGATTTCAGAATGCAACTAATCAATTAGAGAACACAAGCCGCATCAAAGAGGTTCGTAAGAACATCGCAAGAATCCAGACAGTGATTACTGAGCAGGCTAACGCTTCCAAATAATAGGAGGAAACTATCGTGGAAAGAAATCTGAGAAAAACCCGCGTGGGTAAGGTTGTCAGCAATAAGATGGATAAGACCATTGTAGTTGCTATTGAAGACCATGTAAAACATCCTCTTTACAAAAAAATCGTGAAGAGAACATATAAATTAAAAGCTCATGACGAAAACAATGAGTGCAATATCGGTGATACCGTAAAAGTTATGGAAACCAGACCGTTATCCAAAGATAAGAGATGGAGACTGGTTGAAATCGTAGAGAAAGTTAAATAAGGAGGAAACCAGTATGATCCAGCAGGAAACTAGACTGAAAGTTGCCGACAACACTGGTGCAAAAGAAATCCTTTGTATTCGTGTTATGGGCGGCTCTACAAGAAGATATGCAAGCATTGGCGATACAATCGTTGCTACTGTTAAAGATGCAACACCAGGCGGCGTTGTTAAAAAAGGTGACGTTGTAAAAGCTGTTGTAGTTAGAACTAAAAAAGGCGCTCGTCGTAAAGACGGATCTTACATCCGCTTCGATGAAAATGCTGCCGTAATCATTAAAGACGACTTAACTCCGAGAGGAACACGTATCTTTGGACCAGTTGCCAGAGAGCTTCGTGAGAAAAAATTCATGAAGATCGTTTCCTTAGCTCCGGAAGTATTATAGGAGGGTGCCTAATGTCAGCTATGAAAATTAAAAAAGGTGATACTGTAAAAGTTATCGCTGGTAAAGATAATGGCAAAGAGGGTAAAGTCCTTGCAGTTAACGCAAAAGACAATACCGTAGTTGTTGAGAACATCAACAAGGTTACAAAACACAGCAAACCATCTGCAGCAAATCAGCAGGGCGGAATCATCACAAAAGAAGCTCCTCTTCATATCTCCAACGTTATGTTAGTTGTTGATGGACAGGCTACAAGAGTAGGCTTCCAGATGGACGGAGACAAAAAAGTCCGCGTTGCTAAAAAGACCGGTAAGGTTATCGATTAATTAAGAGAGGAGGCATGACAAGTGAGTAGATTAAAAGAAATGTACAAAAATGAGATCATGGATGCCATGACCAAAAAATTTGGATACAAAAATGTTATGGAAGTGCCAAAACTCGATAAGATCGTAATCAATATGGGTGTTGGTGAAGCCAAAGAAAATGCTAAGCTTCTGGATGCTGCAATCGCAGATATGGAACTTATCACAGGACAGAAAGCAATCGCTACAAAAGCTAAAAAATCTGTCGCTAACTTTAAGATCAGAGAGGGTATGCCGATTGGTTGTAAAGTTACATTAAGAGGAGAAAAGATGTATGAGTTCGCTGATCGTCTGATCAACCTTGCACTTCCTCGTGTACGTGACTTCCGTGGTGTTAACCCGAACGCATTCGATGGTCGTGGAAACTATGCTCTGGGTATCAAAGAGCAGCTCATCTTCCCGGAAGTTGAATATGATAAAGTTGACAAAGTAAGAGGTATGGACATCATCTTCGTTACTACAGCAAAGACTGATGAAGAAGCTCGTGAATTACTGACATTATTCAATATGCCGTTTGCAAAATAATAGGAGGAACGATTCATGGCTAAAACAGCAATGAAAATCAAACAGCAGCGCAAACAGAAATTCTCCACAAGAGAATACACACGCTGCAACATTTGTGGACGTCCACATTCTGTTTTAAGAAAATACGGAATCTGCAGAATCTGCTTCCGTGAATTAGCTTACAAGGGACAGATCCCGGGTGTTAAGAAGGCTTCCTGGTAGGAACCGGATTTAAATATAAATAAACGATCGGCTGATTTATCAGTCCGGTCATGTGTCCAGACGAGATTTATGATAAAAAAGGTAACAATGTAAACAATTAATATACATGCACATGTAAAGTCTGAATTATAGGAGGAAACTAACATGACAATGAGCGATCCAATCGCAGATATGCTTACAAGAATCCGTAACGCAAATACTGCAAAACATGACACAGTAGATGTTCCGGCATCCAAAATGAAAATTGCAATTGCTAACATCCTTGTTGATGAAGGATATATTGCAAAATATGATTTAGTTGAAGATGGAGTTGTTAAAACTCTTCATATCACACTGAAATACGGTGAAGACAAAAACGAAAAAATCATCACTGGTTTAAAGAGAATCTCCAAACCTGGTCTTCGTATCTATGCAGGCAAGGATCAGCTTCCAAAAGTTCTTGGTGGACTTGGAATCGCAATTCTCTCTACAAACAAAGGTGTTATTACTGACAAAGAAGCCCGTAAACTTCAGGTTGGCGGCGAAGTATTAGCATTCGTTTGGTAATTTGAACCAAGATTTTTTATAGAGAACAAACTGAAAACAGAGAGGATGTCATATCCTCTCCGATAATCTAAGTAAGGAGGACAAACATATGTCACGAATTGGTAGACTTCCGGTTGCTATTCCTGCAGGCGTAGAAGTAAAAGTCGCTGAAGGCAACGTAGTAACTGTAAAAGGACCAAAAGGAACACTCGAAAGAGCACTTCCTACAGAAATGGAAATCAAAGTTGAAGATGGTCATGTAGTAGTATCCAGACCAAACGACTTAAAGAAAATGAAATCTCTTCACGGTTTAACAAGAAGCTTAATCCACAACATGGTTGTTGGTGTAAGCGAAGGCTATACAAAAGAGCTTGAAGTTAACGGTGTAGGTTATAAAGCAGCAAAACAGGGCAAAAAGCTTGTGCTTAGCCTTGGATATTCTCATCCGGTAGAAATGGAAGATCCAGACGGAATCGAAACCAAAGTTGATGGTAACAAGATTATCGTATCCGGTATCAGTAAAGAAAAAGTCGGCCAGTTTGCAGCTGAGATCAGAGACAAGAGAAGACCTGAGCCATACAAAGGTAAAGGTATTAAATATGTTGATGAAGTTATCAGACGTAAAGTTGGTAAGACTGGTAAGAAATAATTCAGGAGGGTGAGAAAATGGTAAATAAGGCATCTAGAGCGAAAATTCGTGAGAATAAGCATAGAAGATTACGTCATCATTTAAACGGAACTGCAACAACACCTCGTTTAGCAGTATTTCGTTCCAACAAGCATATTTATGCTCAGATCATTGATGACACTGTAGGAAAAACTTTAGTATCTGCTTCTACTCTTCAGAAAGAAGTAAGAGCTGAGTTAGAGAACACTGATGATGTAGCAGCAGCTGCACATTTAGGAACCGTTATTGGTAAGAAAGCTGTTGAAGCTGGCATCGAAAGCGTTGTTTTCGACAGAGGAGGCTATATCTACCACGGTAAAGTTAAAGCACTGGCAGACGCAGCAAGAGAAGCTGGGCTGAAATTCTAATAAGGAGGAGCGAAACACATGAAACGTAATCTTATTGATGCTAGTCAGTTAGAATTAGAAGATAAAGTAGTATCAATCAAGCGTGTTACCAAGGTTGTTAAAGGTGGTCGTAACTTCCGTTTCACAGCTTTAGTTGTTGTAGGTGACGGCAACGGACACGTTGGTGCAGGTTTAGGTAAAGCAGCTGAAATTCCTGAAGCTATCCGCAAAGGAAAAGAGGATGCTATGAAGAAATTAGTAACAGTAGCAAGAGATGAAAACAAGTCCATTACACATGACTTTGTTGGAAAATACGGCAGCGCTGAAATGCTTCTGAAGAGAGCTCCGGAAGGTACTGGAGTTATCGCCGGCGGTCCTGCCCGTGCGGTAATCGAGTTAGCTGGTATCAAAAACATCCGTACAAAATGTATGGGATCCAGAAACAAACAGAACGTTGTTCTTGCAACAATCGAAGGCTTAAGACAGTTAAAAACTCCGGAAGAAGTTGCTAGACTTCGCGGAAAATCTGTTGATGAGATTCTGGCTTAAGGAGGAAATACAAAAATGGCAAACACATTAAAAGTTACATTAGTAAAATCTCCTATTGGTGCAGTTCCGAAACACAAAAAAACTGTTGCAGCTATGGGTCTTACAAAAATGCACAAAACAGTTGAAATGCCGGATAACGCAGCAACAAGAGGAATGATTCAGCAGGTACAGCACCTGGTAAAGGTTGAAGAAGCTTAATTGTGATTTAACCAGAGAGAATTCTGATATGGATCTGATATGAGCCTGTTATTCACAGAGAATGGCAGGAGCATACAGAAACATATTCAGACACAATACAATCTGAACTTATAGATTTGAAATAATAATAAGGAGGTGCCAACATGGAATTATCAAACTTAAGACCAGCAGAAGGTTCTAAGCACAGCGATAACTTCAGAAGAGGCCGTGGACATGGTTCTGGAAACGGCAAGACAGCCGGTAAAGGACACAAAGGACAGTTAGCTCGTTCCGGTCACAAGAAACCGGGATTTGAAGGTGGTCAGATGCCTTTATACAGACGTCTGCCTAAGAGAGGATTCAAAAACAGAAATACAAAAGAGATCATTGCAATCAACGTTGACGTACTGAACCGTTTTGAAGATGGTGCAGAAGTTACAGTAGAAAGCTTACTTGCAAGCGGTGCAATCTCCAAGATCGCTGATGGCGTTAAAATTCTTGGAAACGGTGAGCTGACAAAGAAACTTAATGTCAAAGTAAACGCTGTCAGCGAGACTGCAAAATCAAAAATTGAAGCTGCTGGTGGTACAGTAGAGGTGATCTAATGTTTGAAACTCTTAAAAATGTTTTTAGAGTGAAAGAAATGAGACGCAAGCTGTTGTATCTGATATGGATGATTTTTATCATCCGTATCGGCTGCCAGATTCCGGTACCGGGAGTTGACAGTGATTTCTTCAAACAGTGGTTCGGCAGCAATGCCGGTGATGCATTCAATTTCTTTGATGCATTTACCGGTGGTTCATTTGAAAGAATGTCAATTTTCGCATTAAACATCACACCTTATATTACATCTTCCATTATCATTCAGCTTCTTACCATTGCAATTCCGGCACTGGAAGAAATGCAGAGAGATGGTGAAGAGGGAAGAAAGAAGATGACTGCGATCACACGTTATGTGACCGTGGGTCTTGCTTTATTTGAGTCAATCGCAATGGCAATCGGATTTGGACGTCAGGGTATGATTCCGGATCTGGACTTCTTTAAAGGTGTTGTAGTTGTTGCCTGCCTTACAGCCGGTTCAGCTATGTTGATGTGGCTTGGTGAGCGTATTACAGAAAAAGGCGTTGGAAATGGTATTTCCATCGTACTTACTATTAATATCATCTCCAGAGTACCAAGCGATCTGGCATTACTGTATGAGAACTTTATTAAAGGAAAAACGATTGCAAAGGGCACTCTTGCAGGGCTGATCATTGCAGCCGTTATTCTTCTGGTAGTAGTTCTGGTACTTATCCTTAACGGAGCAGAGAGAAGAATTCCGGTTCAGTATTCCAAGAAAATGGTCGGAAGAAAGCTGATGGGCGGTCAGTCCACCAACATTCCGCTGAAGGTTAACACCGCCGGTGTTATCCCGGTAATCTTTGCATCCTCCATTATGTCTTTCCCGGCTATCATTGCACAGTTAACGGGAAAAGGTAATGGTACAGGAATCGGAAGTGAGATTATCCGTGGTCTTTCTTCCAATAACTGGTGTAATCCGAAACAGCTCCAGTATACATGGGGACTAGTTCTTTACATCGTACTTTGTGTTTTCTTTGCATATTTCTACACTTCCATTACATTCAATCCTCTGGAAGTGGCAGATAATATCAAAAAGCAGGGTGGATTTATTCCAGGTATTCGTCCTGGAAAACCTACGTCAGACTATTTGACTAATATCTTAAATTATATTATATTTATAGGTGCAGTAGGTCTTATCATTGTGTGCGTGATTCCGTTCATCTTTAATGGTGTGTTCGGAGCGAATGTTTCATTCGGTGGTACATCTATCATCATTATTGTTGGTGTTATCCTCGAAACTGTGAAACAGATCGAGTCACAGCTTCTCGTACGTAATTACAAAGGCTTCCTGAACAATTAAAAATGAGAGGTTGTGGTGCATGGCATCACAGCCTTGATTTGCTAAAAAAGAAAACGGAGGGTATATCTTATGAAAATCATTATGTTGGGTGCACCGGGAGCAGGAAAAGGAACTCAGGCGAAAAAAATTGCTGCGAAATATCAGATTCCGCACATTTCCACCGGAGATATTTTCCGAGCAAATATCAAAAATGGAACAGAACTGGGTAAAAAAGCAAAAACTTATATGGATCAGGGACTTCTTGTACCTGATGAACTGACCTGTGATCTGGTTGTGGACAGAATACAGCAGCCAGATGCGGCAAATGGTTATGTACTGGATGGTTTTCCAAGAACAATTCCTCAGGCAGAGTGTTTAACAGAAGCTCTGAATAAACTGGGAAGTAAAGTTGATTATGCAATCGATGTGGATGTTCCGGATTCCAATATTGTAAACCGTATGTCCGGAAGACGTGCCTGCCTCAAATGCGGTGCTACTTATCATGTTGTACATGCTGCACCGAAGGTTGAGGGCGTTTGTGATACCTGTGGGGAGAAACTGGTGCTTCGCGATGATGACCAGCCTGAAACAGTTCAGAAACGTCTGAATGTATATCATGAGCAGACACAGCCGCTGATCGATTATTATACTAAAGAGGGAATTTTAAAATCAGTGGATGGCACAAAAGATCTTGAAGAAGTATTTGCAGATATCGTTGCCATCCTGGGAGAGTAATCGGGTGTTTTTAAACACCATCTGG
The DNA here is from genome assembly GCF_013300825.1 of Blautia wexlerae. Lineage (GTDB taxonomy): Bacteria > Bacillota > Clostridia > Lachnospirales > Lachnospiraceae > Blautia_A > Blautia_A wexlerae_B. Next base: position 42,270 of record NZ_JAAIMY010000022.1, read on the forward strand.
AGGTAAAATGTCGGTTTCTATCAAGACAGAACATGAAATTGAACTTATGAGGGAGGCAGGTCATCTGCTTGAGAAAGTACATGATGGTCTGATCCCGTACATTAAACCGGGAGTGAGCACAAAGGAGATCGACCGTATCGGGGAACAGATGATACGTGATCTGGGCTGTATCCCGAATTTCCTGAACTACGGAGGTTTTCCTGCATCATTCTGTATCAGTCTGAATGATGAGGTAGTTCATGGAATCCCGTCTGAAGAGAAGATCATTCAGGAGGGAGATCTTGTAAAGATTGATGCCGGTCTTATTTATAAGGGGTATCATTCTGATGCAGCGAGAACTTATGCTGTCGGTGAGGTCTCACCGCAGGCGCGTAAGCTGATGGATGTGACCAGAGAGTGTTTCTTTGAAGGACTTAAGGCCGCACGTGCAGGAAATCATCTGAATGATATTTCCAAGGCAATCGGTGCTCATGCTGCCAAATATCATTATGGGATTGTCCGCGACCTGGTTGGACATGGAATCGGCACTCACCTTCATGAGGATCCGCAGATCCCGAATTTTCCGCAGAAGCGAAGAGGAGTTCGTCTGATGCCGGGTATGACACTTGCTGTAGAGCCTATGATCAATATGGGACGTGCAGATGTGGCATGGCTGGATGATGAGTGGACTGTTGTAACTATGGATGGTTCTCTTTCTGCTCATTATGAGAATACGATTCTTATTACAGACGGAGATCCGGAGATTCTGACTCTTACGAAATAATTGGACGACATACAGGAGGTTTAAAATGTCAAAAGCAGATGTAATCGAAGTGGAAGGCACTGTTCTGGAAAAGCTGCCTAATGCGATGTTTAAAGTGGAACTAGAGAACAAACATGTGGTGCTTGCACATATCAGTGGTAAGTTACGTATGAATTTTATTCGTATTCTTCCCGGAGATAAAGTTACGATTGAACTGTCTCCGTATGATCTGTCTAAGGGCAGGATTATCTGGAGAGATAAATAAGAAATATTGGACTGCAGTTGGTGCAGTGATGAGAAAGAGAGCTGGAGGGATCTGGTTCTCTTTTTTTGTGCTGTAAAGGGGGACGCGTAGAAAAATAATTCATTTCATGTGCGGTTTCGGCATCTAAGATATTCTAAGCTTTCATAAATCTGCTAAAAGCATGAGGAAATCAGGTCAAACTCGCTTCGCTCAGACAGTGACCTGATTTTCTCATAACGCAGATTTCTGAGAGCTAAGAATATCTAAGATGCCTGCAAATGCACATGAAATGAATTATTTTTCTACGCTGTATGTTGGCAGTGGGAAGTATAAATGGATGATTGGGGGAGAAAATGAAAAAATGTGATTTTATTCAAAAAAGTGCTTGCATTTTATATTTTGCTGTGATAATATATAAGCCGAACGCGTAAGTATATTGTATTTGTGCGCTCAAAAAACTGCAGATTTTAATGAATTTACGGAAGGAGGATTTCCAGTGAAAGTAAGATCATCTGTAAAGCCGATCTGCGAAAAATGCAAGATCATTAAAAGAAAAGGATCTATCAGAGTAATCTGTGAGAATCCAAAACACAAACAGCGTCAGGGTTGATTGACAGTTTAAAGTTTGTGTAACGTGCGGCTGTAGTATGAGACACCCGGAGAGGTTGTCCAGACTGTTAAGATAGTTTTAGCATGTATTGCCTAATACCGAGAGGCAACGTTGGCCCGTTGGCCGCAGTAATTCGGAAAGGCTGCTTTTCGCCAATTGCAGCTGGGTGTTTTACCGAGGCACCCCAATTAGGAACTGAGAAATAAGGAAGTGATGTGTCCGATACATCCCATTTCACCTTACTTGAGTGAGAGAATTCGCGAGGGTAAGTGATGTACAGGCATTAAGGACTTTCAAAGTAGAAGATGGAGGAAACAGTACATGGCTCGTATAGCTGGTGTAGACTTACCAAGAGAAAAACGTATTGAAATCGGTCTTACCTACATTTATGGTATTGGTAGACCAAGCGCAGACAAAATCCTTGCAAAGGCAGAAGTTAATCCTGACACACGTGTCAGAGATCTGACTGATGACGAAGTAAAGAGACTCAGCGCAGTTATTGATGAAACAATGACAGTAGAAGGTGACCTTCGCAGAGAAATCGCCCTCAACATTAAGAGACTGCAGGAAATCGGATGCTACAGAGGTATCCGTCATCGTAAAGGACTTCCGGTTCGTGGTCAGAAGACTAAGACCAACGCTAGAACACGTAAAGGTCCTAAGAGAACAGTAGCTAATAAGAAGAAATAAATAAAGCTTTAAATATTTGATAAGCGTAGGCTGATCTTATGAGGAAGCTTGCATGGACACTTGATGAATGACGAGCGAAGCGAGGAAATGAATTTAGTGGACATGGTGTTTCTTGTAACATATATTTGATTGATAAATAGGAAAGTGTAGGTTAGTTTTAAAATGGCTAAAGTGACTAAAAAAGCGACTGCAAAACGTCGTGTCAAGAAAAACGTTGAACACGGACAGGCACATATTCAGTCTTCTTTCAACAATACAATTGTTACTCTGACTGACAATGAAGGAAACGCTCTTTCATGGGCAAGTGCTGGTGGTCTTGGATTTAGAGGTTCAAGAAAATCTACTCCTTATGCAGCACAGATGGCAGCTGAGACTGCAACAAAAGCTGCACTTATTCATGGTTTAAAAACTGTAGATGTTATGGTAAAAGGACCAGGTTCTGGACGTGAAGCTGCAATCCGTGCCCTTCAGGCTTGCGGACTGGAAGTAACAAGCATCCGCGACGTAACTCCGGTACCACACAATGGTTGCCGCCCACCAAAACGCAGAAGAGTCTAATTGATTTAGAATATTAGGAGGTATTTGAGAAATGGCAGTAAATAGAGTGCCTGTTCTGAAAAGATGCAGATCCCTTGGCCTGGATCCGATTTATTTAGGAATTGATAAAAAATCCACAAGACAGTTAAAACGTGCAAATCGTAAAATGTCTGAGTATGGTTTACAGTTAAGAGAAAAACAGAAAGCAAAATTTATCTACGGAGTTCTGGAAAAACCTTTCCACAACTACTACAACAAAGCTGACAGAATGCCGGGACAGACTGGTGCAAACCTTATGATCCTTCTTGAGAGCAGACTTGACAATGTAGTATTCCGTATGGGATTTGCTAGAACAAGAAAAGAAGCTCGTCAGATCGTTGACCACAAGCATGTACTTGTAAACGGAAAATGTGTAAACATTCCTTCCTACCTTGTAAAAGCTGGTGATCAGATTGAGATCAGAGAGAAATCCAAAGGTTCTGAAAGATACAAAGGTATCCTTGAAGTAACTGGCGGACGTCTTGTTCCGGAATGGATTGACGTAGATCAGGAGAACTTAAAAGGAACTGTAAAAGAACTTCCTAACAGAGAAGCAATCGATGTTCCTGTAAACGAGATGCTTATCGTCGAGTTGTACTCCAAATAATCCATAGGATTATATTATAGAAAATTACCTGGTAATATTTCTATTATTTATACGATTCAGTGGTTGATATATATCTTCCGCTGAATTGTAGTATTTGAATGAATACCCCTCAAACTTTTATTAACCCAGAAGGAGGGAACCCTATAGTGTTTGATTTTAATAAACCTAAAATCGAGATTACCGAATTATCTGAAGATAAAAAATTTGGCAGATTCGTAGTTGAGCCTCTGGAAAGAGGATATGGAACTACACTTGGAAATTCTTTAAGAAGAATTATGCTGTCTTCCCTGCCGGGTGCAGCTGTAAGCCAGGTTAAAATTGATGGTGTGCTTCACGAATTCAGCTCCATTCCGGGCGTAAAAGAAGACGTGAGCGATATTATCATGAATCTTAAGAGCCTTGCTATTAAGAACCACAGTACAGACAACGAGCCGAAGACTGCATACATCGAGTGTGAAGGCAAAGGTGTTGTAACTGCTGCAGACATCCAGGCTGATCAGGATATCGAGATCATGAATCCGGATCAGGTGATTGCTACCTTAAACGGTGGCAAGGACTGCAGACTTGCTATGGAACTTACTATTACAAAAGGCCGCGGATATATCAGCGCTGACAAAGGTAAATCTGATGATATGCCTATCGGTGTACTTGCAGTTGATGCTATCTATACACCAGTAGACAGAGTCAACATGATCGTAGAGAATACACGTGTTGGTCAGGTAACCGATTATGATAAGCTGACACTGGATGTGTACACAAATGGTACACTTGATCCGGATGAGGCAGTAAGCCTTGCAGCAAAAGTATTAAGTGAGCACTTAAGCCTTTTCATTGACCTTTCCGAAAATGCGAAGACCGCTGAGGTTATGATCGAGAAAGAAGATAATGAGAAAGAAAAAGTTCTGGAAATGAGCATTGATGAACTTGAATTATCTGTTCGTTCCTATAACTGCTTGAAGAGAGCCGGCATTAATACGGTTGAAGAATTATGTAACAAGACTTCTGATGATATGATGAAGGTTCGTAACCTTGGACGTAAATCATTAGAAGAAGTTCTTGCGAAACTGAAAGAGCTGGGCTTACAGCTTCAGCCTGCAGAAGAGTAAGAACAGATTAGGTTATTGGTTCTGTAAAGGAACAGTAACCAGTTAACAAAGAGATATTATGCGGTGGGGATGCCTAAGCAGTCGGACAGTAAGACCGAACAAGCGTGCCCGGCTGTCCCACAGATGGAGGAAAATTAAATGGCAAAATATAGAAAATTAAGCAGAACTTCTGACCAGAGAAAAGCATTACTTAGAAGCCAGGTAACAAGCCTTTTATATCATGGAAAAATTGTTACTACAGAAGCTAAAGCAAAAGAAATCCGTAAAATCGCTGAAAGTCTTGTAGCTATGGCTGTCCGCGAAAAAGATAACTTCGAAACTGTTACTGTAACTGCTAAAGTTGCTCGTAAAGACGCTGAAGGCAAGAGAGTAAAAGAAGTTGTTGACGGAAAGAAGAAAACTGTATACGATGAAGTACAGAAAGAGATCAAGAAAGATGCTCCTTCCAGACTTCATGCCCGTCGTCAGATGATGAAAGTTTTCTACCCGGTTAAAGAAGTACCTGCAAAGGGTGCCGGAAGAAAGAAAAACACTAAAGACGTAGATATGGTTGCTAAGATGTTCGATGAGATCGCTCCAAAATACGCTGACCGTAACGGTGGTTACACAAGAATCGTTAAGATCGGACCGCGTAAAGGCGATGCTGCAATGGAAGTACTGATCGAATTAGTATAATTCAGCCAGATTTTCGATTTTATATTTGTCCAGACGATAATAAGACTGCATATGTATGGTGTTCATGCCGTATATATGCAGTTTTTTTGTTATGCTGTAGGAAATCACTTCCTGTAACATAACCGTTTATTACCCTTGATTATTTTAGCCAGATAGCGTAAAATCGTAGAGTATATAAACACCAGATTGATGAAGAGGCGTTCAATAAGACATTGAACTGTTACAAAATACAAGAGCAAAAGATAAGTGAGGAATACAAATGACCGGCAGGAGATTGAGAAGTTGAGGCAGAATACGAAAAAGAAACGATCAGGATTTGGTTATTTCATCAGAATGTTTTTGATGTTGGTGGAATTACTGGCTGTTACACTGTTCCTGTGGGGAAATGATGCCCATTCCATATCTGCCACCACACCTGAATTTAAGTGGGAAAATTATAAAACGATCGTACATGCACTGGGAGGAATTGGTGATAAAACCTATCTGAATTCAAAAGAGAGTTTTCTGGCAGGCTATCAGATGGGCTGCAGGCTGTTTGAAGTTGATCTTGTGAAAACCTCTGATGATGTGTGGGTATGTCGTCACAGTTGGTATCAGTCTCTTGGACAATGGGAGGGGGATAAAAAGAAAGTGCTTTCTTCAGAAGAATTTTTATCCAGTCCCATTTATGGGAAATATACGCCCATGACCTTTGAGGATCTTCTGGTTCTGCTGAGTGATTATCCGGACGCTTTTGTGATGCTGGATTCCAAACAGTATTCTCTCCGTAATTATCAGAAAACAGTGGAAGATTATGCAGACTATATTGAACTGGCAGAGGCTGCCGGTGTTCCGGACGTGATGGGACAGATCATACCGGAAATCTATAATCAGGCAATGTTTGCCGGAACAGCACTGCTGTATGATTTTCCTGGATATATTTATTCCTTATGGCAGGAATATTCTACAGAAGAACTGACTGAGATCGCCGCATTCTGTAAAGAAAAAAATATTCAGGCAGCTACAGTCTATTATAAATACTGGTCAGATGATGTGCAGGAGATTTTTGACAAAAAAGGAATCAGGTTATATATTTATACTGTGAATGACCTGAAGGAAGCACAATATTATATGCAAGAAGGTGCGGCGGGTGTATGCTCAGATTATCTGCAGGATACCATGTTTGACTGAGTTGTCCTGCCGGCATTATGAAATGGTCATAGAGGAATTATTATAGCTGTAGCTGTTCCAGGATGAATAAGGGTAAAGATATCAGGAGCAAAAAGAATTTTAAATAAGCGGCAATAACAAAGATTATATTATAAAGGAAATTATCATACACAATGAAAATAAGAGTAATGATTGCTGTCTGTGCAGCAAAATTTGTAGGATACGTATGTAAGAAAATGGGAAGGCAGGGTGTAACCTGGGCAGGAAAAGTGGCAATTAAGATTTGTCCAGACATTCTGGAACAGCTTTCCTCACAGGTACGAAAGGCTATTTTTGCAACCTGCGGTACAAATGGAAAGACAACTACCAACAATATGCTCTGTGCGGCATTGGAAGCAGAAGGACAGAAAGTAATCTGTAACCACACAGGTTCCAATATGCTCAATGGAGTTGTTGCCGCATTTGTGCTGGCTTCGAAATGGAATGGTAAAATTGATGCGGACTATGCATGCATTGAGGCCGATGAAGCATCCACCAGACATATTTTTCCGAGAATCAAACCGGACTATATGCTTCTGACAAATCTTTTCCGCGACCAGCTTGACAGATACGGAGAGATTGATATTACTATGAACATTCTGGAAGAAATGATGCGCAAGGTTCCGAAGATGCAGATTATTGTAAACGGTGATGATGCATTATCCGCATATCTTGCCATGGATTCCGGGAATCCATATGTAACTTATGGTATCAGTAAACCGGTGATCAAATCAGCAGCAAATGAAATCAGGGAGGGACGTTTCTGCAAGCGATGCGGTGAGAAGCTGGAATATCGTTTCTATCATTACAGCCAGCTGGGAGATTATTATTGTCCAAAATGCAGATTTGCAAGACCGAAGCCGGATTTTGATGCGGAGGATGTAAAGGTAGGCGACCAGCTTAGCTTTTGTGTAGAAGGAAAACACATTGTAGCAAATTATAAGGGATTTTATAATGTGTATAATATACTGGCAGCTTATGCGGGAGTGAGGACTGCAGGATTTGCGGGAGAGCATTTCGGGGATATGCTCCGCAGATTTAATCCGGAAAACGGACGTATGGAGCAGTTTCGTATTAAGGGAACAGGAGTAACTTTAAATCTTGCCAAGAATCCGGCGGGATTTAATCAGAATATTTCCGCAGTGATGCAGGATCAGGCACCGAAGGACATCATTATTGCGATCAATGATAATGCCCAGGACGGAACAGATATTTCCTGGCTCTGGGATGTTGATTTTGATCTTCTTGGAAATGATTCAGTGAAATCTATCACTGTAAGCGGTATCCGCTGTCAGGATATGCGTCTGCGCCTGAAATATGTGGATATTCCTTCTATTCTTCAGGGAGATGTTGAGAAAGCAATCCGCGACAGAGTAGAGGACGGAACAGGAAACCTGTATGTGCTGGTAAATTATACAGCATTATTCAGTACAAGAAACATTCTGAAGAGACTGGAGGGTGAGAGATAATGAAAATCACAATAGGACATTTATATCCGGATCTTCTGAATCTTTATGGTGACAGAGGTAATATTCAGTGTCTGATGAAGAGATGCCAGTGGCGTGGGATTGAGGCTGAGACCATACCGTTTGAGCTGGATGATAAAATAGATTTCTCGAAGCTTGATATCGTACTTCTGGGTGGCGGTTCGGACAGAGAGCAGATGATCGTATGTGAGAAGCTTCAGGAAATCCAGCCGGATTTTAAGGCTTATGTGGAAGATAACGGCGTTGTCATTGCAATCTGCGGTGGCTATCAGTTACTTGGAAAGTATTACAAAACAGATCAGGGAAACATGAAAGGACTGGATTTGGTAGACTTGTATACAGAGCAGGGCGAAGGCCGTCTGATCCAGAATATCGTTCTGCAAAGTGATCTGTTTGATATGCCGATTGTTGGATTTGAGAATCATGGAGGAAGAACCTGCATTAATAATAACAAACCACTGGGAAAAGTACTTTACGGTGCAGGAAATGACGGTAAGTCAGGCTATGAAGGCGTAGTATATAAGAATGTGATAGGGACTTATCTGCATGGACCGTTACTTCCGAAGAATCCGCAGCTTGCAGACTGGCTCATTCAACATGCGCTGGAAAGAAAGTATGGAAAAGAAACAGAACTTACACCGTTAGATGACAGTCAGGAAAAAGAAGCAAATGACTATATATACCACAGATTTGTAAGAGGATAATTATGGCGAAATCATGTAATCAAAAAGGAAAAATACTGTATCTGCAGAAAATGCTGTCTGAGACAACAAGTCAAAAGCCTGTCACCATGCAGGAGATTCTGGCAAAATTGGAAGAACAGGGGATTCGAGCTGAACGAAAGAGTATTTATGATGATATGGAAACCCTGCGTGATTTTGGAATGGATATACATTACAGAAGAGGACGGGAAGGCGGATATTATGAGGAAAAATCAGCTTCAGATAAAACGGAAGCGGATAATACGATAATACATCAGCCAGATGGCGAAACAGGAGAGAAATCTGAAAATGTGCAGGAGCAGGTTGGAAAAGCATTTGAAGCACCTGCAAAGATCAGTGCTCCGACACCCTCCCAAACAGGTGAGAATATAAAAGAGATCAGGCTTGTATGTCAGAATTCTACAAAGAAAAAAATCCAGCGTACCTTTGGCTCGGAGATTTTCTGCAAAATAAAGGGTGAGGATAATTTTATTGTAACTGTTGAGGTTGTGGTTGATAAGGCGTTTTTTGGATGGCTGGCTTCAATGGGAAGGAATGTACATATTCTGAAACCAAAGAAAGCAGCTGTTGCCTATCGGGATTATCTGAAGAACATTGCAAAAGATTATAAGGGAATTGATAAATAAATATGATATCAGAAAGGATCGTATTATGAAAAGAAGAGCAACAGCTATTCTGCTTGGAATAATGGTATCCTCCATGTTCCTGTCTGCCTGCGGGAAGAATGAGGCAAAAGAAGCAGCAAATGAAAGTGCTCAGGTAGAAGAAGAGGGCGTAGGCGAAGTAACTGAGGAAGGTGAAAAAGTAGAGGCGGAAAATCAAAATGCTTCTGATGCCGATGACAGCAGCAAGGCAGGAGACAGTGCAAAATCAGACGAAGACAATAAAGAGACATCAGTGAAGGAGAAAGAAGACGAAGATTCTTCAGAAAAAGATTCAGATGATGAATTAGAGGAAGATGCTGAGGTAACGGAAGCTTCTGCCGGAAAGATAGGTGTGCTTCTTTCTGATGACGATGAGGATGCAAAAATTGACAGCGAAGAGATGACTTCGCAGATTGAAGATGGAGGATATGAGGCAGATGTGAAGAATGCCGGCGGCGATCCTGCGCTTCAGATTTCCCAGATTCAGGAATTTATTGATGAGCAGGTTTCTGCCCTGATTATTGATCCGGTAGATTCCTATGGTCTGACAGATATCCTGAAAACTGCCAAAGAGCAGGAAATACCGGTTATTTCCTATGACAGTCTGATTCGGGATACTGCGGATATCAATTATTATGCAACTTATGATACCAGAGCGATAGGAAAGGATATTGCCAAAGAAATTATCAAAAAAATGAATCTGGATAAAGCCAGAGAGGATAAGAAGTCTTATACAATTGAATTTCTCATGGGATCTCCGGATGACAATGCTGCGCTGTTTCTGTGTAATGGAATCCAGGAGGGACTTCAGGAATATCTGGATGATGGAACACTTGTATGTAAATCCGGAAACACGTCATTTGATGACACAGGAATCATGAGATGGAGCGAGGCATCTGCAAAGACAAAACTTGATTCGATTATAAGTGAGTTTTATGCAGAGGAGAAGGCTCCGGATATTATCTGTACTGCATATGACGGATTTGCTTATGCTGCAGAGGAAATTTTAAGTGACAGCGGTCTGGAACCGGGAAGTGATGAATGGCCGATGATCACAGGATATGGCAGTGAGGCACAGGCAGTAAAGGATATTGCAGCAGGTAAAATGTCATTTACCATGTTTATGGACCGTAAGGAACTGGCTCAGGGCGGAGCACAGATGGCCATTGACTATCTGACAGGAGAGAAAGTTGACGTAAAAGATTATTCACAGTATGATAACGGAGTAAAGATTGTGGGGACTTTTACATGTGGGGCACAGATGATCGACAAGGATAATTATCAGATTCTTGTGGATAACGGAACTTATACGGAAGATGAGATCGCGCCTGATCCGACACCGGAGGCAACACCTACGCCAGAGGCAACCTCTGCGCCGAAAGTGACATCAAAGACAGCCCCAGAGGAAGATTCAGAAGAAGTAACACCAACTCCTGAAACTGAAAATAAATCAGAAGGTGAAACGAAAAAAAAGTCTGATCTATGATTCCGAAGATAACTCAAAAGTGGAGAAAACATCGGATCAGAAAAAAACAAAGAATTCATAGAACAAAAAAAGGATGGGTTTTCCCATCCTTTTTATAAAATTAATCTCTGAAGGTTAAGGAATCGTCTGTCATGGAATCAACGATAGCAAGAGATTCAAGACGGATTCCCATATCGCGGATCTCCTGGCCGCCATGCTGGAAGCCTTTCTCAATAACAATACCGGCTCCTTCAAGAGTTGCCCCTGATTTCTTAACAATATCGATCAGGCCGAGAAGTGCACATCCGTTAGCAAGGAAATCATCAATCAGAAGTACATGATCTTCAGGTCCGAGAAACTTCTTGGAAAGGATCACATCATATACTTTCTTATGAGTGAAAGATTCTACTTTAGTTGTATACATTTCTCCATCCAGATTCACGCTCTGTGCTTTCTTGGCAAAAACCACAGGTACATCAAAGTACTGGGCAGCAATACAGGCGATACCGATACCGGATGCTTCAATTGTAAGGATTTTAGTGATTGGACAGTCGGAGAAGCGGCGTTTGAATTCTTTGCCGATTTCATTGATGAGGGTAATATCCATCTGATGATTTAAGAAACTGTCTACTTTTAAAATATTTCCCGGTTTTACAACTCCATCCTTAAGAATTCGGTCTTTTAAAAGCTTCATAGATTTCTCTCCTTTATATATGTAATTAGTTTGTAGCTGTCGGTAACTATCCGGTACACTGCTTCCCGAAAGTACTGAATAGTTACAGTTACTGTGAATATGCAGAATTCAAAAAAACATCAGGCTGCAAAATGAACAGTAACATTGCTGTTTTGATAATTATAGACTATGATACGCTATAATTCGTCTTCATGCAATTATTTTTGACAAAAAATCTAAAAATAATTATAATAGTCTCAGACTGGTTGGGAAAAACCGCAGGACAATCTGTGCAGATTGCCGTAAATCAGCCGAAGAGGGCTGCGAAAAACAATAAGCAACAATCTGGGACTCAAATAGTGAAACGGATTGCAAATATCCGTCTTACGGACTGGAGATGGAATATAATAAACGAAAGGATTTATTTATGAAAGAATATGAACTGATATGGGAAATTTTTAATAAATGTCCGCGGAATCAGATGCGTGATGTTTTTGTGGAAGAACTGGAACTTGAGGATCCGGAAGAATATATCAGAAATAAATTCAAAGGAAAAGAAGTTTCCTATGAAAAAACTGTCCTGGAGGATGGAACCATTATTTTTGATATTACGACTTCACAAATAAAACAGCGTTGCTCCTTTACAGAAATTTGACAAATGTGGTATAATATCATTTACGCTGTACGGAAGTGCTGTAAGCAGAAAAGCCACAGACAGTGTGTGAGAATATAAAGACAGATAAGCAGTAAAAAATCGGATATTCTGAAAGAGAAAGGGGAATGTTATGGCCGAGGAACAAAAGACACATACGCATGTACTGGAGGATGGGACGGTAGTTGAACATTCTCACGGGGAACATGGGCATCATCACAGTCATGCGCATACAAAGGCAGTGCTGAACCGTATGTCCAGAGCAATCGGACATATGGAATCTATCAAACGTATGATAGAGGACGGAAGAGACTGTGCGGAAGTTCTGATACAGCTTTCAGCAGTGAAATCTGCCATCAATAATACAGGTAAGATCATTCTGCAGGATCATATCGAACACTGTATTGTAGATGCAGTGGAACATGGTGATAAAGAGGCAATTAAAGAACTTGAGGTAGCAATTGACAGATTTGTAAAATAATATGGATGAATATAAAGGAGAAGATTAATTATGGCAAAAGAATGTAACAACACTTCATGCGACAAAGCAAGCTGCGAAGGTTGTTCCAGCAGCAAGAAACAGCAGAGCTTTCAGGCAGAAATGAATGCTCAGTCAAATGTAAAACATGTGATTGGGGTTGTCAGTGGAAAGGGTGGCGTTGGTAAATCCTTCGTAACAGGCTCCCTGGCAAATATGATGGCAGCACAGGGATACAAGGTTGGTATCCTGGATGCGGATATCACAGGACCGTCCATCCCGAAAATGTATGGATTAAAGGGTGCAGCAATGGCAAATGATGAAGGTATCTACCCGATGATCACAAAAAACGGGATCAAGGTAATGTCCATCAACCTTCTGCTTCCTACAGAGGATACTCCTGTAATCTGGAGAGGTCCGGTTCTTGCAAATATGGTAAAACAGTTCTGGACAGATGTTATCTGGGGCGATGTAGACTATCTGTTTGTGGATATGCCTCCTGGAACAGGTGATGTTCCGCTTACAGCATTCCAGTCTCTGCCGATCGAAGGAATCGTGATTGTAACATCACCTCAGGATCTGGTTAAGATGATCGTTAAGAAAGCCTTTAATATGGCTGAGATGATGAAGATACCGGTACTTGGAATCGTAGAGAACTACAGCTATGTGAAATGTCCGGACTGCGGAAAAGAGATCAAAGTATTCGGTGAGAGCCATATTGATGAGATCGCAGCAGAGCTGAAGGTTCCTGTACTTGGAAAAATGCCGATCGATATGGATTATGCAACTAAGGCAGACGGCGGATTCTTTGCAGCAATCGACAATCAGTATATTACTGATGCGCTGGCTGTAATGCCGAAATAAGAAAAAGAAGTTCTCATTCAGTAAGAAACGCGATTATAAAAATTGTTGTTTCAGTACTGAGTGAGGACTTCTTTTATTATATGGAAGTAAACATTTCAATAAAGCGTTCAGCAGCCTGAGAGACAGTAAGACTGTCATGCTGGGCAAGTACAAGCTGACGTCCGGGAAGAGGCTCTTTTAACATGAGCGGTGTCAGCTGATCATTTTCTTTTAACATATAATCAGGAACACAGGCAATCCCCAGTCCGATCCGTGCCAGATCCAGAAGCAGGTCATTACTGTTTAGCTCTACTTCAGGAAGAAGCTTGAGATTATGGGCTGTGAATGCCTCTCGCAGATATTCACTGGTGGTACTTTTGGGGGAAAGCATCAGGATCGGATAGTTCAGAAGCTCCTGCAGTTCAGTCTGAACAGTGTGTACAGGAAAGTAATCCGTATTGGCAACGAATACATCGTGGAATTCTTTTAGCACACGGGTCTGAAAATGGCTGCCAAGTCTGGAATTAGGACAGTTGCATACAATCAGATCTGCCTGACCTTTCTCCAGAAGCTCTGCACAGCCGATGGAGGTACTGTTTGTGACTTTGATGCGGACATCCGGGTAGGTCTGATGGAATTTCTGAAGATAATCAATGAGAAAATACCGGCAGATCGTATCGCTGGCAGCAATACGCAGCTGGCCTTTCAGCAGATTGTCTCCTGACAGGAGAGATTCTCCCTCGTCCAGAAGCTGGAGAGCCGGTTTTACATGCTGGAGCAGAAGTTCTCCTTCAGGAGTTAACAATACTTTCTTGGTACTTCGGATAAAAAGAGGATGATTCAGCTTTTTTTCCAGAGTTTTAATAGACTGGCTGACTGCTGACTGGGAGATAAAAAGCTGTCGGGAAGCCTCAGAAAAGCTCAGGGTGGTGGCAACATAGTAGAATACTTTGTATAATTCCAGATTAATATCCATAGAAATAAATCCTTTCATAAAATAATATGATGATATAAATTGTCTGCAGCAATGGAACTTTAAAGCTTGTATGTCTCTGGATTTTAGCATATTCATTCCAAAACATTTCGCGGATAGTGATTAATTAGTTACATTAATAAAAAATATAAGATATATTAATTTTACTAATGATATTTCCTATGATACTATAAAGAAAGCAATAGTTCAAGCAGCAGGTTCACTGGAGTCGGGCTGCAAGGTGCTTTTAAAGCATTTTTAAAACAATGCATACATAAGAAAGGAGTTTCTATGAGTAACGTAAGACGTGTCTATGTAGAAAAGAAACCGGCCTTCGCTGTACAGGCAAAGGAATTAAAACATGAGGTCAGCAGCTATCTGGGAATTAAATCCGTAACAGCAGTACGTGTGCTGATTCGCTATGATGTAGAAAATATTTCTGATGAAGTTTTTGATAAAGCATGCAAAACTGTTTTTGCAGAGCCACCTGTAGATGATTTATATCTGGAGAATTTTGAGGCAGCAGAAGGCTCCCGCATCTTCTCTGTAGAATTTTTACCGGGACAGTTTGACCAGAGAGCAGATTCTGCTGTTCAGTGTGTACAGTTCCTGGATGAGAATGCACAGCCTATCATTCGTTCCGCAACTACTTATGTAATTGAAGGAACTATTTCAGATGAAGAATTTGATGCTATCAAGCATCACTGCATCAACCCTGTAGATTCCCGTGAGACAGGTCTGCAGAAACCGGAAACACTGGTAACTGTTTTCCCGGAACCGGAAGATGTTAAGATTTTTGACGGATTTAAGGAAATGCCGGAGGCAGAATTAAAGGAACTTTATGATTCTTTAAATCTTGCAATGACATTCAAGGATTTCCAGCATATCCAGCATTATTTCAAAGAAGAAGAGAAACGTGACCCGTCCATGACAGAAATCCGTGTACTTGATACATACTGGTCTGATCATTGCCGTCACACAACCTTCTCCACAGAACTGACAGATGTAAAATTTGACGAAGGTGATTACAAAGCACCGATCGTAGATACTTACAAGAAATATCTTGCTGACAGAGAAGAACTTTACAAAGGCCGTAAGGACAAATTTGTCTGCCTGATGGATCTGGCTCTGATGGCTATGAAGAAACTGAAAGCAGAAGGAAAGCTTGCTGATCAGGAAGAATCTGATGAGATCAATGCCTGCAGTATTGTAGTTCCTGTAGACGTAGACGGTAAAGAAGAGGAATGGCTGATCAACTTCAAGAATGAGACACATAACCATCCTACTGAGATCGAGCCATTCGGTGGTGCAGCTACCTGCCTTGGCGGTGCGATCCGTGACCCGCTTTCAGGACGTACTTATGTATATCAGGCAATGCGTGTAACAGGTGCAGCAGATCCTACTGTTTCTGTAAAAGAAACTCTCAAGGGTAAACTTCCGCAGAAGAAACTGGTAAGAAGCGCAGCTCATGGCTACAGCTCCTATGGAAACCAGATCGGTCTTGCAACAGGCTATGTAAAAGAAGTTTATCATCCAAATTATGTGGCAAAACGTATGGAGATCGGTGCTGTTATGGGTGCTGCTCCCAGACGTGCGGTTATCCGTGAGAATTCTGATCCGGGAGATATCATTATCTTACTTGGAGGACGTACAGGACGTGACGGTATTGGTGGTGCTACCGGTTCTTCCAAGGTTCATACAGAAGCTTCTATCGAAGTGTGCGGCGCTGAGGTTCAGAAAGGTAATGCTCCTACTGAGCGTAAGATCCAGCGTATGTTCCGCCGTGAAGAAGTCAGCCATATTATCAAGAAATGTAATGACTTTGGTGCAGGCGGTGTTTCCGTTGCTATCGGTGAGCTGGCAGCAGGTCTTAGAGTAGACCTTGACAAGGTTCCGAAGAAATATGCAGGTCTTGACGGAACTGAGATCGCAATCTCCGAATCTCAGGAACGTATGGCTGTAGTAGTTGACCCGAAAGATGTAGATACTTTCCTTGGCTATGCAAATGAAGAGAACCTGGAGGCAATTCCTGTTGCAGTTGTAACAGAGGATCCTCGTCTGGTACTTGTATGGAGAGGCAAAGAAATCGTAAATATTTCCCGTGCATTCCTAGATACCAACGGTGCACATCAGGAGACAACTGTAGAAGTAGAAATCCCCAACAAAGAAGGCAATCTCTTTGAAGAACGCCCGGATGTAGCTGATGTAAAAGCTAAATGGATGGAAACTCTGGCAGATTTAAATGTATGCTCTCAGAAAGGACTTGTGGAAATGTTCGACGGTTCTATCGGAGCAGGCAGTGTATTTATGCCATACGGTGGTAAATATCAGCTCACAGAGACTCAGTCCATGGTTGCCAAGGTTCCGGTACAGAATGGTAAAACAGATACTGTAACCATGATGAGCTATGGCTTTGACCCGTATTTATCTTCCTGGAGCCCATATCACGGAGCTGCTTATGCAGTGACAGAGTCTGTTGCAAGAATCGTGGCAACAGGCGGTGACTATAAGAAAATCCGTTTCACATTCCAGGAATACTTCCGCCGTATGACAGAAGATCCTAAGAGATGGAGCCAGCCTTTCGCAGCACTTCTCGGTGCTTATGCAGCCCAGATGGGATTTGGACTTCCATCTATCGGTGGTAAGGACAGTATGTCCGGTACATTCAATGATATTGATGTACCTCCGACACTGGTATCTTTCGCAGTTGACGTTGCGAAGATCCAGGATGTGATCACACCGGAATTAAAGAAAGCAGGAAACAAACTGGTATGGCTTCGTGCACCGAAGGATCAGTATGATCTGCCGGATTATGCAGGAATCATGGATCAGTATGAAAAACTTCATAAAGATATGCAGGACGGCAAAGTTGTTTCGGCTTATGCACTTGATCGTCATGGTATTGCAGCTGCAGTTGCAAAGATGGCATTTGGTAATGGCATGGGCGTAAAGATTGAGCATAACCTTGATCCGAGAGATTTCTTTGCACCTGGATTTGGTGATATTATCCTGGAAGTTCCGGATGGTAAGGTTGGAGAGCTTTCCATCACTTATACAGTGATCGGTGAAGTAACTGCTGACGGTAACTTCTCCTATGGAAATACAGTGATCACTGTAGATGAAGCTGAAAATGCATGGAAAGGTACTCTGGAAAAAGTGTTTAAGACAGTTTCTTCTGAGAATGACAAAGAGGCAGCTGACAGAGATGAGAAGCTTTATCGTGCAGACAGCATTTATGTATGCAAGAACAAAGTTGCAAAACCTCGCGTGTTTATTCCTGTATTCCCTGGAACAAACTGCGAGTATGACAGTACACGTGCATTTGAGCGTGCAGGTGCAGAGGTGGATGTAAAAGTATTCAAGAACCTGACTGCTGAAGATATCCATGACTCTGTAGAGCTTTTTGAGAAAGCAATCGATCAGGCACAGATTATCATGTTCCCGGGCGGATTCTCCGCAGGTGACGAACCGGATGGTTCTGCGAAATTCTTTGCAACTGCATTCCAGAATGCGAAGATCAAAGAAGCTGTTATGAAGCTGATCAATGAAAGAGACGGTCTGGCACTTGGTATCTGTAACGGATTCCAGGCTCTGATCAAGCTTGGTCTTGTACCTTACGGTGAAATCTGCGGACAGAAAGCAGATTCTCCTACACTGACATTTAATACTATCGGACGCCATATCTCCAAGATGGTTTATACTAAGGTTGTTAGTAATAAATCTCCTTGGCTGCAGAAGGCACAGCTTGGCGGTGTATACTGTAACCCGGCTTCACATGGTGAAGGACGCTTCGTTGCAAATGAAGAATGGCTGCAGAAGCTGTTTGCAAACGGACAGGTTGCAACTCAGTATGTAACTCCGGATGGACAGCTCAGTGTTGATGAAGAATGGAATGTCAATGGTTCTTATATGAACATTGAAGGTATTACCAGCCCGGATGGACGTATCCTTGGTAAGATGGCACATAGCGAACGTCGCGGGGACGGAGTTGCTATTAATATCTATGGAGAGCAGGATATTAAAATATTCGAGTCTGGTGTGGAATATTTTAAATAAACTCTTTCTAGGACGGAAGGTTCCCAGAGGAAGGACAGAAAGCGCTGTCCCTCCTCTGGACTCCACCCTTGCGCTTCTTTTAAGGGCAGCGCCGGGATTGTGGTGTGGAGGAGTGTATTAACTTTGCGTATTCGCCTGGTTGGGCAGCGCCCTTTTTTGATGATGAAAATAATAAAAACTATTGCAATTTCGTGGCTTTTTGAATATACTATATGTAACAGAGTTGCCCGAAGCCTTTTTGGCATTGGGGACCAAGCTGAGACTTGTGCTCAGCTTTTTTACGTTAAGGAGTGATTTTATGGATTTGAAAAAGCCATTGACTTTTGATGAGCAATTGGATAAGTTAGCTGCCCATGGGATGATTATCAGAGACAGAGAAAAAGCAAAAGATATTTTGAATTTGTGACATAAACATATTTGCAGCAGTCAAAAGAAGAAGCAACATGTTTGAAAGAAAAATTAAGTCAAAAATGCCGCAGCCTTTGAAAATATTGGCTGCGGCATTTAAAATATATGATATGTTTGATGTAAAAAACATCAGGTTCTCAACCAGACATTTGGGTAAGTCAAGACGATGCTTCTGATATAAGATATGCAACATTAAAATCATCATATACTTGAGAATTTAAATGCATATCTTCATATAACTTGATATAGTCGCCGATTGTTTTGCCAAAAACAGAACTATTACAATTATTGCATGTGTTATCCTCTGCATATATATGAGTGTTTCCATCGTTGTCCTCAACAAATAAGAGAGTAACATCTATTTTATCTTCTGTTAACCAGAAAGAGATATATTTTGAAAGAGTCCCATCAATTTCTGTGGCACCATCCGGAATTTGCTCATCTGATTCCAGCTCATTAATATGTTCCCAAAAAATTTGAGGAGAGAACACAAGTAATTTTAAGTTTTTTTGAGAGTCTTCTGAGTACCATATATGTGCTTCTGTGTTGAGATAGTCGGTTATATTAATATCCGTATCTGCCGGTAACTCATAAGTTTCACCGACGTCGGAAGTCAGTGAAAAGGTTTTTGTATGATTAGAATAAGAAGTGACAATCCCCTTGACAAAATAGTAAGTTGTATCTGACTCACTGTCATAATAAGAGCCGGAACCATCTATATCATAAGATACATGTTGCCCCTCAGGCTCCTTAGGGGCGGAAAGGGTGATTAGATCTGAGGGGGCTTTGCCAAAAGCTTGTCCGGATAGCAATATACTACCGAGTACGATACTGCCTGCGATACATAGAATTTTTACATTATTCATGGTTAAATGGCCTCCTTGTTTAGTTGTTGAATATTATATCAATTAAAGTGTGAAAATTGTAATTTTGACTTATCGAAATATGTTTTAGAAATGAGTAGGATTTCGGTTATTTTTGAATATGATAAAGAATAAAGACACAAGTATTGTTCGGTTTATTAGTCGTGTTCCAATGGTTACTGGAAAATAATTGATGATTACAAATACAACGTAATATTATCAATAGCAAAGCTATAGGATTTCAAAAATGAAGTCTTATAGCTATTTTTGTGTAGCAGTAAAAATTGTGAAGGGTATGTTTGGGAAAAATATTTTTGATTACTTGATTTGAATCAAGCGGTGAAATTGCTATTTGTCAGACAATAAGATATAATTAGAGAAAATCTTGTTTGCAAAAGAACAGGATAAACAGTAACTTTAAGCAAGATGGTTTTGTCTGGTGATTTTGAGAGTGTAAAAAGGAAAAAGTATGAGTGATGAAAGAAAAAGGGAAAATGAAGAGGAAAAACTGAAAGATTTTTTTCATAATGTGATAGGAATAAAATCGGAAGCTGTGCTGGAGGTGTTGGCGGAGAACTCGGAAATCTGTAAGTTGAAAGCAAAAACTTTGCTGATGAAAGAGAACGAGAAGGTAAAGCTTTGGTAGGGATCATGAATTTGGACAAGCAGATAACCTCTTTCCTGACAGTGGAGTTGATAACGGATTGTGAAATTGTAAGGATATCAGCGGATGTTCTTCGAAAGCTGGCTATGGAGAATATAGAAATTGCTCTGGTCTGTAATCGAATGCAGAGTGTGGCATCTATGAGGGAATATGAATACAGAAAAATGATTCTTACCTGTAATCCGGTACAGAGATATGAATATTTCCTGGAAACCTATTCGGGGCTGGAAAAATATGATGGGGCTTGACAGAGCTGGAAAGTAACCTGGGCCAAGACAAAAGGTGCATCTGGTTATGAAGTATACAAACTGACTGGAAAGACATGGAAAAAAGTCAGTGACACAAGATCCACTTCTTTTACAGATAAGGGATTAAAAAAGAATACTACTTATCAGTATAAAATCCGCGCATATCAGACAGTGAAAGGAAAGAAAGTTTACAGTGCGTTCTCATCTGTGAAAAAAATTAAAAGATAAGGAGCTAAGAGGAAGAAAAAGTTCTCAGCGATTTTGACAGGTGTTTTTTGATACTGTTTTGTATGGTAATGTCAGTAACTGTAAATGCTGCGCAAAAAATACCTGGAAGAGTAAAAATGGTAAGTGCGTATTCTGGATCCGGATTGCGAATATCCGCTTGACTCAGGTTCATGTTACATGGGACAAAACGACAAATTATTCTCAGATGGATTATCCAAGTCAAAATGAATATAGCAGAGGATGACCTGTAATGGATGCAAAAGTGCAAATCCCAAAGAACCGGATGTGGATGATGGAATTTAATGAATATTACGTTTTCAAAGCAGTAGGATGAAAGGAATATGACCTTTCTCCTGCTGTTTTTCTTTCTGAATAAATCCAGGAGATATAGAATTTGATGTGGTAAAGCGATAAAAATATAGTTTTAAACTATAACTGGTGCTAGATATTATGAATTGGCATATTTGGAAGTGTAGTGGTATAGTATGTTCATGCTCAACGGAGCGGGGAATAAGAGAGAGGGAGAATGAGATGTCTGGGATTGTGATTGAGAAGGTCCGGAAGTCTTTTGACACGAAAGATGGCGTGGTCGAGGCTTTGAAGGATGTGAACCTGAATATCGATTCCGGTGATATATATGGGATTATCGGTATGTCGGGGGCAGGTAAGAGTACATTGGTACGATGTATGAATTTTCTGGAGGTTCCCACAGAGGGACAGGTTCTGATAGATGGGAAGGCTCTTGGAGATTTGACAGAGAAAGAATTAAGAAAACAGAGGGAAGAGATCGGTATGATCTTTCAGCATTTCAATCTGCTGATGCAGAAGTCAGTGATCGATAATGTCTGTTTTCCACTTTATATAAAAGGAAAGAAGAAGGCAGAGGCCAGAGAGAGGGCAGCAGAGCTTTTGGAGATCGTTGGTCTGGGGGACAGGCAGAATGCTTATCCTGCACAGCTCTCCGGTGGTCAGAAGCAGAGGGTTGCCATTGCAAGAGCACTTGCATCGGATCCGAAGATTTTACTTTGTGACGAGGCTACCAGTGCACTGGATCCGCAGACTACTTCTTCCATTCTGGAATTGCTGAAAAAGATTAATAAGCAGTTTGGAATCACCATAGTGATCATTACTCATCAGATGTCGGTTGTGCGTGAAATCTGTACACATGTGGCGATCATGTATGAGGGTGAAGTGGTTGAGAAAGGACTGGTTGCAGATATTTTTGCAAATCCTCAGTCAGAGGTTGCCAAAGAACTGATCCGAAAGGATACAGGTTCCGATATCGGCGCAGACAGCAGACTGGATGTCGGTCGGGGAAAAGGACAGGCAGAAATTAAAAGCGGTGAGAAGATACGAATTGTATTCTCCGAGAATTCAGCTTTTGAGCCTGTGATCGCAAATCTGATCCTTACCTTCGGAGAACCGGTAAATATCCTGAAGGCAGATACCAAGAATGTAGGTGGTGTAGCCAAGGGAGAGATGATACTGGAGTTTATGGAGGGCAGTACCAGAACAGAAATGATGAAACAGTATCTGAAAGAAAAAGGTTTAGCAATCGGGGAGGTGACAGAATATGTGGGATCATGAGACAATAATGATGATCGTCCAGGGTGTGGGAGAAACACTTTACATGACAGTTCTTTCTACAGTTCTGGGATACCTGTTCGGACTTCCTATGGGAGTGCTGCTGGCAGTGTCTGATAAAGAGGGACTGAAGCCAAATGCAGTGTTGTATAAGATACTGGATGCAATTGCAAATATTGTGAGAAGTATTCCGTTTCTGATCTTACTGATCCTGCTGATTCCTTTTACCAGAGCAGTGGTGGGAAAGAGTTATGGATCCACAGCAACGGTAGTGCCTTTGGTAGTGGCAGCTATTCCTTTTATCGCACGAATGGTGGAATCTTCTATTAAAGAGGTGGATGCAGGTGTGATCGAGGCGGCCAGAGCTATGGGGGCCAGCAATATAAGGATCATTGTGAAGGTTCTTCTGGTAGAAGCCAGAACTTCACTGATCACAGGAGCAACGATTGCAATCGGAACTATTCTTGGTTATTCAGCAATGTCCGGTGCAGTAGGTGGAGGCGGACTTGGTGATATTGCTATCCGCTATGGATATTACAGATATCAGTCAGATATTATGATCGTCACAGTTATTCTGCTGGTAGTGCTGGTACAGATTTTCCAGTCAGTGGGAATGATGATCGCAAATAAGATTGACAGAAGAAAGTAGTTTTAAGAAATCGTTGATTATAAAATGGTTATGAAAAAAGTTAAAATATAAAATTCAGGAGGACAATTATTATGAAAAAATTAGTGGCAGCAGTTTTAACAGGAGTATTAGTAGCAGGAACATTAAGCACAGGCGTTTATGCAAAGGATGATGACAAAACCATCACAGTTGCAGCATCTGCAACACCTCACGCAGAGATCCTTGAGGAGGCAAAACCACTTCTTGAGAAAGAAGGATATGACCTTGAGGTTACTGTATTTGATGATTATGTAAGACCAAACGAGGTAGTTGAGAGCGGTGAGTTTGATGCAAACTACTTCCAGCATATCCCATATCTGGATCAGTTTAATGAAGAGAAGGGCACACATCTTGTAAATGCAGGCGGTATTCACTATGAGCCATTCGGAATCTATCCTGGAACAAAAGACAGCCTGGATGATCTGGAAGACGGAGATTCCATTGCAGTACCAAATGATACCACAAACGAAGCAAGAGCACTTCTTCTTCTCCAGGATAACGGAATCATCACTTTGAAAGATGGTGCAGGATTAAATGCAACTGTTAAGGATATTGCAGAGAATCCTCATAATGTAGAAATCGTAGAGCTGGAAGCAGCACAGGTAGCACGTGTTACAGGCGAGACAGCTTATGTGGTATTAAACGGAAACTATGCTCTGGAAGCAGGATTCTCAGTAGGAAAAGATGCACTTGCATATGAGAAATCCGACTCTGAAGCAGCGAAAACCTATGTAAATGTAATCGCAGTCAAAGAAGGCAACGAAAACAGCGACAAGATCAAAGCTCTGGTTGACGTATTGAAATCTGATGAGATCAAAGACTTTATCAATGAGAAATATGACGGTGCAGTAATTCCTTTCGATGACAGCGCAGACACTGAAGAAGCTGATGCAGAAGAAACAGACAGCAAGGATGAAGCAAAAGAGGATGTTGCAGAAGAAAATGCAGAAACAACTGAAGCAGCAGAAGATGCTGAATAATAACAGATAATAATGACAGATAACAGGAGATTCCTTTTTCAGGTAAAACTGGAGAAGGAATCTTTTTTGAATAAACTGCGAAGCAGTTATTCGGTTATGAGCAGGTAATTATGGATGCAGCAGTGAAGAGTCTGGAGTGTAAGGAACTGGTTGCCGCTTTGAGTGGCAGACTGACCATATCAGAGTATCTGAAATTTGATAAAGCATTCCTTGAGCCGGAGGGAATGGTGATTTACGGACAGCCGGGTGCCGATTTATTTTGGCAGCAATATAGATTCAGGAAAATCTGAGCCTTAAAGATGACAAGGGAGAACAGAGATATTGTCAGGTTGCATCACGTTGTCTGTATCTGGATGATTATAAAAATCCTACAGAGGGAATTGATGGAAATAAGAAACTTGCATTTGTCTTGTAATTTTTGAGTTTTTTATGTCAGAAATGCTTTAAAATGTACGAATAATTAAAAAAATAAAAAAAATTAAAAAAGTTTCAAAAAAGGTGTTGACATCCGACAAAATCCATTATATAATAGCAAAGCAAGTTACAGAGCGGACAACAAATAAGCCGCTTGAAACAAGCACAATATGGAATCTTAGCTCAGCTGGGAGAGCATCTGCCTTACAAGCAGAGGGTCAT
>NZ_JAAIMY010000023.1 GCF_013300825.1 Blautia wexlerae
ATTGCGCGTCTAACTCATCACTGAAGTAACGAGAATGCGACGCGCAGTTATTCAATAAATACAGCCAGAGGAAAGCCCTCTTCCTCGACTGGCCCATATTCTCGAACGCAGCTTTGATAAGTTTCCAAAGCCGATTTGATCCTATCCGGAGTCACTTCACCAGCGGATGTTTTATATAAATCTTGTTTGTACTTGATAGCTGCCAAGCCATCTAATTCTGTAACCGTGCCATCTTCGTTTGGACGGTTAATACCCTCAAATGAAATAGGCAGGTATGCCATGGCTACGGAAAGCAAAAGTGCGATTGCAAGTAAAATCAGGGTGCGCCGTGACTTCAAAATACGTTTTAGTTCAAGTCTAAAGAGCCGCATATTATCTGTCCTCCTTTTCCAAGTCTGTCTGCGGGAACAACCACAGATACAGATCTTCCAATCGTGGCTCCGTTGTGACAGACCCATCAATTTCCGAATGTTCGGACAGATAACGAATAGAAACCTGATTGTGATCTTCGCCTCGCTGATTGATAATGCGCAGCCGCATTTCACATTCCGGCAGCTTTGAGGTCGGAATTATGCAATTCCAAACCTTGCCCTCAATCCGCTTGACAAGTTCTGCGGTAGTTCCAACATCAACAATTTCTCCGGCTTTCATAATTGCGTTGCGCGTAGAAATATATTCTATATCAGATACGATATGGGTGGAAATCAACACGATTCGATCATGCGAAAACTCGGAAATGAAATTCCGCAGACGCACGCGCTCTCCGGGATCAAGTCCTGCTGTCGGTTCGTCCATGACAAGTATCTCCGGGTCGTTCAACATAGCCTGTGCAATACCAACACGACGCTTCATGCCGCCTGACAGATTGGAGATTTTTTTCTTTTTCACATCGGAGAGCGAAAGAATGTCCAACAAATGATTGATCTTTTGGGTGGTTGCCCTTGTAGGAATATCTTTCAGCGCAGCCATATACTCCAAATAATCTTTGACCGTAAAATCCCGGTGATACCCAAAGTCCTGCGGCAGAAAGCCAAACTTGCTTCGGTAAGCTTCACCTAACTCTCGAATGTCTTTTCCGTCATAGTAAACCGCTCCGTTGGTTGGTGTCATAATATCAGCAATCATGCGCATGAGTGTGGTTTTCCCTGCACCATTCGCTCCCAAAAGTCCCCAAATGCCGGGAGTCAATGTCAGATTGACATCATTTACTGCTGTTTTGTCTTTGAACTGCTTGCTTAAATGCTCTATTTTCAGTTCCATGCTTACACTCCTTTCTTTTGCTTCGGCTGAACAATAAAAAGCCCTTGTTCGATAATCATTGTACCGAACAAGGGCTTTTCAATCTCAAAAATCACACGCTTAAATTCCTAAGCAATTCCTAAGATCACATTCTTATTTTCCTAAACGGAAAGGGGTAATGTGATCACAAAGTCTATGGTTTCGTTTTGACTGGATGCAGTAATCTTTCCACCATGTAAATGTATAATTTCTTCCGCAATAGAAAGACCAAGTCCCGCACCACCTGTATTAGAAAGCCGAGCATCATCCAAGCGATTGAATTTTTCAAATATACTGTTAAGCTGTTCCTGTGGAATTGTTTTTCCATGATTTTCAAAAGTGATCTGAATATCATGCTCTAACCGTTTGGCGGATATAGTGATTTCTGTCTGCGGGTAACTATATGACGCAGCATTTCGTAAAAGATTACTGAAAACTCTCGCCAGCTTTTCGGGATCAGCGTTCACAGATAAGTTGTCCTCCGCAGTAAATACCGCCGTGTTGCCATTTGCAGAGAGTGTCGGGTATATTTCATCTATTACCTGCGCAATCAAACAATGTAAATCTACATTTTCTTTTTTGATAATGACCTTATGTGCATTGTACTTGGTAATTTCAAAAAGTTCATTGATGAGCTTTTCAAGGCGTTCTGCCTTATTCAACGCAACTTTTACATACTTTTCCTTTTGCTGTTCAGGCATGTCAGGGGCTTCATGGAGCAGGCTCAAATAGCCGATTACCGTTGTGAGAGGGGTGCGTATATCATGTGCCAGATACATAATAATTTCATTTTTCTTTTCTTCTGCCTGCTTTGCAGCCCGTTTGCTCAACAGAACAGACATTTTGATTTGATTGAGTTGTGCCTCCAATTCTTTCAGTGGGTCAGACAATGATACAGTATAATTGTTCTGCTCATAGACCGTTTGGGTCGCATCAATTACTTCATCCAGATAGCCCCACGGCTTTTTCCAATAGTAATTGAAAATACATACAAAGCCGATCATCAGATACAAAATAAAAAGCAGATCGAGCCGCCAGTAGAGCCATGCAAAAATACCGTTGTCAAATTTTGAAAAGATGTAGTCCAAGATAAGGGTCAAACCATATCCAACAACGGTATAAACCAGCAATGATAGGTATAAGCGCACTTTAAGGCGCTTTTCTGTTGTCATTTCTTTCTTCGACATGAGAATACACCTCCTACCGATTAGCAAACAGAAGAAAGCCAAGCAGGCTAATCACGACAACACTTACTATGCCTGCCAGAATGGAAAACAATCTGTTTGCTTTTATTCTATTTCCGATTAACCGGGCTGCCATCGAATATACAGCAAGCCCCAAAAGACCGCCTGCCGCATTTGTGAGTACATCGGTAATATCAGAACGTCCGATTGCTAAAACATATTGCGTGGTTTCCAACAAAAAACTGGTTCCTGCAATCATCATTATCTTCACATATAGTTTTACTTTTGGCATCAGCATTTGAAGATAGATACCCATAGGCACAAAAATCAAAACATTTTCGAGCACCTCTGTTAAATGAAATGCTGCTCCAATTTCCTTATCATAGTGAAAAGGAATACAGTTTATACTTCTTATCTTGTCCAGATCACTGATTGAAAATTGTAGTTTGAAAAGTATGATCCAAACCAAGAGTGCCAGATAAATTAAGAATAAAATGGTTACGAAGCAATTTGATTTTCTTTTCATAGCGTACTCCTTTCGCTTAAATTTTGTAGCCAACACCCCAAATCGTTTTAATATACTGTGGAGTATCGGAAGTATCTTTCAGTTTCTCACGCAGATGCCGGATATGCACAGTAATTGTGCTGCTGTTTTTAGAGTAGTATTCATCTTTCCAAACTGCATGAAACAGTTCCTCAATACTTACAACACTACCAGCACTTTCCAAAAGAACCTGGAGGATAGAAAATTCTGTCGGTGTCAGAGAAACCGGCTCACCGTCTAACAAACATTCATGGGTCTGTACATTCAAGCACAATTTGTTATAGGAAAGTTCCGATGGAACTTTCTCTGTGATGATACCGGGCGAATATTTCTTGTAACGTCTTAACTGCGCTTTCACTCTGGCAACTACTTCAAGTGGGCGAAAAGGTTTTGTCACATAATCGTCCGCTCCCAATGTCAGTCCTGTTATTTTATCCGTTTCCTCAATTTTAGCCGTTAGCATTATGATTGGATAAGTGTATTTCTTTCGGATAAGCTGGCAAAGTGAAAAGCCGTTCATATCCGGGAGCATAATATCCAGAATGGCAAGATCAATATCGCCGCTTTCAATACACGACATGGCATCCGTTGCGCAGTAAAATTTATAAACGATGTAATTTTCATTTTTCAAGTAGACCTCTAACAGATCCGCTATATCTTGCTCGTCATCTATAATTAGTATCTTTTCAGACATATTTTCAACTCTCCTTTTTGCTTGTACTCGATTAAGTATAACAAATACAGCATCTAAATTCACAATGGATTGCATGCGAAATTATTAAGATTTTCCTAACTTTCAATTTTAGGCAACTCAAAATCGCTAAAGCAGATTACATATCAGTTTTTTATGTATACATTGTACATATATAAAGAAATCCGTTTTAAAAAAACATTTCATCATATAATTCTGCGTCAAAACCTGTACATCTGCGGATTTTTCCTCTCAATGTCATAAACCGGAACTGAATGTCCGAATGATGTCTGCATAGCTATGATTCCTATTTCATGTAAATCCTTTTTTACTGTATACACTTGAAAACCGTTTTCCTGCAAGCGGCTTGGATTATATCCAGTTCTTACTGTTATGATATATTTCAAAGGCTCTCTATCCGTTAAATTATGAAAAAGCGTTTTTCGATTCCTTTTGGTTTCGAAAAACGCTTTCTTTTATTCTGTATAGATGTTCCCATTCTCATCCGTCCAGGTACCGTCACCATTGTCTGTGTATCCGACCCCATCTGCGTCACGATAATAATAATCTCCGTTTGTTGTTTCTTTTACATTAACAGTACCGTTACTGCCCTGGAGTTCATGCTGTTCCAGTTGGTTTCCGGAATAATAATCTTCGTCATTCCAGGTACGATATGAATTTCCATTGGCATCTGCCCAGTTTCCATCTCCCTGATAACTGTATCGGCTCCCATAATCATCAGAATAGGTCCCATCTCCGTTATCGTAAAGAACTCTGGATTCTTCATCTCCTCCATCCGGTGCTACAATTGATGCTACACCGGAGGCAGTACTGAATCCACTGGTATATGGTACGCCTGCTGGCAGACTCTCATAAGATGAAACAGACCCGTTGTTGTCAGAGGTAATTCCATCATCGGTCGTTTCACTTACCTGTCCGCTGTTTTCCATGGCAGGTTCATCATTTGTTTCCGCATCCGCTTTTTCCTCTTCGTCTACAGAATCCTCTGTATCTGTATTCTCTGTCACTCCTCCTTCGTCCTGTGTTTCAGCAGTTTTCTGCATAGTTACCATTTCAGAAAACGGTGCATAATCCGGTACATTATTTTTCTCTGGATCTGCATTTTTTTCAATACCAGACTTCTCCGTCTCTACTGAAACTGTATCTGTCCCGGCAGAAACATTAAATACCAGATTACCGCCTGCAAGTAGCAGCGTCACAAGAATTCCCGGAAGAATTCCTTTGCGGAGTCTCCGAATGTTCACCATATACAGAATCCGATCTTTAAACACCATTTCGCTGTCATTAAGACTTGCTGTCACATATGGAATCTGATTTTCCATGGCCACTGTTCTGAGAAGCAGCTGTCGATATAATTTATGTTCCCTTTTATTAACTCTGCGAACAACTGCTGTATCACACAGATTCTCAATATCCTTATCCGCTTCTTTCAGCATGATAAGAAGAAAGGGATTGAACCAGTATATCGATGCACAAATTCGAAGGAGCATCTTATACCAGAGATCCCGATGGCAATAATGTGTAAGTTCATGGTAAAAGATAAGTTTTCTTTCTTCTGCTGAATATCCGGTTGCTGGTAGATACAATTTTGTATGTAAAAGTCCTGCAAGAAGCGGTGTGGTAAGACCTGCGTTTTGCCTGAGCTCCGGTATTCTGCGTACGTGCTTCTTTTGACACGCTGCACGGTACATCTGAATACTCACCGGATCACTTACCTGCAGACTCATCCGTTCCAGCTTCCTTATAGAAAAATAATATGCCAGCAATTCTCCTGTCAGTTTAAGTACCGCTACACTCAGCCAGACAGCAGCAAAAATCACAGCCACAATTCCCAGCCATTTATCTGATTCGTACCTGACAGTTCTCTTTTGTTCCGGGATTTCTGTCAGATTTTTCATGTCATTGCTCGCAGATGATACGGTTTCTGTTATCTTCTGACTTTCCTCTGGTCTGACTGCGTAATCCGTTATCTTCGGGTTTTGCGTATTCTGTTGACTGCTTCTAAGTACTTTGAAATCCACCAGTGCCAGATTCTCCGGAAGGCGCACCGGAACACAAAGGCTTATCGTAATCAACAGCCAGATAAAGTACTTCCATCTCGCTGATACACGTCCTTTAAACAGAGTCGCAAGCACTTTTACCAGTAAAATTACTACTGCTGCAATAATATTCAGTTTCAGAATGTGCAGAACAAGAACATCCATAATTCGCTACTCCTCCCTGTCCTCCAGGTTCTTAAGAAATTCACTGAGATCCTGGACTTCTTCCGAGCTGATCTTCTTTCCATGATAAAGTGAAGTTACAAACTTTTTTAGTGAATTCCCATAAAGCTTCTCAAGAACACTCTGGCTTTCATGTGCCTGATAATCTGACTGCGAAACCAAGGGTGTATACAGATTCATTTTCAACGCTTTACTCTTGTCTTCTGCAAAGGCATTTGCTGTCATAGCTATAATCACAACAGCAGATGCATCACTTCTGTTCATTGTACGTATTTCTCTGGTAGCTTCCAGGCCATCCATAACTGGCATCATAATATCCATCAGAATTACATTGACCTCACCAACACCTGATTTTGCAAATGCTTCAACAGCCTCCTTGCCGTTTGAAGCCCTTATAATTACTGCTCCTGCATTTGTCAGAAGGAATTCCGCAATTTCCATATTCAATTCATTGTCTTCGGCCAAAAGGATTCTCATACCTTCAATTGATACATCGTCTTCCTGGCTTTCTGCCTGCTTCATATCAGCAAAAATAAGGAATGGAAGCTGTACCATGAATACTCTTCATTTTTACTTTTGCCAGTTTTATTTCCGGTACTCCTTCAGAAATGGGCATAAAAAGCGCCATAGGTTTTCGATACCTATGGCGTGTAAATAATTTTCTACTCTGCAGATATCTTGTTTATGATTGTCTACCATCCGAATGCGTCCCGGATCAAAGCTCCGGTTTCTCCGTCTATATAAAACAATTCCTGTTCTTCTGGTGAATCCTTCCATTGGTAAGGACAGCAAAAACTCCATACAGGCCTGTAAACAAGTCCATCTGCGGTTTCATCAATATAATATTTCAGGCGGATTTTCGTAACTGGAATCGTGATTGGTTCTGTTTTCTCCGTCGTGTCCTCTTCCGTAAAAAATCCGATTTTTCCTTCTTTTACATATTGTTCCACCGATTTCATAATTTCTTCCATTGGAAGCATAGTAACTGTTTCTTTCTCTTTCACCTGAAGCGGGATCGGTATTTTGAAATAGCAGTCTTCAGGCTTGAGACCAAATCCTGTGCTTCCCTGATAATGATACTGAGAAAGTCCACCTGCCGGTATTCCATTCAACAGAACTTCTATGTCGTAATAATCATATCCTTCCGTCATGTCGCTAATTGGTTTTCTTACAGAAGTTCCAGATAAATCAGCTTTGGAAAACAGTTGATTTATAATATTTAATTTCTCATCTTCCGTATTCTCGCCTAAAAATCCCATATCTTTTTCACTTAATCCATCACACTCTATCATCCCATCCGAAATAAATAACTGCAGTCCTTTTTCTTTATTTTCCCAGACCGTTTCATCTGTTACAGATTTTTCCCATCCATCTTTCCCACCAAACCAGGAGCAGATGTCTTTCTCTGATATATTGCATTTTTTCAGAACTCCCTTTGAAACGTCATCAGTATTTCCGGTAATATCAGCTTCTATTGTAAGGGTTCCTGATTTCCCTGGCAGAGAAGCTGTTACATGGTTTTCCTTTACCTGCAACATTGTTTTCTCCGGATCATATTTTTCATTTACACTCGTAGTATTTGACGAACTTTCCAAATCTGTTGTGTTCTGCGTACCCTCACCCGAAGATGGTTCTACTCCGGTGTCAGCAGCCTGCAATTTCCCTTCTTTTCTATATTTTTCAATGATGTCCCTTACTTCATCCTTTAATGGAAGGGTTAACGTAAGAGTCTGAGGCGTATATCCTCTGTAAACGTCCTCCGCAGGAAGTGCATAAGAAACCCTTCCTTCTGAATCTGTAAAAGAACCAGTTTTAAAAATCTTTTCGTAAGCTTCAGCGTCTTTCCAGGTATAATAAATCTTACCGTCATAAACAGGATATGCCTGAATAGTCATGGAAAGTTCTATTTCAGAATCTTCTTTTAATATTTTCTCAATCAAAGCGTCATCATACAAAGTAATATGCCCATAATAAAGATCTTCTCCTTCTATTTTATTCAAAGAAGCCAGTGCATCTTTTCCATTCACCGTTGCATGATCACGGCAAGTGATCATATAATTCTTTGCCTCATTGGAAGGTTCTCCCACAAAACTTAAACCGCCGCCATCAAAATACGCTTCTTTAACAGTCAGCATGGACTGATTCCAATCGACCGTCTCGGAAGTTATTGGATAAGAAGTAATATTTTCCACATTTTCTGCAGTTGACTCAGGTTCTGTGACAACCATTTGAGCTGCCTCCTGTTCAGCGACCCCCTGTTGTTCAAGTTCTTTATACAGTCGTCCGATATTTGTTGCAAGTACGCCAGTACTAACTCCTAATATAGCAGCTACCGGAAGAAGAATCCGAATTATTTTTTTCTTATTTCCTGAATTTTTCGTTCTTTCTCCATTTGTTTTTTTACTTAAAGCCCCCGTTGTTTTCTCGTCTGGGGAATTTAAAATTCCGCTCAGAACATCTTCCATGGCTTTATCAATATTTTCCGGTATTGCAGTTTCTTCTTTTAAAATCCTTCTGATTTCTTTCATATAGTCTCACCTCCTGATCACCTTTTTTAATTTTGCTCTTGCCCGGGAAAGTTTGGTTGATACGGTATTGCTGTTCATTTCAAGAAGGGCACTGATTTCCTTAACTGAAAATTCATCAAAATAATAGAGTTCCACGATTTTCCTACTTTCTTCATCCAGGCATAAAAGCAATTGTTTCCATTCACAGAGATTCAGTTCTTCACAATGTACACCTTCTGCAAAATCATCCAGTTCTGCTGCATGGTTCTTTTGGCGGAGAATGTCCTTGCACTCATTTATAAGGATCCGCATCAGCCAGGTTTTAAAATACTTCGGTTCTCTCAGTCTCTGTATATTTTCATAGCAGGATAGGATTGTATTTTGCAGGGCATCAGCAATATCCTGCTCATCCCGAAGATAAATCCAGGCCGTCTTATACAGGCTCTGCTTATTCATCCGGATTAATCTGACAAATGCTTCTTTATCTCCATTTTTAGCTTCTGTTATTAAAGCATCCATAAAGTACCTCCTTTTCTTCTTATAATTATTAGACTTGAAAAACAGCCATTTGCTTTCAAGAAAAAATTTTTATAAAAAACGCCATAGGTTTTCGATACCTATGGCGTGTGGATATAGGGAAAAGCTGCCTTTTTTATCGGCAGTGGAATATTTTCTGTGTTTGTGCCAGATCATCCAAGTCATATGAGTGAATTCCTAATGCTTCTAAATCCATTATCCATTCCTGAACTTCATATCCCAAAATATCTGCGAATATTTTTTTCAATATTTCTTTGTCTTATCAATTATCTTGTATATGGTTCGGTGTCTTTTCCGTCATATACAAATACTTTTATATCCGTATTTTCATCAACATCAGCATGGATGCCTACCGTGTATTCTTCATCTGTAACATTCATAAAAGAATAGCAGCCACCCGCAGGAATCCTGCCAGATACGAGTTCCTGTTTTCCTTCGCAGAGCAAATACACAATAATGTCAAAATCGTTTCTGTTCTGAACCGTCAACACGCCTGTTTTGGATAAAATTTTTGCATCGGAATATGTAATTACATAAGAATCAGGCGTTGACTCTTCCGCACAGGTTACAGAACAATCCCACTGTATCGCGGCATTTGCTTTTCGACAGGCTTCTGAAGACTTATATATTGAAAACATAATCATTGTACTTATAGCAACAATACTAATAATGCCCAACACTATTGTCACTTTTTTCTTCACAACCATCACCTCCACACACAATTCAATTTGTTGCCCATATGATATCATACCTTTTCTTCAATTACATTACCTAATTTTAATACACGGCATAATTCCCTCCGGCAGATTGGAAACACATTAATTAAAGCCGTCTGGCAGAACACAAAGGGCAATAAAGAACAGGAGCCAACTGCATTACAACTTAGCTCCTGTCCTGTACATCTTGAATATAGAATTAGTAAAAACAAATTATCGGGACATCATACTGAATAAGACTGCAAAGCTGTCCGGCATTTTCCGGGGGAAGATTGATGCATCCATGAGAACCACCTGTAAGATATCTGTCACCACCAAAATATGGCTGCCAGTCTGCATCATGAAAGCCAATTCCTCCATTGAATGGCATCCAGTACGTTACCGGCTGTTCATAAGAATAGGTTCCATTTGCTGTCATTTCACCTCGCAGCACAGACGGACTGCTCTTTGAATCCAGTGTGAATATTCCAGGGGGTGTTTTTCTGTCCGGATATCCGGGTGTAAATTCTTCGATGTGATTACTGGATTATCAGGGCATGATTTCTGAAGAGTATCTGCAAACTGTCCTGTCAGCGTCATCCCTGCTCACAGATACCAGCCTCTGTTTATCCCTGGTGAAAACACCTGATAATGGTGGATCACATCCGGAAAGATTACTGCAAAGTCCCCCTTATCCATATGATACAGTTCCTGCCCCATCCCAAGCTCCAGGGTTCCTTCTGTAATATATATAAATTCTATGGAATTATGAAGGTGTGGGGAAGCATGTCTGGACGTTTTACTTCTAAAATGAAGGTTTTCTTTCTTCTCCTCATATACAGGAAACATTTACCTGATCTCCTTTTTGCAAGATTTGTCTGTTTTTTCTTTCTATTTGGCAGGAAATACCGGTCAACCTGCTTTATAATACAGCCATAAGATAAAGAAAGGGAGGAAAAGACAATGAAAAGATTTAAAGCTTATATCGAATATGTAATGAACTTTTATGCCAACTATTACAGATTTTACCGGTAAGTGCAAAATATGGCTTCCGGATATAACCCGGAATCTGTATTTGCAGTTCATGTAGACCTTGTAATCAATAATTTCAGTATACGCTAGAATCCGTTTCCTGTACATGAACAGGATGCGTTAATATATAAACAAAATTTCATAGTTGGCAGACTTAGCCAAAAAGAACCGATATCATATCATGCAAAGACTGTATCGGTTCTTTTTGTATTTTCTCATTATCTAATTATGGGAGGATTTTTCTATATCACCGAAAAAAACTTTTATTCCCGCACTTCAAGCCACTGGTCAATGTTCCCAAAATGTACCGCCTGCAGGTTATCTACATCAACCAGTTGCGGGAAGCTGTTTCTGATGATCATGACACCATTTTCCTTATCCTGTTTTTCTCCACCGCCAGCGATGCCTCCCATGGTCAGATTGAGTGTTAAAACCGTTCCATCTTTATAACGCACCTGGTCAATATTAGCTCTGCCATAAAGATCCATGCCATAATCTGTACCTGTGTACTCAAACTTGTTTTTCTCATCTTCATACACCTTCATAGCTTCATCATAATCAAGATATAATGACCATAAAAGGGGCGTTACTTCCATTTTTTTCACTGTGATTTCATAACCTCCAAAATCACATTTCCGGTTCACTTCCAGAGTTGTCGGAGGCTTTACTGCACCCAGAGTCCATTTAAAATCCCATGTTCCATCTGTAATAACAGTCTTATCATAATCCCCTTCCTCCGTAAGATTCTTCAATGTGATTTCTACAGTTTTATTACTCAGATTATAATCACTGTCATAAGAAATCCCTGCTGTGAAATATTTAGAATGTGCCGAATCCTGATCATAGTTCAGCAGATTATCCTGGCTCACACCTGTACTCAGGCTTCCAAATCTGTCACCATCTTCTGCATATACTTCTTTTCCATCAATTTTAAAATGTGTCATCTCCTCAAAAGAAGTATGATCAGTCATAGAAATACTGTCCTCTGTTTTCACTTCAAAAAAAGCATACAGGAATCCCTGATCCTGAATAGAATCTGTCAGGGTAACCGTCACACCATTTTGTGTTACAGACTGGTCTATATTCTGAATATAGTTTGATTCCTGCATCGTTTCCTGCTGTTCCTCAGAGGGTTCCAATCTTTTTAACAGATGGTCATTCCATTTAAAGAACTCTTTTGCCGCCACTGTTACTCCCATGCCTGTACAGATCACTGCTGCTGCAATCAGTAATCGGCCACTGAATCTTTTTCTTTTATATTTTTTATCAACTGCATCTGCCTGCTCAATATGTCTCAGTGTCTCTTCAAATTTATCATGAAAATCCTGTGGTACTTCCGGTGCTATATTATTCCATTTGTTCTCTAACATGACATTTTCCCCTTTCCTGTTATTCTCTTTGATAGTTTGCTGTTTTTCCCAGGCATCGGTCTTTTCTCTTCTTCATCGGATAACTGTGCTTTCAAAAACTCTCTTGCACGGGAAAGTCTGCTTTTAATCGTTCCTTCCGGAATATCCAGAGCCTCACTGATCTCTTTCTGTGAGAATCCTTCTAAATAATACAATGTTACCAAAATCCTCAGATCCTCCGGAAGTTCCATAATCGCCATATACAGATGACTGTATCTGTCCTCCTCAGTCAGCCTCATATTGTCCATATATTCTTCATATGGAATAACATTTTTTCTTTTCCGAAGAATCCCATTGCATTCATTGATCAATATCTTTGTGATCCATGTTCGAAAATACTTTTCTTTCTTTAAGGTGGGAAGTTTCTCATATGCCTTAAGAATTGTTTCCTGCACAGCATCCCCACAATCAGAGTCATTCTTCAGAATGGACTTTGATATATGATACAGCATGGCTTCTGCATCCCGAACCTCCTTAATAAATACATCTTTTGTCATAACTTTGTCTTCTCCTTTTGTCCAGCCGGATTACTACACGTGTTTACTTTTTACTTTTACACTAATTAGATGCATAGGGAAGAGGATTGGTTCTCATAAAATTATCTCAGGATTTTGTAACTTAAAAAATACAATTTGCACATATACAATGATACAATAAAAATATAAAAATTATAGCAATTCCTACACGAAAGGGGTCATGTTTTATGAGAAAAAGAAACAATTTTATTTCTGTGCTTACCATGTTTCTGGCAATTGGTTTTGTAATTATTTTTTCCAGACCCGTAAAAGCAGCGGCAGATGTGGTCCTATTAAAAGCAAATCGGACATACACAGCATATGATGTTACCGGTGATGGAACGAAAGATAAAATCAGAATCAGAGCAGCCAATCAAACCGACGATGAAACATATACATCACTTACTGTATCGGTTAATGGAAAAACAGCTTACAGATTAAAAAATACACGTTTTTATAATGTTATAGCAAATATTTATACATTGAAAAATGGACAGCCGTTTTTATATCTCTATGCACCGGCTGATAATGGTGACGGACCTGTATGTGCATTATTAAAATACACAAACGGAAAGTTCAGAAAGGCCCTTGATTTCACTGAAATTATGGCAGGATACGGAAACCATCGCATAGGCGAAGTTACCAACTTAAAAGGAAATAAGATTGTAATTACAGAGAGCATCGTTTCTTATTCTCTTGGTATCAATGCAATTAATTTCACCTACAAATATGTCAATGGAAAATTTGTTCCGACAAGCAGATATGGCTCCTATAAAGAAATATATTCCGCAGACGGAAGCAGCCGATATTTCACAGTAAACAGTGATCTTCCGACATATACCAGACCAGATGCTACTGCGGTGAACACGACACTGAAAACCGGATCATTAACAAAAATCATTAAATGCGCACTCATAAACGAAAAGATGTATATTCAGTTAGAATGCGATGGAGAAATCTACTGGATTAAAGCGCTGGAAAATCCACCAATTTCTGATAACGAAAGACAATTTATGGAAGTTAGATATGCAGGATGATATCATACTCTCACTATTTTACAAAAAAATCATAGGTTTAATTCCCAAAAGCCACCAAGAGATTTTTCTTCTCTCCTGGCAGCTTCTCTTCATTATATCATTAAATTATTGTACAACACTCATGCTTTCATCGATCCAGTTCTGAACCATCGCAACACTTACTTTGAGATAGTGGGCTATTTTTTCAGCTTTCATTCCATCCGCAGCCATGGACAAAGCAGTTTCTTTTGCCTGTGGCACCACGATTTCATAAAAATAGAATCCCAGATAGCCGATATTTTTCAACTTGATGATGACAATACTCCTGTATGAGAGATAAAGCCCAAAAGAAAAGCAGTTTGAACCGAGAGTAACTAACTCGATAATCAAGCTGCTTTTTTCATATCACGTTATTCAATTCATCAAGACTTCTGCAATTATCTCTGCTGCTATCTGGGAACCTTTTTCATTTGGATGGCACCCATCATCCGCATAAAGATTTACTTTATCTGAAAGTTCATAAAATTTCTTTCCAACATCTGCAATCAAAGTATGGTTTCTATCTGCTGCCAGGTGATAAGCTTCATACAGTTTCTGATACATCTCATCATAATCCATTCCAAAAGTTTCCAACTTCTTTCCTCCACGTTGATATGCCCAGGTCGCATAAAAAACTGGCTTTGCTCCATTCTCCCTGATCTTCTCACAGAGTTTTTCTGCATTTTCAAGGAAACTGGCTTTTGATGTAATTGGACCATTGCTCATTTCCTGTAAAATGACAAAATCCCATTTTTCATTTTGCAAAGCTTCCTGTGTACGCTTTCCCATCTTTGTTTTCGGATTTAACTGCTCTGCCAATCGTGCCCCTCCACGGGTATGTTGCACAATCTCTGCACCGGTCAACTCATCCAACATGTCCGGCATATGATTTGCCGTTGTAAAACTGTTTCCTAACATCAATATTCTCATCTTCTATATTCCTTTATTATGCGCATTTACTTCTATCGCATAAACCAATTCCGTATGTTCATCAAACAAAACCCACTCCACCAGATCAAAATCATCTGGATGTTCCTTCAAAAATCCAGCAACTGTATTTACTGCAATTCTTGCTGCAAGTCCAACCGGAAATGAATACACTCCTGTAGAAATTGACGGAAATGCGATTTTTCTGATTTTGTGTTCCAGTGCCAGCTGCATAGAAGATAAATAACAGCTTGCAAGTAATTCTTTTTCATTTTGATTCCCACCATTCCATATTGGTCCTACTGTATGGATAACATACTCACAAGGGAGCTTATATGCTTTTGTAATTTTTGCCTTCCCTGTCTCACATCCATGTAATGTTCTGCATTCTTCCAAAAGTTCTGGTCCTGCTGCTCTGTGAATTGCTCCATCCACACCTCCGCCACCAAGAAGTGAATTATTCGCAGCATTTACGATTGCCTGAACATCTGTAATTTTTGTAATGTCTCCTCTGATTGTTTTCAACAATTCCATAATTTCTTTACTCACACTTTCTGTATTCTTCCAAAATGTCATTTGCTCCATAGATATTCTGGGAGTGTTCCATATTGCTGTTGCACATATTCAAAGATTTCTTCTTTACTCACACTCTATTCAGTTCCTGTTTTCTCTTATGTCCTGTTCTCAATCATACCACATTTCCAACCTTCCTACTACTGCCCAAATCTTTTTGCAATTTGAACCTCTATTCCTGCAAGTATTATAAATTGCTTTATAGTTAGCTACCGAAATCGCCACATTTTTCTTAAAAATCATGCGAAGTTTTCGTTAAGAAGTTCGTACGCAGGTTTTACGAAAACCATGACGAACATTTTACGAAAATCCGTTTAAAAAGTTACATGAATTTATAATGCAATATATGAAGTGGTGTATATAAGAAAAACCCTTGAAAATACTGGATTTTCAAGGGTTTTAAGACTCTTTTTAAAGTTCTGCAAAAACCAGATTACTGTGCCATCTGTTTTGCAACTTCTTCTGCAAAGTTCTCTTCTTTCTTTTCGATACCATCACCTGTCTCGTAACGTACGAAACCTTTAACAGTGATCTTAGCACCGTTTTCTTTAGCAACCTGCTCTACGTATTTAGCTACAGACTGTTTTCCGTCTTCAGCTTTAACGTATGTCTGGTCAAGAAGGCAGATTTCTTTAAGCTCTTTTTTGATACGTCCTGTGATCATTCCTTCGATAACCTTAGCCGGTTTCTGGGATTCTTTCGGATCGTTCTGGATCTGAGCCATAAGGATTTCTTTCTCATGCTCAATGTATTCTGCGCTTACTTCGCTATCGCTTGTGTACTGTGGTTTCAGAGCTGCAATCTGCATTGCTACGTTCTTAGCCATTTCTTTAACAGCATCGTTAACTACGTCTGTTTCAACGTCTACAAGAACACCGATCTTACCGCCCATATGTGTGTAGGAAGCAACGAAACCGTTCTCTTCTGTAACCTGAGCAAATCTTCTGATGTTCATGTTCTCGCCGATAACTGCGATCTGAGCTGCAAGAGCTTCTTTAACAGTCTTAGTTGTATCAAGTGCCCATGCTTCTGCAAGGAAAGCATCGATATCTGCTGCTGTTGTGTTCATAGCCTGAGCTGCTACATCTGCAACGTAGTTCTGGAATTTTTCATTCTTAGCTACGAAGTCTGTCTCAGCGTTAACTTCTACAACAACTGCTTTCTTTCCGTCTTCGGAAACTAAAGTTTTGCAAAGACCTTCTGCTGCTACACGGCTTGCTTTCTTCTGTGCTGTAGCAAGACCTTTTTCGCGAAGGAATTCTACTGCTTTATCCATATCACCTTCTGTAGCTGTAAGAGCTTTCTTACAATCCATCATTCCGGCGCCGGTCATTTCTCTTAATTCTTTTACCTGTGCTGCTGTGATAGCCATTTCATTTTCCTCCTGAATAATATTCGTAAATCGCCCGGAGGGGCTTTTCCTTTTTCAATGACAGGAAAGCCTGTCGGCTTTCCTGTACTGGTTCAAAAAATTATTCTTCTGTAGCTGCGAACTCTTCAGATTCAGCTTCGATTTCACCGTCTACATCTGCAGTACCCTGTTTTGCTTCGATAACAGCGTCTGCCATTTTGGAAACGATTAATTTTACTGCACGGATTGCATCATCGTTACCCGGAATTACATAATCCAGTTCTTCCGGATCACAGTTTGTATCGCAGATACCGATAAGCGGGATTCCTAATGTATGAGCTTCCTGTACGCAGATTCTTTCTTTCTTAGGATCTACGATGAAGATTGCATCCGGAAGTCTCTTCATTTCTTTGATACCACCAATGTTTTTCTGTAATTTGGCAAGTTCTTTTTTCAGCTCAATAACTTCTTTCTTAGGAAGAACGTCAAATGTTCCATCAGCTTCCATAGCTTCGATTTCTTTCAGTCTTGCAATACGGCTCTGGATAGTTTTGAAGTTTGTAAGCATACCACCTAACCATCTCTCGTTTACATAGAACTGTCCGCAACGCTCTGCTTCTGTTTTGATAGCATCCTGAGCCTGTTTCTTTGTTCCTACGAATAAGATGCTTCCACCGTCTGCTACGATATCAGCGATTGCATTGTAAGCATCGTCAACCATACCTACAGACTGCTGTAAGTCGATGATGTAGATACCGTTTCTCTCTGTGTAGATGTATGGAGCCATTTTAGGGTTCCATCTTCTTGTCTGATGTCCGAAATGTACGCCTGCTTCTAAAAGCTGTTTCATTGAAATAACGCTCATGTTTGTTCTCCTTTTTGGTTAATTTCTTCCGCCCGGTTCTTTTTCCTGGGGACCCAGCCTCACACCGCAGGGCACCATCCGCGGGAATCTCCGAACGTGTATATTTTTGCACGCGCAATAGATGCGCATGACTCGCAACTTCTGTAGTATAGCATACAAAAACCCTCCATGTAAAGAGGGTTTTTTGCAAATTTTTTATTATTTTTACAGTTTCTTCCAGGTTCTGATCTGCTTCTGACAAACTCAGTTTCCTGCACTTTACCGACACATGTTATAATGTCCATTATATCAGCGGACAATCAACCATGTATTCTTACAATTTTACTTATTTTATGACAACACTTTCTTTTAATCTCTTTTCTTCTTCTGCAGTCAACTGTCGGCATTCGCCTTTTTTGAGATCATCCGGCAATGTCAATACTCCCATGGAAATTCGTTTCAGATAGACGACTTTCTTTCCTACTGCTTCTGTCATTCGCTTGACCTGATGGAATTTCCCCTCTTTGATCGTAAGCTGAATTTCTGATGACCATCCTGACGGGTACTGTTCCAGTTCTGTCTCTTCAACTTTTCTTGTACTGAGGATCTTCAGTTTTGCCGGCATTGTGGGATTTTTTTCTCCGATTTCCAGACCATCTGCGAAGCGCTGCACATCCTCTTTGGTCATACATCCGTCTGTAACCGCATAATAGGTCTTGTCCACATGTTTCTTTGGAGAAAGCAATTCATGCGCCAGTGCTCCGTCGTCTGTGATCAGAAGCAGTCCTTCCGTATCTTTGTCCAGTCTTCCCACCGGAAACAGGCCTTTTCTGTCTGATGCTACAAGTTCCATCACTGTTTTGTCCCGCTTATCTTCTGTGGCACTAACATACCCTGCCGGTTTGTGCAGAAGATAATAGACAAATTCCGGTGCCTGGGAAATTCTGTTTCCGTCCAGAACTACTTCATCCTCTTCACTGACCTTGATCTCCGATTTCTTTGCAGGCACACCGTTGACCTGGACTTTTCCTTTTTGAATAAATTTTTTTACCTCACTTCTGGTTCCTGCTCCTGCATCTGCCAGGAACTTGTCCAGACGAACTGCTTTCTTCATTCTTCTTCCTCGCCAGTTTCTACTATTTTCTTTATAAATTCCGGCTCTTTCGCTTTCAGTACAGCAAACTCTATTCCGTTTAGCGATTCTCCGGCAGACTCTGTACTGTTCAGAGCCACTTTCACACTCACACCCGCCTCCGTTTCCAGCCATGCCGGACACTCCAATTCACGGATCAGGCTCTGGGCTAATTCTTCTTTCTGTTCAGAATCTGTGACATCCATTTCTTCTGCATTATATGTCACTGAATAATCGTACTGTTTCAGATTTTCTTTTTCCATAACAAAAGCATAACCTTTTTCTTTCAGGAAAACAAGTGTCCGCTTAAATGTCGGGAAAATATATCTTCCTACTTCTGCATAGGATTCCGGTGCAATATGCTCATCCATATCTGCATAGGAAGTAGCGTAAAGCTCCATCTGTCCACACGGGATTCCTATAAGTTCCTGCGGTGAGGCTTCTGCTATATCCTGTTTCAGCAGATCCAGCAGCTTCTGACTGTCAGATTTTTCCAATGTTACAGAGTACTGATCATCTAATTCATTTAAAGGATCTACTGTTATAAAAGACACTTTCTGTCTGTACTTTTCCAGAATATCATATTTATTATCTTTTAATGTTCCCTGCTCATAGCATGCTTCCAGCAGTCTGCCAAGCTGCTCCGCTGTCACTATATATTGTCTGGTAATATCGAAACCGCTCTTCTTTTTAAACTGAACTCCTATTTCTGTTCCGCTGCACTCCTTACTGTTCTGATAAGACGCAATTTCTTTTAACACTTCATAGATTTTATCTGACATTCCTGCATCTGTCCATCTGCCATAATTTCCGCCCATAAAATAAAAGAGTCTGTCCAGTTTATATGAACCAGAACTCACTTCCATCTGCGGTTCATTCACACTCTCAGTTCCTATCCACTCCAGATTCAGACTGATTCCCTCAGTTTTTGCCATTGTCGGAATTCTTGTATCATATCCGATGGCATCTGTGTGTAATATCCAGGCACTGACAGCTACACATATTCCCAAAAGCATAAGCTGCAGCT
Source organism: Blautia wexlerae (assembly GCF_013300825.1). Lineage (GTDB taxonomy): Bacteria > Bacillota > Clostridia > Lachnospirales > Lachnospiraceae > Blautia_A > Blautia_A wexlerae_B. The sequence goes on from NZ_JAAIMY010000023.1 coordinate 19,545, forward strand.
TATGTGCTGCCATTTTACGGAAATCCATTGCAAAAATAACCTGCAAAATTCCATAAAATACAACTGTCCCCAGCACAAGCCCGAATATCCACCAGCCAGTCCTGTTCTCTTCCGGTCCGATCAGCGCAAACATCGTTCCAATTGCCAGAGCAGCAGGGATTACGACCATAAACAAAAGGATTGGTTCCAGAAATCCGTAAACAAAAGATTTTCCTGTTTTCTCAGCTGGACGCTTTGTATATGCCAGATATGCACATACTGCCAGAACAATCAGAAGCAGTATCCCGCCCACTATAATGATCCAGAAATTCTTTTGTCCTGAATAAGTCCGCAATGCCACGGAAATAGATACAGGTGAAAGAAAAACAGATATCTTTTCTGCCATTCCCTCTTTAAGTCCCATATTCGTTCTGAAATACATCATTTCCAGCACCCATAAAAGAATGCCCAGTACCGGTCCGTAAAGGTAAACACAGCATAATGACAGAATACCTGCCAGAATATTTCCCGCAATTGCCAGTGCCAACACTGCTCCGAAATACAGCAGCAGATACATAAGCAAATGTTCCAGAAACATTTTCCCCGCTGCCGTGATCAGATGACTACCATGTCCTTTGCTGACTGCGATCGCCATTGTGATCAGTTCCATGATCACATATGGAACCAGATACAGCACCAAACCTCTGATTGCTTTTTCCCAAAAGAACCTGCTTCTTGTTACCGGAAGACTGTGATAAAAATCAATCTTATCTCTGGAAAAAAGATACCAGAATTCATTCAGGGCATTTACAACGGCCGCAAGCATTGTAACCAAAAAGCCTGGAACTATCAGATAGGAACAGATCATGGCAAAAGTCATCCTGTGGATTTCATCCGTCTGATTTCCGATCAGCATCAGTTCTGCTACCGGAAATGCAACCATAAACCCCAGTAACAACAGCACCAGAATCCAGGTACTGCCTTTTAAGCTGCTTCTTAATGATCTACCAGAAAATGTTTTTGACTTCATAGCCTGCCACCTCCGTTTCGCTGATAAATATCTCCTCCAGTGTCAATGGAATCACTTCGCAGAATATTGGATTCTGTGTCTGTACTTTCTGAAGTATTTCTTCTCTGGTCCCTCTTGCAGTAAGTATCAGAAGTGATCCCTGATGTTCTTTCTTTAAAACGTCCAATTCTTTCAAAAGTGCTTCTTCTTTTGTCTGATCCGGCAGTACACACTGGATCTTATGGATATGGAATTTCATGTCTTCCAGTTCTCTGGATAAAAGAATTCCTCCTTTGTGCAGGAATCCTACATGGTCACACACGTCCTCCAGTTCTCTCATATTATGAGATGCGATCACCGGGGTAAAATCCCGATTCATGATTTCAGACACAAACAGACTCTTTACTGCCTGACGCATGACCGGATCAAGTCCATCGAACGTTTCATCGCATAACAGATATTTTGTCCCTGCACTGATTCCCATAATGACCAGAAGCTGTTTCTTCATTCCCTTGCTGTAGGAACTGATCCTGCGTTTCTCATCCAGATGAAACTGGTCCATTAATTTACTGTAACGGTCAGTCATAAAGTCCGGATAATATTCTCTGTAGAAATCTTTCAGATCTGCTGCCGTATATCCCTGTGGAAAATATCCACCGTCTGAAATGTAAAATATCTGCTGTTTTATCTTTTCATTCTCATAGACCGGTTCCTGATCCACCAGGATTTCTCCTTCGTCCGGCTTTATCACTCCGGCAGCCATTCGAAGCAGCGTGCTCTTTCCTGCACCGTTGGTCCCTACCAGTCCGAAAATCTGGCGTTCACCGATTTCCATTAATACATGGTCAATGGCATGGATCTCTCCGAAAGCTTTACTGCAGTTTCTGATCTCTATCATGATTCGTCCTCCTTTTCAAAGATTTCCGCAAGCATTTTCTCCAGTTCCTCTCTGTTGAATCCTGTGTTTCTGCCTTTCTGTATCAGTGCTGTGAATTCTTTTCGGTAGCTCTCTCTGTTTATCTTCTGTACCTGAGAGCTGTCTGCTACGAAATTTCCTCTGCCTTTTACAGGATAGATCAGTCCCAGTTTCTCCAGCTCCATATATGCACGCTGGATCGTGTTGGGATTGACGGACAGTTCTGTGGCAAGCTGCCTTACTGACGGCATCTGCGATCCCGGCGGCAGGACACCGTTCAGGATTAGGATCTGAAATTTATCTGTAACCTGTTCATAGATTGGACGCCTGTCCTGATAATCCAAAACAATCACTGGTGATTCCTCCTTTCTGTTACGTGTTTCATGATGTGTTGTTTTATTTTATGTGTGTACTTAGTGTATTAGTTGTATTGATACATTCATAATACAGAATACTGTTGTATCTGTCAAGTACTTAATAGCTAAATACTTATTTGTCAAACAGATATTCTCTGTTTAATTCAGTAAAAGGTTATTTCCGAATCCTAATCAAACTGTTAGGTTTTACTCTTTCCAGTACATCTAAATTTCCGTATACTGATTATTTTCTTTTTGCCTTAACATAATCTTTTTTCTAATAACAAAGACACCTGCATGTGTACTGTCATTCCACAATTGCAGATGTCTTTATCTTGTCTCTATTTTTATATCATTCTTTTCTTTTTTCTTATACTGCACATCTTTTCGAAATGGGTAAGGCAATATACCACACTGATCAACAGAATCAGATAGATTAATATGAGAATCTGTACCCCATATTTCATGGAATACAAATCCAGTGCATATTCTGAGATAAGCAGTGACCAGATGTTTGCTCCCATATGGAGCAGCATACTGCTGTAAATATTTCCACTCATTTCCAGTATCCATGCAAATGCAGTTCCGAGGATACTTGCGTATATTCCCTGCACGATATTTCCGTGATATATACCAAAGACCACTCCGGAAATCACTGCTGCCACCGGCAGCTTCATCCAGTCACGCAGACGCAGATAGATTAACCAGCGAAAGATCATTTCCTCTGCTGCCGGCGCAACGATTCCCATCCAGAAAATCATCATAAAAAGTGATTTTCCTTCTGTAATTCTGGTCATGCTCTCCTGATAGGTGCTGCTGTTGATAAATGACTGAAGTATTGCCATCAGGAAGTTTCCATATTGTGCAAATCCGGCTCCTGCCAGAAGTAAAAGAACTGTTTCCGATATAGAAAGCGGTACTTTTTTCTGCGCCGGGATCAGGCCGCCAGCAATTCTTCTAACTTTATCTCTTCGATAAAAATACAATGCCGGGATCATAGCCAGGATTCCTGTTAAGCCTGTGAGAAAAATCGTGTAATTATAGTATGTCTCTGCCGAATTTTCTGCTGTTCTTGCAAATACTGCCAACGCAGTCCCTGCAACGATCTGCGAAATCACAAAATGGATTCCTGCCGGATATCCTGCCCTCCAGATTTTAGAAACAATATTTTGTTTTCGCAGAGGGCTCAGGCGAAAAAATCTACGATTCCTTCTGCAGAATCAACGATTTTCAGAGGTTTTGCCTGTTTTAGCTCTTCTTCAGTTCCATATCCGAAAGAAACTGCAATACATTCCAGGCCAGCTTTGCGTGCTCCGTATACATCATGTTCTTTATCTCCAACCATAATAACCTGATCTCTGTGTTTGTCCATATTCAGACGTTTCAGAACATCTTCGATCACTTCTGTCTTGTTTGTTCTTCGACCATTCAATTCGCTTCCGCCGATTTCTGTGAAGTACCGGGTAAGTCCAAAATGATCCATGATCTGTCTCACATATACTTCCGGTTTAGAGGATGCTACTGCGAGAATATATCCTTTCTTCTCCAACTGTGCCAGCATGTTCTCAATTCCCGGATATACGGCATTTTCAAAGATTCCTGTCACAGAATAGCGTTCTCTGTAAATTTCCACCGCCTGTTTTGCGGTTGCCTCATCAATCTGTGCATATTGCATAAACATCTCCATAAGCGGCGGTCCTATGAAAACCTTCAGTTTCTCAAGGTCCGGTTCAGGCTTTCCAATTCTCTCCAGTGCATACTGAACAGATTTCGTGATACCCTCTCCGGATTCTGTTAATGTTCCATCTAAATCAAACAAAATTACTTTGTACATAGGTTCCTCCTGTCTCAAAAAAATTGATATAATATGATAAATTATAGCATTGTTTTCCTGAAGCGTCTATGAGGAAAAAATCCGGGGATTCATTTTTATCAGCTTTCCGCCTTGAGAGATAACCAACAATTCTATTTCTTTTACATTTTCATCTTCCGTATCCGGTATGATCCAGTCTCCTTCCCAATGCCAGGGACATTCTGTTTTGTTAAGCCGAAAAGAAAGAATCTGAACAGAGCCCCGGGATATTATCTGAATTCGCGGGGTATGGAAACTATCTGTATTTTGTGTGCAATGAAACTTAACAGCTTCATCTTTTACATGCGTGTATTCAACAGTATCCCCCTGGTTTTCTTTATTCTGAAACACTTTGGAATTACCTGTATTCTTGTTTTCTTTTTCTGTTTTCTTTGCTTTATTTTGTTTCTTCTTATTTTTCTTTTTTGACGGCTTAGGAGTTAGGGGCTGAGTTGATTTGGGTGTTTTTGTCGGCTTCGGATTTTTCGCAGGTTTAGGTGTTGGTACAGGTATTGATGTTGGGGTGGGTTTTTCTGATATCTTAACAGCGGATTCATTATCCGTCCGGGATGTTATCTGCATATTGTTATCTGTCTGAGGTTGAGCGTTCCATGCAGAATTATTATTCCGGACATTATTACTCTGAACATTATTATTCTGGGAATTATTATCCCACTGAGAATTATTGTTCCATTGACTGCTGTTATTCCAGTCAGTGTTATTCTGCTGTACACCATCCCATTGCTGTATATTATCCTGTGTTCCGTTTTCTATATCAGAATCATACTGATATCCATTGTCCTGGGCCTGATCGTTCTGTACAGGAGTTTCTGATGTGTTGTCTCCAGTCTGCCGGTTATTTTCCCACGTATTCTCCCAACTGCTCTGATTCCACTGCTGTTCCTGCCATTGCCAGCTACTGCTTTCTCCATTTCCTACATCAATATCAAAACCTCCCATCTGCATGGCAGAGATAGTCGAAGTCAGACACAGACATAAACATACAAATGTCACAATCCAGAGTCTGTTATGATTTTTCTTCACTCTTAGCCATCTCCTTTTCCCACAATCTCAGATTTCTGCTGACTGTATCGTCTAACATTGTTTCTTTCGACTTATATTCTGTCCATAGTGCCTGACCGGCTTCCTTTTTCCCGGTACGGAACAGGAACATTCCATATTCACCGTATCCGGCTCTGTAAGTTTCATCATAAAGAAGCATTTGCTCATAGTAGAATCCTGCATTTTCATAATTTTCCTGGTACTCACTGTTTACTGCCAGAATCTGTAATATCTTTCTGGACTCCTCTTTTTCAGTGCATTGTTTTTGTAATTTCCGCAGTCCGGTATCTGCCTGTTCACAAATTTTTTCCCTGTCCGCTTTACTGCCGTTTTGAAATTCTTCCTGATAATAAAGGTCTGTAATATCAGTTAGCTCTTCATAAAAATCAAATGTTTTGGAGCCGGATACCAGATCAGAACTAAACAGAAGAAAAACAGTTATTACTGCAAAAGCAATACTGCTCCCTGCCAAAACCAACATGTTTTTAATTTTACTCTGATTTTGTCTCTTCTGGATTCTGCTTAGTTTTTTCTGTACAGTCTTCATATTTTGATAACGCATTTCCGGTTTCTTCATGCAGCATCTGAAAATAAGCCAGAATAATGACATGTTCCGGATGAATAACAGACAATCTGTTTTTCCACATAAGGCAGATAATGTTTTTCCAAATGTATAAATATCTGTTGCTGCATTTATCTTTCCCTCATATTGTTCCGGCGCGGCAAAACCGGCAGTGCCTGTACATACTTTATGGTGATATTTATATCCGTTTACAGCACCGCCCAGATCGATCAGATATAATCTTCCATTCTCACCCAGCATCAGATTGTCAGGCTTCAGATCTCCATAATAAACCGGTGGTTTCCGACCATGAAAATAGGAGAATACATCTGAAATCTCCATTCCATATTTAACGATTTCATTTATGGAAAAATGTTTTCCGCCTCTTAAATACTCACCCAGAGATTTTCCCCTGACATATTCCATAACAAGGTAACATTTTCGGTTATCTTCTATGTAATCTATCATCTTTGGCAAAGACGGATGCGAAAGTTTCAAAAGCATACGAGCTTCACTTCTGTCGGATACCGGTATTTCTTTTACCGCCCACAAAACGCCTAGTTCCAGATCTCTGGCAAGGTAAACTTTCCCTCCGCCGCCTTTTCCAACAGGATCCAGAATACAGTAACGCCCTTTTAATACAGTTCCAGATAAATTCACTGGTTCACCTCCTGTTCAATTGTCAAACAGATAAAATCATCAGATTTGCTACTTGCTCATAACCGAATAACTGCTCCGCAGTTTATCTGAGCCAAGCAGATATTCACAATTCGTTTAAAATAAAAATGGAAAATGTGATGAAAGAATTTCATCACGTATAGATTAGATAAATACATGATAGCACATTTCGTTCTTTTTGAAAAGCCCCATTTACAATATATGTAAACAGGGCTTAGTATACGTTACTGTTCACTCCGTTCTCAGTAACGTAGCCAAAATTCATTCCAGATTGCCTGCGGCAATGAAATTTTGGCTTGTATGTCTCGGGATTTTGGCATATTCATGCCAAAACACCTCGCGGGATAGTGGTGTGTGAACAGTAACTAGCATACCAACAAGTTGATTTATTGATGAATCTTATTTTTACATTCTGTCCGGTGCAGAAAATCCAAGAAGATCGATACATGTCTCCAGAACTTTCTTAGTGAGTTTCAGCAACTGGATGAAGGAAGCTTTCTGTGCTTCGTTCCCTTCGCTGAGGATCTTTGTCTCATGATAGAAGCTGTTGAATGCATTGGATACTTCGTAAATATATGCACAGATCTTATGCGGTGCTTTTTCTTCAAAGGCGTTCTCTACGGTTGCACCAAAACCTGTCAGCTGAAGCATCAGGTTCTTCTGGCTGTCGTTTACAGGATCAAGGATTGTACCTGCTTCAAGGTTGCCGCCTTCTTCTGTAAAACGGTTCAAAATAGATTTGATACGAACAATTGTATAAAGGATATACGGACCTGTATTTCCTTCAAATGATGTAAATCTGTCAATATCAAAAATATAATCCTTAGTAGCCTGGTTGGAAAGGTCACCGTATTTGATGGCTGAAAGCCCTACAATCTCTGCAGTTTCTTTCGCATCTTTATCTTTCACGCTGCGGTTCTCAACAATCTTGGTAAACATCTCTTCGTTGATGTCTTTAATGAGAGTTTCCAGACGCATAACGCCGCCCTCTCTTGTCTTGAACGGTTTGCCGTCTTTTCCGTTCATGGTTCCGAATCCAAGGAAGGAAAGCTTTGTATCATCTTTTACAAGCCCAGTCTTTCTTGCACAGCGGAATACCTGGATGAAGTGAAGTTCCTGACGTTTGTCTACCACATACAGGATCTCATCCGGGTTAAATAATTTCATACGCTCTACGATTGTTGCAAGGTCTGTAGTTGTATAGAGAGAAGCTCCGTCTGATTTCAGAAGCATACATGGAGGAATCTCTTTTGTGTCGTTCTCTTCTTTTACATCTACTACAAGTGCGCCCTGATCTACATAGGCAAATCCTTTTTCTTTCATCTCCTCAACCATTCCTGGAATATATGGCTGTGCATCGGATTCCTTTTTCCAGAGATCAAACGATACGTTTAATTTGTCATAGTTGCGTTTCAGGTCTGTAACGGATACGTTCATGATATGGTTCCAGAGAGCCATGTATCCCGGTTTGCCCTGCTGAAGAAGATGAGTTGCTTCCAGAGCTTCGTTTCTGTACGCTTCATCCTCTTTGGACTTGCCGCTTGCACATGGATAAATTTCTTCCAGCTCACTGATCGTAAATGGTGCTTTCTCCGGATATTCTCCTGTATAAGAATCATCAAAATAAACCAGCTCCGGTTTTCTGTGTTTCAGTTCTGTAATGATCAGTCCCATCTGAAGACCCCAGTCTCCCAGATGAACATCACCGATTACTTTATGACCTACGAAACGGCCAATTCTCTTAATACTCTCGCCAATGATTGCAGAACGAAGATGTCCTACATGAAGAGGTTTTGCAACATTTGGTCCGCCGTAGTCGATGATGATTGTTTTCGGCTCTTTTGCTGCTGATACGGAAAGTTTCTCGTCTGCAGCCATTTCCTTTAAGTAATCTGCAAGGAATTCACCTTTTACTTTCAAATTGATAAATCCTGGTTTTACGACTTCTGCCATGGAGAAAACCTGACTGTCTTTTAAGTATGCTACTACATCATCAGCGATCATAAACGGTGCCTTCTTGTATACTTTGGCTCCTGCCATAGCACCGTTGCACTGAAATTCGCAAAGATCCGGTCTGTTGGATACGGTTACTTTTCCGTAGGATGGGTCGTATCCGGCTTTTTCAAATGCTGCGGAAAGTTCTTCCGCCATCTGTTCCATAAGTTTCTTCATTCTTTCCTAACTCCTCAAATTGTTTTATTCTACTACCACTTTTCTTGAACATGCAACTGCAATAGCACCATGTCCGATGTGGCATGCAACACTTAATGATAACGGATTCTGCACAATCTCAATTCCAGGGAATACTTCGGCAATTTCTCTCTTAAATTCCTCTGCTTCCTCCTGATTTCCTGTATAAGCAGACTGCAGGCACATTTCGCCACGTTTTACATATTCCGCGAAACGGTTCTCCCAGTCATTCTGCATAGCCTTGAGCATGACACGTTTTGCCTGCTTCTTGCCTCTTGTTTTGGAGTATGCATCCAGCTTATCTCCCTGAATCTGAAGTACAGGTTTCAGGTTCAGAACTGTTCCGATTGCTGCTGCAGCAGGAGTGATCCTTCCGCCTTTCTTAAGGTATTTCAAAGTTTCCAGGGTAATATAGATACTGGAATCCAGCTTCTGTTCTTCCAGAACCTGTTTGATCTGTGTCGCATTTCTACCCACATCTCTTAATGTGAGGGCATCCAGTACAGATTGTCTCTGTGTAACAGAAATTCTCTGATTGTCTACTACATGTACTCTTCCGTCATATTCCTGAGCCAGTCCCATTGCTGTATCGCAGGATGCACTCAGTCCGCTTGACATTGGAATGTGCACTACTTCATCATACTTTTCCAGTAATGTATTCCAGAGTCCGCATACATCTGCCGGCCCCGGCTGTGATGTAGAAATAGCCTCATCATTCTTAAGTCTCTCATAAAACTCTTCCTGTGAAAGAGTGATTCCTTCAAGATAAAGCTTCTCGTTAATATAAAAAGGCATTGGAATTACGCTGATTCCAAGTTCTCTTGCCTGGTCCTGTGTTATGCCGCTGTTACTGTCTGTGACAATGGCAATTTTTCCCATATTCATATCTCCTTTACTTCTGATCCACTTCAGATTTTTATGTATCAATTATCTTTTCATAAAATTACATACTATGTTCAGTTTATCATATTTTTTTATGTATCACAATCAGGAACCGATAATTTATTGCAAAAAAATTCCGCATAGATTGACCCATGCGGAATTTTGACTGTACGTTTCTATTCTTTTGTGATATTTATAACAGAATCAGTCCAACTCTCTTACAATCTTAATTGTTTTTCTGTACCGGGTTTATTCACTTCTCAATGCATCAATAGGATTTAAATTTGCTGCCTTTACAGAAGGAAGCAATCCAAACACTACACCAATCACTGTAGAAAACAATACTGCGATTACAATTGATGGTACACTGATTGCAGTAGGCGAACCAGTAACCTTTCCCACCACTTTCGACAGCCCGATTCCTGTTATCACTCCGATAATACCGCCAATACTGGTAAGTACAGAAGCCTCTGTCAGAAACTGTCCCAAAATAGTCTTCTTACGTGCCCCGATAGCCTTTTTCAATCCAATCTCTTTGGTACGCTCTGTGACAGAAACCAACATGATATTCATGACACCAATACCACCTACAAGAAGAGAGATACTTGCAATCCAAATCAACTGATTATTCGTACTCTCACTAAGCTTCTGCATATTCTTAACCTGCTCCATAATATCTTCAGCTTTGTATTTCATAGTTGTATTTCCGCCTGTATTTAAGGCTGCAATTAAATTATTCAGCACATCTGCTGCTGCATTTCCCACCGAACTCATGGTATCTGTGCTGTCCGCTTTCACAATTACATTCTGAGGAACATCAAATTTAAAGGAAATCGGCCAGCAACTGTCCGGGATCATCACACTTCCTACAATCGACTGATAATAAGTATAATATTCATCAATGCTGTTGATCGTCGGCTGATAATTTTCGTCCTGCCGGATTACTCCTACAATCGTATATGGCTCCTGATTAATCTCTACAGTCTGCCCCACCGGATTTTGCGACGGAAACAGATTCTGAGCTGCATTGTCATCGATCAGTGCAACTTTATTGTAATTTTTATAGTCATCTTTTACAAATCCCCGTCCTGACTGAATTACATATCCACAGGTAGCCAGATAGTTCACATCAATGCCGTAAACACTTCCACCTTCCAGACTGTTATTATTATTATAAATAGATGCGCTGGTACTGTTATAATAAAAAGTTGCATTCTCAACATGATCCAGATCTTTCACTTCTTCTTTTACATCATCTGTCAGGATCGGTGCTTTTGAGGAATTTCCATATTCCGCATCATACTGGTTATCTCCATCATACAGATAAATCTTTACCGTATTGGAACCTGCACCTATCAGATCTTCCTTAATCTGTTCACTGGTTCCCTTGATGGTAGAAACAATTGCAATAATAGATGCAATACCAATAATAATACCCAGCATGGTCAGGAAGGATCTCATCATATGTGACCATATTCCCTGAAAAGCCAGGCGTATATTTTCAAGCATAAAATGTCTCCCTTCTTAATTAATATCCATACATCTGATCCAGCGTAACTTCTTTCGTTTTGGCTCCCTCTTTCACATCTTTTCCATAAGGGAATGCGATCAGGTCATCTGCACTGAGTCCGCCTTTAACAATCACACTATAACCGCCGTCCACAGTTGCACCTACAGAAATTTCCTGTTTCTTCAGGACACCTTTATCATCTTTGTATACATAATTTTTACTGCTGTCACTTCTGACAAAAGCTTTCTGAATGACCATACTGTTTTCTGCAGCAGATGCTTCATAATTAACAGTAACCCAGTCCTGATCCTCCAGTTGGAGAGTTTTATCAGTCACCACTGCTGTAAATGCATAATAAGATACATTTGGATTACTGTTTCCATAATAACTGTTTCCGGTTACCGGATATTCCGAAACATCCATAACCTCTGCCTCAAAAGATCCGCTGGTATAACTTGTACAGTTGAGCTTTGTACCTTCTTTAAAATCATCGAGCATCAGTTCACTCACAGAACCTACCACATAAAATCCATCACTGCTTTTTATCTTGATCAGAGCATTACCGTCAGTTGTCTCACCACTTCCGGAATCTCCCACATAAGTAACCGTACCATCCAGTTTTGCACTGATAAGCTTTTTATTCGCTTTCTTTTCCAACTGTGATATCTTGATATCGCTTTCCTGAAGGTCCAGCTTTAGACTGGCAATCTTACTCTTCTGATACTTGATAGCATCTGCCCTGGAAACAGGGGTTTCAGTAGGTTCCACATCATTCCCACCAGGATTGTCATCTCCTCCGTCATCTGGATTCTCATCATATTTATCTGCATCTGCCAGTGTAAATTCCACCTCTGCAAATTCATATACTGGTTTCTCCAGAAAACTTCCGTTTACCAGATAATAACCTGTGCAGGAGGTTTTCAGATCATCATAGTCCGCTATTGTATCATTCTGATGAAATTCCAGACGGTACCAGTAACCACCCTGATTAACAACTTTGGTTCCATCAGGACTGTATCCTGCAAGTTTATTAAAGAATGAACCCATTACTGTTACTTTTTCTTTTGCACTGCTGCACAGGTATACATATGGATCATCCTCTGTGCCACTTCCTGTAAACGGAACAGAATCTGCATCCAGTTCCTGATAGAATGGCTCGTCTCCGTCTGTAATATTCGGATCACCTTTTCGATAATAGGGATCAAAATATGTGGTGCGATGATCCAACACCGGTGTTGGAGTCGGAGATACCTCTGGTGTATCGGCATTTCCCGGCTCAAATGAATTATCATTATTCCCATCCCCAAATTCATTTGCAGACGGATCCGCATATGCCGGAGTATCATTTACTGATGTAGTGTCAGAAGATTCATCTGTATTCTGACTGTCCTGTGTATCAGTACTTCCATTGCTGCCTTCTCCATTATCTGATGCAGCATCTGAAGCTCCCTCATCCGTAAACGCGGAAAGTAAAAGAGGATGAAACGCCGCTGCCAGATAATTGCCGGACATATCAGCAGCAGATGACATGGTATCATCCGGGGTCATATCATCATCTCCAGTGGTATCATTGTCGCTTCCTGTCGCAGAGTTCAGATTATCTGCAGCAGCACCTGCGTCTGTTTCCTCCACAGGACCACCATTTTGGAGACTGTTCAGTCTGTTTACCGCTTTATTTAAATCCTGTTCCAGTTTCTGCCGTTTAAGTTTCGCTATGTTCAGTTCCATTTCCACCAGGGTAGTATCAAAAGAAATCAGAGGATCTCCCTTTTTTACGGCATCACCTTTTGTCACATAAATCTGATCGATAATTAAATCTTTGTCACCATTTACAGTCTGTGTTGCACTTGACGTGATCATTCCGTCAAGAGTAGTTGCCGGAGTATAGAATTCCTGTAAAAGTCCACTTACAGGAGTAACTGCTACTGTTTTCTGACTGTTTTTCTTCAATTGCATCAGACCGGCTGTGATTCCGCTTCCGGCAATCGCCACCACAAGTACGCCAGCGAGGATTTTCTTGATTTTGCCCATGAAGATCACCTCTTTTCCTGAAGGATACCATCTTTGATCGTAACCACCCGCTTCGCATGTGCAGCAATATCTGCATCATGTGTGATCATCAATACCGATACCCCTTCATCATTCAGCCTCTGAAAAAGTTCCATAACCTGTGCGCCAGATTTACTGTCAAGAGCACCTGTCGGCTCATCCGCAAGAAGAAGTTTCGGATTGTTGACAATTGCCCTTGCAATAGCAACTCTCTGCATCTGGCCACCTGAGAGCTGATTGGGTTTAAAATCCACTCTGTCTGCCAGTCCTACCCTGTCAAGTGCTTTCAGGGCACGTTCTTTTCTTTCTTTTTTAGGTACTCTCGCATAATTTAGCGGCATCTCAACATTTGCCAGGGCACTCTGCTTGGGAAGCAGATGAAAACTCTGAAAAACAAACCCAATCTTATTTAACCGGATATCAGACATTTCATTCTCTGAGCATGCCTTAATATCCACTCCATCCAGAAAAAAAGTCCCCTCTGTCTGCTTGTCCAGACATCCGATAATGTTCATCAGAGTAGTTTTTCCCGAACCGGATGGTCCCATAATTGCCACGTATTCTCCTTCTTCCATGGAGAAATTCACATCTTTTAATACCGGAACCTTCATTTTACCCTGCTGATATTCTTTATATATACCCTTTAATTCCAGTATCATTCGATCCCCTCCACGTCTTCACCTGCGCTCATACCAGGTGCCTCATCGATTGGTACAAGTTCCTCATTTGGATCAATCGAGTCATCCGAACTGTCATCTTCAGAATTCTCTTCCATATCTGGATCTGTATAGGCTTCCCCATCTGCGGAATCTGGCTGTTCATCATCCATATTTCCCTGATCAGCATCCATATCTGTAATCCCGTCCGCGCCTCCGCTCATTGTCTGAGCCAGATCTCCGATCTCTGTTTTTTCGCCTTCTTCCAGAGCCGCTGTCGGGAATGCAATCGCATCTTTCTTTGTAAGACCATCAACAATCTCATATTCTCCAAGATCATCATCATGTTCTCCAAGTGTTACATAACGCTTCTCCAGTCTGTTCTTATCGCTGGCTGCCCATACATACGGTTCATTGGTATCTGTGTCCAGAATATAGTAATCACTGAGCCACAGACCGTCTTTTTTCTCATCCTGTCCGATGTCACGTTCTATGTACACATGCTGTCCAAGCATCAGATTCTCAGAGGAATCCAATTCCACATAAAAAGGATAAGAAGTAGACGTTGTCTGATCATCGGAACTGGTACTTGCCATACCCATATACATATCATTACTGCTGTCATCTGAAGTTCCATTATTCACATCTACGGATCCCATCGTTCCTTTCCATGTTTTACTGTTGTCTACTCTGGAACGGATGATCACTGCCTCTCCGGGTACAATAGAATCCCTGTTCTGTTCATTAACTTTACCTTTCACTCTGTAAGCACCTGTACTGAGAATTGTAATAAATGCAGAACTGTCCGAACTTCCGTCACCTGACGACATGCTACTGTCCATTGCACTGCTGTCATCCACAGAATCACCGTCATCACTTGTCATTTTGGAAGTGTCAATTTTCTGTATCACACCATCTATTTCACTTCGAACCTCTGTATTCTGTGTTGCGCTCTGAAGTTTATCAATTTCAGACTGTTTACTCTTCTGACTATATTCATTCTTCTTGAGATTCATTTTGTTAGTCTCGATTTCAATGGTATAGGACAGCTGATCTTCAGCCTTTGCTTTTTTCTTCTCCGCTTCCAGCGTAGCTATCTGTTCTGTCAGGCTGATCTGTTCATTTTTTAATCTATCCAGATCCAGTTGTGCCTGCTTCAGATCATCCTCAATACTGCTGAGATCATATTCAAAAAGAAGCTGTCCGGCCTTTACCTCTTCTCCGGTCTTAACTTCCACTTCTTTTACTTTTCGTCCACTTTCTATTTTTACATTTACAGTTTTCTGCGGTTCCACAACACCGGCAAACCGATTTACCGCTGTTGTTTCAGATCCAGTGATAACACTTACTTTTGACACATACACAATAGAATCACCAGTTCCACTCTGACCGCTTCCATTAAAGTGATACCAGACTCCGGTTCCGATACCGCCTGCTGCGATCAGGATTCCCAAAACGATAATAATACGTTTCTTCATAATTGCCTCCTTGATATTACCATATTGCCGTTCCTTTTATCTGCAGCAACACAGTATCTTCGTAACTGTTCCATATTTTGCAGTTGTCGAATCATCTTTATTATACACTATTGTATTTTTCCATCAAAATTATTCACTTTCCCATCATATCAGATTTCATTCTAAAATGAAAGCTTTATAAATCAACGGTGGCATTTTTCACAATTTTTTCACGTTTTTTTTATGAATTTCATTCATATTTTTCACTTTTTTGACAGTGACAGCAAAATCTGTTAAAATAGACAGTATAACATCCCAAAACTACGAAAGGAAAAAGTATGTATGAATATAAATAAACGTCTGATTCCTCTGCTCTCTATATTATTTATTCTGCTTGCTGTACCCATAAACAGTAGCTGTTCTCATAAAAATGAGTCAGATGTAAAGAACGTAGTCAAAACTGAACTGGATCAGCTCAAAAATCTGGATTCAGAAACCACGCAAAAATATATACCATATACGGAACTGTTTCCTGATGCTACGGAGAACACTGATTTATCTGATGAAATCACTGAAACATTTTCTCTCTTTTTCCGGAAATTTGATTACAAAATTTCGGATGTCAGCATCTCCGCAGAAAATAATTCTGCCACTGTTTCTGTTAAACTGACAACGATCAGTTCCCAGACTCTTGCCAGAGATTTCAAAACAGAACTTCTCCAAACTCAGATTACAGAAGCAGCTCAGGCTCAGACAGGAAGCACTAAAGATTCTTCCAGATCTCTTGAGGCTCATTATCTGATCCTGAATCATCTTCTGAATACCAATGAATATGATACAGCAGAAACAGACTGTTCCATACAGCTTGTCAATACCGGTAATAATAAAAAAGAAAAATGGAAAATCCAGCGTACTAATTCCCTGGAGGATGACCTTGTCGGCGGTCTTATTGCTGATCTGGCTGATCCGGATATTCTTTCACCGGAGGATACCCTGACTGTATATCTTGATACTCTCGAAAAACTGGATCTGAAAGAAATGAGTTCTTATCTGGGTGTTGTAAATATTATGAATACTTCTGATTCTTCTAAGAATTCCATTGCTGCAGCACTCGCAGAACAGATTCATAAAAATTTTAGATATGTTATAAAGTCCAGCAGCGAAAACGGATATAATGCAACCGTCACAACCCAGATTACTACCTTTGACAGCGATTCTATTTTATCCGAATATCAGTCTGAGCTTGATAAATACCTTACCTCTGCAGATGCAGTAATCGGTGGTTCACAGAAACGTTATGAAAAATCTCTTGAGATACTTCTTGACTGTATCAGTAAGAACACCGCCGTTACTGTTAATGACGTTGCTTTTGTCTTTATCAATGATGGAGTTTCCTGGAAGCTTCAGGACGAGGGAAGTACTCTGGGAAATGCAATTTTCGGCAATTTGACTGATTCGCCTCTGGATAATCCGGATAATAACAATTAAAAAACCATTCTTACATCTGCTGATCTGCAGACAGCCAGATGTAAGAATGGTTTTTAATCTTTATTCAGTTACTTCCTCAGGTCTGACTTCCAGTTCCAGTTCTTTTAACTGATCTTCACTTACACGACTTGGTGACTGTGTCATCAGGCAGGATGCATCTTTGACTTTCGGGAATGCAATGACATCACGAATACTGTCAACCTTAGCCATAAGCATTACCAGACGGTCAAGTCCGTATGCCAGTCCTGCGTGAGGCGGAACTCCGTATTTGAATGCATCCAGAAGGAATCCGAACTGTTCATGGGCCGCTTCTTTGGTGAATCCAAGTGCCTCAAACATTCTCTCCTGAATGTCATCCTGGTGGATTCTCACACTACCACCACCGATTTCATTACCATTTAATACGATATCGTATGCTTTTGCACGAACTTTTCCGGGATCTGTATCCAGAAGCGGAAGATCCTCTTCCATAAGCATGGTAAACGGATGATGCATTGCTGTGAAACGGTTCTCTTCTTCACTCCACTCAAGAAGCGGAAATTCTGTTACCCAAACAAAACGGTATTCATTCTTGTCAAGCAGATCCATCTGTTTTGCAAGTTCCAGACGAAGTGCACCAAGTACATCATAAACCAGTTTCTTCTTGTCTGCAGCGAACAGAAGCAAGTCACCGGCTTTACCATCCATAGCAGCTACCAGAGCATCCATCTCTTCATCTGTCATAAATTTGGCAAAAGAAGATTTTCTTGTGCCATCTTCAGCGATTGCAATGTATGCCAGACCTTTTGCGCCGTAACCTTTGGCAAACTCAACCAGTTTGTCGATTTTCTTACGAGGCATGGAGCCCTGTCCTTCTGCATTGATACCACGGACACTGCCGCCGTTTTCCAGAGCAGAAGTAAATACACTGAAGCCACAGTTCTTAACAACATCGCTTACATCGTGCAGTTCCATTCCGAAACGCATATCCGGTTTATCTGAACCGAATCTGTCCATAGCTTCCTGCCATGTGATGCGCTGGATTGGGAGTTTTACATCAATATCAAGAACTTCTTTAAACAGATATGCAAGAAATCTCTCATTTACATCGATAACATCATCAACATCTACAAAAGAAAGTTCCATATCGATCTGTGTAAATTCCGGCTGTCTGTCAGCACGAAGGTCTTCATCGCGGAAGCATCTTGCTATCTGAATATAACGGTCATAACCGGAGCACATCAGAAGCTGTTTATACAGCTGCGGAGACTGTGGCAGACCATAGAAATGTCCCGGATGAACACGTGACGGTACCAGATAATCTCTTGCACCTTCCGGTGTACTCTTTCCAAGCATAGGTGTCTCAATTTCAAGAAAACCTTCTTTTGCAAAGAACTGCCTTGTGAGCATCATAACTTTGCTTTTAAGCATAATATTTTTCTGAAGATCAGGTCTTCTTAAATCCAGATAACGATATTTCAGGCGGATTTCATCTTTTGTCTTACAGTTTTCCTCGATTGGGAAAGGAGGTACTTCTGCCTCGGACAGCACGCGGAGAGATTTTACACGCAGTTCAATCTCACCTGTTGCAAGATTCTTATTGACAGCACCGCCTCTTTCTTCTACCACACCGGTGACTGCGATCACAAATTCACTTCTGAGTTTTCCCGCTTTTGCGAAACCTTCTTCATCAATGCTGCCATTCTCAAAGATCAGCTGCATGATACCTGAGCGGTCTCTTAAATCTACGAAAATAATTCCGCCTTTATCGCGGGCTTTCTGAACCCATCCCATAAGGACGACTTCTTTTCCGATCATTTCCTTTGTCACTTCTGCACATCGGCATGTTCTGTGCAGTCCCTGCATACTTTCAGCCATGTTTTTTTCCTCTTTTCATGCTTTTCTATATTAATTATAAAATTTAACGACCTTTACACTCTGTCTCTAAAGAATTCAACAAACTCTGTATAACCTTCTGCAGTCATCTGATCTTTCTGGAATTTCTTATTCTTTTTCATAATAGAAATATTGATCTGAGTTCCTGCATTACGCTCTTCCTGAGCCTGTTTCAGAATAGTCAACATCTTATCAGCCGGCATATTCTTCTCAATAAGATATGCTTTCTTGCCATTTTTTGTCGGAATTTCGTAATTTCTCTCAAGGAGAAGCATTACAATCCTCTCAAATCCAATAGAGAAACCACATGCAGATGTATTGTTTCCGGTAAATTTACCGATCATCTCATCGTAACGTCCACCGCCGCCTACACTGCCGCCGAACTCATCCATAGAAATCTCGAAGATCGGACCTGTATAGTAAGACATTCCACGTACCAGAGTCGGATCAAAGGACATCCTGAAGTCTGCGGTTTTAACAGAATCCACAGTAGAAATAATAGTCTCAAGATCCTCGGCAACCTTAGGATCCAGAACATCTTTTAATTTCTCTTTGCAGTAACGAACACCCTCAATGTCAGAAGTGATCTCTTTGAAAAGTCCAAGGTAGGTATCAATGCTCTCTTTTGCAAATCCTTCCTTCTCCAGTTCTTCTGCAACACCTTCCAGACCAATCTTGTCCATCTTGTCCAGAATGATAAACACAGTGTCAAAGCTTTCCTGTGGGAATCCGCTGTACTGCGCCATCGCTTTTAAGATTTTTCTGTCATTGATGCGAATCGTAAAGTTGTGGAAATCCAGCTTTCCGAGCAACGTTGTGGTAGCAAGAACCAGTTCGATCTCAGCCAGATAAGTAGGCTCACCCAGAATATCAATATCACACTGCATAAACTGACGGAAACGTCCTCTCTGCGGTCTGTCTGCTCTCCACACATTTCCCATCTGAAGTGCCTTAAAAGGAGCCGGAAGCTCATTTGCATTGTTGGAATAATATCTGGAAAGCGGCACAGTCAGATCGTAGCGAAGTCCGGAGTCAACCAGATCACTTTCTTTCTCTGCTTCCGCAAGTTTCAGTTTCTCCCCACGTTTCAGGATCTTGAAAATAAGTTTCTCATTCTCTCCGCCCTGTTTACTGGAAAGATTTTCAATATGCTCCACACATGGTGTCTCTATAGATGAAAATCCAAATGTTCCGTATGTTTCACGAATCATGTTCATCACATAATTACGGATTTCCATCTCTTTTGGTAAAATGTCCTTCATACCGGTTACCGGTTTCTTCTTTAATGCCATGTTGTCCTCCTCTTTTATAAAAATTCTGCCCGTCTCCATTATGAACCACTCTCTGAAACGCAAGAAAAACCTGCATATCAAAATTCTTTACTTCATCGATCATCAGCCCCATAACTGAAGAAATATCAAATCCTCTTCTGTATGGTCTGTCAGAAATCAATGCTGCATATACATCACAGACTCTGAGTATCCGGGCACCTATGGGTATATCATCACCTGCTTTATTGGACGGATATCCACTGCCATCATAATTCTCATGATGGTACAGGATACTCTCCAATACAAAATCCGAATATCCCTGCCCTTTAAGTTCCTCATATCCCAATGTAGAATGCATCCGGACATACTTCAGTTCCTCAATCACCAGAGGATCCTGCTCCTGTCCGTTAATATAACTTGTCAGCTTCAGCTTTCCTATATCATGGAGCATTCCTGCTATTGCAAGCTCATAGCACTGTTCATGCGGCAGTCCCATCTCCTCTGCAACCGCATAAGCCAGATTACTTACCAGCATTCCATGATGCAGTTCAGAAGCAAGGTCAAATTCCAGAATCCTCTGCTGTGAACCTGCTGCTGTCTTTTGTACTGTGTCCAAAATGTTACCTCCACATCCTACAGCCAGGTAGCTATTGCTGTCCGTTTTCTCTCGATCATTTCATCAATGCGGGAAATATAATTAGAAACGTCTTTTACATTCTCCACACGCTCAATTCTCTGTCCATGGTCAAAGACCAGCTTGGAAGAACCGCCTGCCCCCAGTGCGATGATGGGCTGTTTTTCCTCCATAATCAGTATATTGTAAATTCCCGCTTTGTCAACCTTTGCATAGCCAACATTTTCAAAATTTCCCTTCATATTCTTCTGTCTATACAGATAATAAGGGCCCATTCCCATTTCATATGCGGTTTTCATGGTCAGATCCATAATCTCCTGATTATTCTCAAAAGACATTTCCTGATATTTCTCTTTAAAAATATTCAGCCTTGCTGCACGTTTCACTGCCAGTGAATGTACGGTAATACTGTCCGGTGCCAGTTCACGAACCTGTTCAAGAGTACGCTCTACCATGTGAATATCCTCACCCGGAAGACCTACGATCAGATCCATGTTAATGTTATCATATCCCAGCTCTCTTGCCAGATAAAACGCTTCTTTTGTCTGCTCCACAGTATGTCTGCGGCCGATAATATCCAGGGTTTCCTGATTCATGGTCTGTGGATTCACAGAAATTCTTGTTACCGGATACTCCCTGATCGCCATCAGTTTTTCATGTGTGATACTGTCCGGTCTGCCGGCTTCCACAGTAAACTCTGCCAGTCCTTCATAGCCAAAAGCTTCTCCCACTGTATCCAGAAGCTTACGGATCTGATGTGGAAGCAGTGTGGTCGGAGTACCGCCACCAATATAGATGGTATCCAGTTTTCTTCCCTTCATCATAAGAGCAGTCTCTCTTACCTCCCGGCAGAGAGCTTCCACATATTCATCTGTTCTCTGCTCCCACACTTTCAGCGGATAGGAGCTGAAGGAACAATACAGACAGATACTTGGGCAAAACGGGATTCCAATATAAAGGCTGTATCCATTTTCATAGTCAATATCCTTCAGAATCTCTCTTTCCCTGTTTGCAATAGTGATGGCAAGCGCTGTTTTCTGCGGGCTTACCAGATATCTCTCACGCATCTCCCGGGCTGCTTCCGTATTTTTCATTCCGGATTCGATCATTCCCATTGCCAGTTTGGCAGGACGTATTCCTGTCAGATTTCCCCATGGAAGAGTTCTGCCCGTCAGTTTTACCAACAACTGATACAGAGCATATTTGATAGTATCTTTATTCTCTTTTCTCAGAGCATGAGCATCCTGCATTCCATAGCCTGCATCCTTTTTAGAAAGTATGTCTGCGGAAATCACCCCTTTTTTCTCTGTTTCCTGTTTCGACAGATTCTCTGCCTTTTCGTATTTTATGATATAACTGTCATTATCCCGTTCCACACTGAAGCGGAGGTCATACTCTGCTTCATCATTTTCATAAAGAGTATGTATCTCCGCTTCGGGATAAAACGCTTTGATCAGTTCATAAACATCATGTTCAAAATCTCTGTTCTCAAACAGAATGCCTATTTTACACAAATGGATTATACCTCTTTTCATAACCAATAGTAGTAGATGCATCATGTCCGGGGAAAACCTCGGTCTCTTCAGGAAGTGAATCTACCAATTTATGGAGACTTCTCACAATTTCTGCTGTACTTCCACCCGGAAAATCCGTTCTTCCAACAGAGCCATAGAACACTGTATCACCGCTGAACAATACACCTTCATCTTTCAGATAATAACAGCAGCTTCCTTTGGTATGTCCCGGTGTATGGATCATCTGAACAGAAAATCCCGCCAGTCTGATAACATCCAGATCCTCCAGAAATACATCCGGCACAATAGAACATCCCTGTCCATAATGTACAGTCATATTGATCGAAGGTTCGCGGAGCATCTCCTCTTCCTGACGACAGGCATAAATCGGAATATTATATTTCTCCTTTACTGCCTGTGCAGCCAGAATGTGATCAAAATGTCCATGAGTAAGAAGAATTGCCACCGGTTTTCCACTCATCCGGGAAACCTTCAGTTCAATCTTCTCTGGACAATCTGCGGGATCAACAATGATCAGTTCTCCGGTTTCTTTATTCTTAAGGAAATAGCAATTTGTATATACTGGTCCCAATATACATTTCTGTAATTCTAAGTTCTTCATGTTATTCCTTTCTGTCAATCTGCAGCAGTTCCATAAAATAATGTTCCAGCAGATTTTCCCATGATCAGCCTGTAGTTCTCTCTACGTCAATGACACTCTCTACCTGACGGATCTTCTCGATCAGAGAACGCAGTTCCTCTTTGCTTCCAATCTCAAAACTCATGGAAATAGTTGCCTTCTCCTGCTTGCTTGTACGGCTGTTAATACTTCGCAGGTCAATCTTACGTTCTGTAAATATTTTAGAAAGATCCACAAGAAGCCCTGTACGGTTATTTGCATAAACCTGAATCTCAGCCATATACTTCTCTTTTTCCTTGGTATCAGGCTGCTGCCATTCCGCCTCGATCAATCGTGTCCTGTCCGTCTCAGACATATTCAGCACATTGACGCAATCTGTACGATGGATTGTGATTCCACGTCCTCTTGTAACAAAGCCTACAATCTCGTCACCCGGGATCGGATTACAGCACTTGGAAAAACGGACTGCCACATCATGGATTCCTTTTACCACAATTCCACTCTTGCTCTTGGCAATGTGAAGCTTCTCCTGTGTCTCAGAAGCAGCCTCAAGAACCTGCTCATCTGTCAGATTCTTCTTATTTTCCTTATCATAAGCCTCTACCAGCTTATTGAAAACCTGACCTTCTTTCAATCCGCCATGACCAATTGCAGCAAGTACTGAATCCCAGTCCCTGAAACCATATTTACGCAAAACAGCCTCCAGATACTGGGTTTTTGTATAATTTGCGATCTTAAATCCCTTTGCACGCGCATACTGCGCAAGCATCTCCTTGCCCTTAAGGATATTATCTTCTTTTAATTCCTTCTTGAACCACTGGTTAATCTTGTTCTTTGCCTGAGTACTCTTAACCAGTTTCAGCCAGTCGCGGCTTGGTCCCTGAGAATTCTGTGAAGTAATGATTTCAATACGGTCGCCGTTTTTGATCTCATATTCAATCGGAACCAGCTTACCGTTAACTCTGGCACCTACCATCTTATTTCCGACTGCACTGTGAACACTGTATGCAAAATCCACCGGTGTAGAACCGCTTGGAAGTGTTTTAACATCTCCCTGTGGAGTGAAACAGTAAACACTGTCCGCAAAAAGATCCAGGTCATTCTTCAGAAGACTCATGAATTCTTTGTTATCAGACATGTCTCTCTGCCATTCCAGAATCTGACGCAGCCAATTCAGTTTCTCTTCCTCACTTTTACCTACAGGAGCCTTTCCGTCAGACGACTCCTTATATTTCCAGTGTGCAGCGATACCATATTCTGCAGTTCTGTGCATTTCATAGGTACGGATCTGGATTTCAAAGGGCTGTCCGTTGGGTCCGATCAATGTGGTATGCAATGACTGATACATATTGGGTTTCGGCATGGCAATATAATCTTTAAACCGTCCCGGAATTGGCTTATACATCTCATGGATCACACCAAGGGCAGCATAACAATCCTTCACTGTATCTACAAGAATACGGACAGCAAATAAATCATAAATCTGATCAATAGTCTTATCCTGATTTACCATCTTCTTGTAGATGCTGAAAAAATGTTTTACACGTCCGTCCACCTGCGCCTTAATATTGGCATCATCCATATGTTTCTTAACTTCTTTTACAATCGCACCTACAAACTGTTCTCTCTCGCTTTTACGCAGGGCAACCTTATGCACCAGGTCATAATATACATCCGGCTTAAGGTATTTCAGCGACAGGTCATCCAGCTCTACCTTTATCTTGGAAATACCCAGACGCATGGCAATAGGAGCATAAATATCCATGGTCTCTCTGGCCTTTTCCTGCTGCTTTTCAGGACGCATATACTGTAAGGTACGCATATTATGAAGACGGTCTGCAAGCTTGATCAGAATAACTCTGATATCCTTAGCCATGGCAAGAAACATCTTTCTGAGGTTCTCTGCCTGAACTTCTACTTTATCCGCAGAATAAGATAACTGTCCCAGCTTGGTAACACCATCCACAAGAAGTGCAACCTCTGAACCAAATTCCTTCTCCACTTCCTCATAGGTCATCCAGGTATCTTCAACTGCATCATGAAGAAGACCTGCAACTATCGTTTCTTTATCAAGTTCCAGATCTGCCAGAATGATGGCAACACACAAAGGATGAATGATATATGGCTCTCCGGACTTTCTTTTCTGTCCTTCATGAGCTTCACTTGCAACCTTATACGCCTTCTCTATCATGGAAATATCTGTTGATGGATGATACTTCAGAACACTGTTTATCAGTTCTTTATAAAGCACCTCCGGACTTGTAAAATCATGCATGGTCTTTACTGCCGCATCTGCTCTCTTTACAGATTCCAGCTTCTCTTTTTCAACCTGCATTTCATCTTTTTTTGCTTCTGTACTTTTTGTTATCTCTGTCATATGCTCCCACCTGCCTGTCCTGCACAATCAGCTGTGCTTATTTACCATCATAACAAATTACGGACGCTACATCATACCCGTTCAGTCTTTCGCGTCCCTTTAAACCTGCAAGTTCCATGAGAAATACAACCTTGACAACCTCACCGCCAAGCTGTTCCACCAGCTTGATCGCTGCTTCGATCGTACCGCCTGTTGCGATCAGATCATCAACGATAACCACTTTCTGACCTGGTTTTATGGAATCTTTATGCATTTCAATCTCTGCACTGCCATATTCCAGATCATAGCTTACAGATACTGTTTCGCGGGGAAGTTTGCCTTTTTTACGAATCGGTACAAATGGTTTATGAAGATTATATGCGATCGGTACACCAAAGATAAAGCCTCTGGACTCTGTTCCTGCAATCACGTCCACATCTACATCCTTAAGGCAGTCCTGCATGGAGTCGATTGCCAGCTGCAGGCCATCTGCATCCTGCAGAACACTTGTAATATCTCTGAAAATAATCCCCGGTTCAGGAAAATCCGGTATACTTAATACATAATCTTCAATTTTCTTCATTTTATTTCTCCTCCAGTGTGTGTTATATTGCTGTTCGCTCATAAATATTCTATAGTATATCACCTTTTTATTTCAGAATCAAGTTACTGTTAAGCCCTGACATTTGTATTGTCAAGCTTACATTACTGTTCACACCGTTCTCAGTAACAAGTCTGCTGACGGATACGAAACAAGCGGTAATATTAACAGTAATTTTGAATAATGATCTGAAGGCTCTCTCGTCCCCTGAATCTGTTGATCTCCGGATAATAAGTAACAGAAATACTGTCTTTTTCCCTGATAAAGTTCACAAAATCCTCTGCTTCTCCGAAATAAATGCCTTCCACTGAAATCCCCTGCGGATCGAGAAGTTTTAATTTTACTACATTTTTATTTTTCCCGATAATACCGTGATCAAGCACTCTAAGATTTTTCTGCGCAAAGACCGGTTTTGTATTCCCTTTCCCAAAGGGCTCCAGAAGCGAAATCTGTTCTACCAGTTCTTTTGTAATATAAGACACAGGCATCGGCACATCAATCACGATCTTAGGACGCAATTCTTCGTCCGTCAACGTACAGTTTACATTGAGACGTCTCCGGAATTCTTCTATATTTTTTTCTTCTATAGAAAGACCTGCTGCCATCGGATGACCTCCAAACTGTATCATCAGATCTGCACACTTTACCAGTTCTTCATACATGGAGTAACTTTCTATTGATCTTCCGCTTCCTTTTGCACTTGTCTCACCGCCCGTCAGTACAAAGGCAGGCCTGTGATATTTTTCTCTGATCCTACCCGCTATAATACCAGCAAGACTTTCATGACAATCAGGAAGATAAACTACCAGTACTCTGTCATTTTTCAGCTCTGTAGTCTCTATGATCCGGATTGCCTCTTCTTTTCCTTTCTCAGTGAGAGCTTTTCGGCTCTGATTAAGAGCTGTAAGATCTCCGGCAAGCCTTGCTGCTTCTTCCTTTGTTTTTGCATTGAGAAGTGCAAGAGAACGAGCAGCTGTATCCAGTCTGCCACTGGCATTGATACATGGTCCCAGCACAAATCCGATATGATAAGCTGTGATTTTAGCATCTTCCAGAGAGTTTGCTCGGATCAGTTCCTGCAATCCTTGATTTTTGGTATTTTTCAGACGGTACAGCCCTTCTTTTACCAGAATCCTGTTCTCTCCCTGAAGATCCATAACATCTCCTACTGTTGCAATAGCCGCCAGTTCATAATAATCTTCCAGCTCCTCTGCCGGAACACCAAATCTCTCGTAAAGTGCTGCAATATATTTAAAGGCCACCACTGCCCCACACAGGTTTTTATTCGGGTATGGACAATCATATTGTTTCGGATTCAAAATCGCATCTGCCGGCGGAAGCACCATCTGACGTTCTCCCTTTTCCTCCCTGTAAGGAACCTCATGATGATCTGTAATAATCACTGTCATTCCTTTATCCTTTGCCATCTGGATTTCGGCAGCCGCAGCAATCCCATTATCACAGGTCACGATCGTATCGATCCGGTCTGTTTCTGCTCTTTCTATAAGATGTGCATGAATCCCATATCCGTCTGAAACTCTGTCAGGAATGTAAGTATCCACATCTGCTCCAATCCTTGCGAGACCTTTCATTAAAATGTATGTAGAGGTCACACCATCAATATCATAATCACCAATAATACGGATTTTTGCTTTCTGCGATATTTTTTTCTCCAGGATATCTACAGCTTTTTCCATATCTTTCATCAGCCAGGGAGAAGGAAGCTCTTTTACTGTTCCTGCCAGATACTCTCTTATCTTATCTTCTCCGATCACATCTCTGTTCCTGATCAGTCTCGCAATCACCGGATCAATATGAAACTGTTGACCGATCTGGTTAAAATCTGCTCTTTTTGCTGCTATTACCCATTTTTCCATATATTTTCTCTCCTCATAAAAATATCCCGGAGTTTTACCCCGGGATATTTCTGTCTGCCTGTTTTTCAGACAATTATTGTTTTATTCAGCATCATCATTCTGCTGTTTCTTAGCTGCTTCTTCGGCAGCCAGACGTTCAGCTACTCTTTTTCGGTTTTTCTTCTTTGGCTGAGTCGGATCTTTCTGTGATACATCACGTGCTTTCTTCGGTTTTGAAGAGGACTTTGCGGATGCGGAAGCTACAGCAATTGCCGGCTGTCCTTTTCCTGCAAATTTCTTTTTCATTACATACCACAATGCACCTGTAATACATACAGAAGAATATGCACCGACAAGAACACCAACCATCAGAGGTGCTGCAAATTCACGGATAGAAGAAACACCCATGATATAAAGAACAGCTACCATAACAAAAGTTGTAAAAGAGGTATAAATACTTCTTGTAAGAGTCTGTGTGATACTTGTGTTTACAATTTCTGCCAGTTTTTCTCTGGAACCACTGTGAAGGTTCTCACGTATACGGTCAAAGATGACGATTGTAGCATTGATAGAATAACCTACGATCGTAAGCATACAGGCAATAAATGTATTACCGACAGATACTCTGGCAATGGCATAGAATGCAAGTACAACCAGAACATCATGCAGAAGCGCCAATACCGCACTGCTTGCAAAACGGATGTCTTTAAATCTGAACCAGATATAAAGAAGCATACAGATTGTAGCTACTATAACGGCTACGATCGCATCACGACGCATTTCACTACTTACTGTAGAAGAAATACTTTCTGTGGAAATCGTGCTGTCATCTACACCAAATTTCTCAACCAGTGCACTCTGCAGAGCTTCACGTTCGCTCTGATTCAGAGAACGTGTCTTGATCACAACCTGATTTGTTCCGACTACCTTTGTAGGCTGAACATTTTTATCTCCTGTCACCTCTTCTACAACAGGAGTTACTTCAGAATCAATGGTCTTGATATCCATATCTTCATTAAATGTAACAGTTGTAGAAGTACCGCCTGAGAACTCAAGGCTGTAATTTAACGCTTTGTTTCCTGCATGTGAATTAGCAAACATCGCTGCCGGACCGCAGAGGATTAGGATAATGGAAATAACAAAGAATACTTTCTTCTTTCCAAGGAAATCAACTGCCTTACGTTCTTTTGCAGAACCGTAGAATTTCGGATCACGTACACCAACTGCATAAAGTGCATTTACAATCAGTCTGGATACAACCAGTGCTGTAAACATGGAGATCACGATACCAAGGGCAAGTGTATAAGCAAATCCCTTAACAGTACCTGAACCAAGCCACATCAGCACAAAGGCTGCGATCAGCGTTGTAATATTTCCATCAAAGATTGCAGAGAAAGCTTTGCTGAAACCGGACTTAATAGAATTCCTTACTGAAACTCCTGCGCCGATTTCCTCTCTGATTCGGGCATAAATAATAACATTGGCATCTACCGCCATACCGATACCAAGGATAATACCCGCAATACCCGGAAGAGTAAGAGTAATATCAAAGGCATTCAGTGTGATCAGCATTAATGATGTATAAAGAATCAGTGCAATACCTGCAACTATACCAGGTATGCGGTATGCAATGATCATAAAGATAATAACGATGATCAGACCGATCGCACCTGCAAGAACACTTGTAGAGATTGCTTCTTCACCAAGCTGTGCAGCTACAACACTGGAACGAAGTTCTTCCAGTTCCAGTCCCAGAGAACCGATACGGATATAAGAAGCAAGGTTCTGTGCTTCTTCCAAGTCAGACATTCCGCTGATCTGTGCTTTTCCGCCGGAAATCTCTTCATTTACATTCGGAGCACTGATAATGTTATTGTCATAGACGATAGCGATCTGCTTGCCTACATTATTCTTTGTAGCTTCTGCAAATTTTGTTTTACCACTGTTTTCTCCATCAGAAGTAAGAGTAAGACTTACCACATATTCCTTTGCACTTGTGTTCTGATTCTGGATCGCACCACCCTGGGCATCTGCTACATCAGAACCTTCCAGAACAACACTTCCGGATTCCTTGATTTCATCCATAGTTCTGGAGAGAACATATCCATCCTGTCCTGTAGTAAAGTTCTGGTTTCCGTCAGCATCTTCTTTTGTGATGAAATACAGGGAACCTGGTTTACCCAGATCATTCAGAATAGTATCTGCATCTGTAACACCAGGAATTTCAACTGTAATACGGTCTGATCCTTCCTGGTATACCTGAGCCTCAGTACTGTACTGCTCTACACGCTTCTGAAGCTTGTAGATCGTATCTGACATCTCTTCGCTTGTCGGATTGCTCTCCTTAGCCTGGTAGGTAATGCTGACACCACCGGCAAGATCAAGACCCGTGTTGATATGTTTTGCTGCACCGGTTCCGGTAGGACCGATACCTACGGCTGCAGTAAAGCAAAAGAACACAGTCAGGATCAGTGTCAGAAGCAGCACTACGATTCCTTTACTTTTCTTCATAGTTCTTTTCCCTTCTTGATTTTTTGTCCGCGGTCATGTTCATCCGCCTGCCAGCCATTTTCTGTTATGATAACAGCCGACGGCGGTATCAGTCAGACAGATTCCTGTCCACTAATCACATGCCAGTGCGGCTTTTATCATGATGGCGCACTCCACACGTTTTCTCTGGAGTTCGCATCCGATTTCATAATTGCCTTTGATATCTCCCTGGAAATGGAATGCATTTGCCGCACATCCGCCACTACAGTAGAAACGTGCGAAGCAGTCTTTGCAGTCTTTCTTTGTGTAAACGTTGCATCCGCCGAATTCCTTCTGGATTTCCGGCTTTGTGATACCTTCGTCTACATTTCCCATGAGATACTGTTCTTCACCAACAAACTGGTGACATGGGTAAAAATCACCCCAGGGTGTTACAGCCAGGTACTCTGTTCCTGAACCGCAGCCTGACAGTCTCTTGTATACACAAGGACCACCTGTAAGGTCGATCATAAAATGGAAGAAGTTAAATCCTTTTCCCTCTTTCTCTCTTTTGATCATTTCTTTTGCAAGAGTATCATACTCTTCCATGATCTGGGGGATATCCTCCTCACGGATCGCATATTCCTCCGTATCAGCCGCAACTACAGGCTCTACGGAAATCTGTTTGAATCCAAGATCTGCCAGATGAAGCACATCCTTGGAGAAATCAAGATTATGGTGGGTAAAAGTACCTCTTACATAATACTTGTCCTGATTTCTGGATTCTGCAAACTTCTGGAACTTCGGCATGATCAGATCATAGCTTCCTGCACCTTTTCTGAATGGACGCATGTAGTCATGTACTTCCTTACGTCCGTCCACACTGAGTACAACGTTGCCCATCTCTTTATTGCAGAATTCCATTACTTCATCATTCAGAAGAACTCCGTTTGTTGTTAAAGTGAAACGGAATTTCTTATTGTGAAGCTTTTCCTGCTCTCTGCCATATTTCACCAGGTCTTTTACAACCTGCCAGTTCATCAGCGGCTCGCCGCCAAAGAAATCTACTTCCAGGTTTTTTCTGGAACCGGAGTTCGCGATCAGGAAATCAAGAGCTTTTTTGCCGACTTCATAGGACATAAGAGCTCTTCTGCCATGATATTCGCCTTCTTCGGCAAAACAATAACGGCAGGCCAGATTGCAGTCATGAGCAATGTGCAGGCACAATGCTTTTACAACGGTCTGCCGGTTATTTGAAAATTCTTCAATTACATTCTCATAAACATCTTTTGTAAAAAGCATTCCATCTTCTTTCAGCTTATTACATTCTCTTACAGATGTCTCAATATCTTCTCTGTTATATTTGTTTTCCAGTTTCTCTGCAATAGCTTCTGTGCCAAGGCCCTCTTCCAGATATGGAAGAACCTCATATGTAACCTCATCTACCAGATGGATGCATCCACTATTGATATCCAGTACAATATTAAAGCCATTGCTTTTATAACGGTGAATCAGACTCATTTTACTAAAATCCTTTCTAAGCGTAAGATAAGCAGCGGAATAAAAGTTCCGCTGCTTATCTCATTTCTCCATAGCTGATCTTATTTCTGCTCGCAGCTCTGGTTTCCTACTGTACAGGAAGTTTTACATGCGGACTGGCAGGAAGTCTGGCACTCGCCACATCCACCTTTTTTTACAGTGTTCTGTAAATTCTTTGTATTCAGGGTTTTGATATGTTCCATAACTCTATCCTCCTTATGTAATTATATTCTTGGCATAGTATATCATATATCTTTTCATTTTAAAAGCTTTTTTTTACGACAGCATTCCACCCAGTGTTCCACCGCCTGTGCACATAAAAAATGTTGTAACTGCATGAGCTGCACTCATATCCCAGCCGCCTTTTGCCATAACAGAGACAGTCAACAGTAATACATAGTAAGCCAGACCTGTGATAACACCCCACAGATATTTGTCTTTACGCACAATTTTGCCGGCCATAAAGCCTCCCATAAAACATGCAAGTACATAAATCACGATAATCCCTGCATCTACGGCTGTTTCACCCAATTCAAAAGCAAACAGTACAAAAGCCAAAAACAGCAATGCAACTCCTGTCAATGCATACGAAAACAATAATGATTTTAAAATGGCTCTGACTTTCATTTCTTCCCCTCCTGTTAAACTATATGGGAGAGGAATCTGCGTTATTCTCTTATTTCTTTCTCTTCTTTATAAATATAACTGCTCCTGTGATCAATGCCGCTGCCACAAACAGTATCACAAACGGCATAATGGGCGTTGTGTCCCCTGTATTTACCGCATTGTTATTTTTTACAACTTTGTCTTCTGTTGAACCACCATCCTGTGTTGAAGATGAGGAAGCATTATTGCCATCAGAATTATCATTCATGGATACTGTATTACTCTTTTCAGAATCTGAACTCTGGCTGTCCAAAGAGACCGGTGTAGGAGTTACTGCTTCCGTATTATCTGTATCATCTCCTGTATCAGGACCTACCAACTGCCTGCTTCCTGCAATTCCAAATGGACTGAAGGAATGTGTGCTGAACACCATAATATCATTCTCCACGCTTGGAATAATCGTCTCGGTTGCTCCGTTATCCAGAAGATGTTCAATGGTATATTGATACCCTGATTTCACTGGTACAGTGACACTGATATAATCCCCATTAGGAATCTCATATTCTGTATTGTTTTGAAGATCCCAGAGTTCAAATTCATAGGACTGGAAGATCATCGCATCAGACTCATTGGTAAACTTATAACTGTCACCGCTTGACACTCTGAACTGTACATACCACGGAAGATTAACTCCGCTTACTGTAATACCATTACAGGTATGATTAATCTCAGCTCTCTCTTCTTTTTCTTCGTCCGAAAGAGAATCCTCTGCATCTGTAGGACGGTCATCCTTATTATCCGGAAGAACAGGAACATCGAAAATATTATCTACAGTATCATCCTCATCATCTTTTTTCGCATCTTCCGTATTCTGTGTTACATCATCTGCCGGTTCCAGTTTGCCGACAATTTCTGTATCTTTGTCTGTCTTATCTGTATCAACAGTATTATCTTTGCTATCTGTCTTATCATCTGTCTTGGTCTTGTTGTCTGCCCCGTCATCTTTATTATTTGCATCAGCTCCATCGCCTTTGTCTGCCTGATTATCCTTATCTTCCTTATTATCTGCATCAGGTTTTTCATCAGCGTCAGGTTTTTCTAATGGGGTTTCAGTCATTTCCGGCTTTTTGTCAGTATCATCTGTTGTATCCGGGGTTTCTGTTATATCCGCGTTTTCCGGCTTGCCCGAATTCTCTTTGCCTAAATTATCCGTTTTTTCAGTATTATTATCATCCATAATACTGCTTACCACTACATTAATATAACCGATAACTGTGCCACTCTCCGGATCCCATCCGTCCGCATGGCTTAAATCCTGCCCTTCTGCCGGTATAAGAAGCACCTCACAACTTTGTACGCGCTGAGTCGGAACAAAGCTTCCATCTGCCCATTCAAAAGTTCCGTATTCTGTCGCCGGAAGTCCCACATCAGAAAGTTCTACAGGCTGATCAATCGTAATATTATCCGGAATCAACGAAGCCACAGAATTCTCCTGTGACTCAGCAGCGCTGACCTGTTCTGTTATAATCGGTACATTATTTCCCGCAATCAAAGCTGCTGTCAAAGCTGCAGCTGCAAAAATATTTTTTCCTTTTAATCTGTTTTTTCTTGTTCTGTTTATATTATTGGACATATCGCACCTCTGTTTTATATTCGTCTCTTAGTGTTTACTTGTAATGTTTACTTTCGCATTTACGTAATACAATAGTATTACATATTTATATATTATCAGGCTTTTACTGTTTTGTAAATATTCTGTAATGTTTTTTTTCATTTTAATCTAATGAATTATAACACAAATCTTACTTTTTCGACAGTCCTCTTTTAATTTTTTTTCACACTATCATTGCACTACAAGCTTTTTCTTGATTTTTCATATGAAATCATGTATATTTTGCTTAAATGTTTTATGATATGATTCAATCAATAAGAATAATCAAAAAGGAGTGAAATAAATCTTGGATTCAAGTATTGCTTTTCAGGCGGTAGCGATTCTGATACTGATCGCACTTTCCTCATTTTTTTCTTCTGCGGAAACCGCTATGACAACTGTAAATAAAATTCGGATACAGTCTCTTGCCGAACAGGGAAACAAACGTGCTGTTATTCTGGAAAAAGTAATTTCAGATTCCCCAAAGATGCTCAGCACTGTATTAATTGGAAACAATATTGTAAATATGTCTGTTTCTTCTCTCATGACTACACTCACCATAAAGGTTCTGGGAAACGCATATGTGGGAATCGCAACCGGCATCCTGACTCTGCTAATTCTTATTTTTGGAGAGATTACCCCAAAAAATCTGGCAACGATCCATGCAGAGAAATTATCCCTGACCTACGCAAGAATAATATACGGACTTATGATTCTTCTTACTCCTGTTGTTTTTATCGTAAATAAAATAACAGAAGGTGTACTTATTATTCTGCATGTTGACCCGGACGAAAAGGCAAATGCCATGACTGAGCATGAACTGCGCACCCTTGTCAATGTAGGAGAAAAAGACGGTGTCATCGAAAATGAAGAAAAACAAATGATCTATAATGTGTTCGATTTCGGTGACTCTACTGCAAAAGATGTCATGATTCCCAGAATTGATATGACCTTTATAGATGTTAATTTTTCATATGATGAACTTATGACAGTCTTCAGTGAAGATATGCATACCCGTTTTCCGGTTTATGAGGACAACACGGATAATGTAATCGGCATTATTAATATGAAAGATCTCCTCGTTTATCCGAAAGATAAACCTTTTTCAATCCGTAATATCCTGCGCGAGCCATACTTCACCTATGAATACAAAGCCACAGCAGATCTGATGATTGAAATGCGTAAGGCATCCGTCAATCTGGCAATCGTTCTGGATGAATACGGTGCCACAGCCGGTCTGGTCACACTTGAAGACCTGCTGGAAGAAATCGTAGGTGAAATCCGCGATGAATACGATGAGGATGAAGTCGAAGATATCAAAGAAATCCAGCCTGAAAGAGAATATGTTGTTCAGGGTTCTGCCAAGCTAGATGACATCAACGAAGCGCTCCATATTAGTCTGGAATCTGAGGATTATGATTCTATTGGCGGATATATTATTGAACAGCTTGACTGTCTTCCCAAAGAGAGTCAGTCTGTCACACTTGAAAGTGGCATCCGTCTGGTTGTTGACCGTCTGGACAAAAACAGAATCGAGCTTGTCCACATTTGGCTTCCAGAGAAGAAAACTGAAACAGAAGAACAGCCGTAACTGTCATCTCTCCAGCATCAGTGAAAATTGTTTCACGATTCTGGAGAGTTCTCCCGTAACCGCATCAATTCCTTCTTCGTTCTTTCTCCAGTTTTCTCTGGTGATTCCATCTGCATTCACAGGCACCACATAAAATTCTGTTTCCGGATACAAAAGCTGATAATACATCAGACATCTTCTTGCATGGTAAGATTTGCAGCACAAAATCGCTCTTTCTATTTCCAGTCCTGCATGATCTGTCACCTGTCTGGAATAAATTGCGTTCTCATAAGTAAAAGTTGCCTGGTCTTCTTTCAGGATTTTCTGATCCGGAACTCCGTTTTTTATAAGAACATCCCTGAGGAATTCCCATTCTGTTCCATATTTCTTATCATATACATTGCTTTTTTCAAGAACACCTGAAAACTTTCCATTTATTACGCTGTATTTTCCACTGGGCAGAATCCAGTCTGCCATCCCTTTCTTAAATAATTCTGCTGCTTCTTCTGCCATCTGCGGATAGCCGTTTCCGGGAACAAAAATAATATCAGATTTTTCCGGCTTGTTTTCTGCGAAAATAAATTCTTCTGAACTTTTTAAAAATTTTTCATATACGTCACTTATCATTACTAACTCCTCGTTATCTGTTCTTTTCTACAGCACCTCACAAATAATGCATTTGAGACAGTCCAACAGAATTTTACGCTCTGATAAACCGGAACAATATGCATTATTTACGAGGATTTCCATGGAATTTCTATAGATACAGTGTATCATATTTTTTCTATTAACGTACAACCAAGTTAATTCTTAAAACCATTTTAAACAGGAAATCAGCAGACTTTCAATATTTTTCAGAAGATTATTTTGTCACAATAACCGTACTGTACCCGTCATCCCTCAGTCTCTGCTCCATATTCACCGCATTACCAATCTGCTGATAAGCACCTGTCTGAACTTTATACAGTCCGTTTTCATGCAACATGAAAGAGGGATAACCTTTTTCCAGTAACTGATATAACATACGGTCTGCATTCTCTTTTTTTCTGAACGCTCCAGTCTGCACTCTGTAATAAAGTGGTTCCTGCACCGTTTCCTCATCCAGACTTCCCAGAATCGCATCTGCAATTCCCTGAGCTATATCATCAAACTTGTTATCAAACAGTTTATTATCTTCTTCAGAATTGATAAATCCGGTTTCTATTAAAAGAGCCGGCATCCTGGTTCGTCTGAGGACCACAAGTCCCGGCCTCTCTTTTACACCAATTTCACGAAATCCCACTTCTCCCAGAGCTCCCAGAATATTCTCAGCCATCTGATATTTAATCCCACTTTTATCATAAATCAGAACTTCCGCTCCATTATATTGATTTTCCTTTGGACTGCTGTTTCGGTGAAATGAAATAAAATAATCTACTCCTGCCTGATTTGCAAGCTGTGCCTTCTCAAAGGGTGTCTGATAGACATCACCGGTACGGGTATAAGAGATATCAATCCCTTTATTTCTCAAAATCTCACCTACCGCAAGAGCAAGTTTAAGATTGTCATTCTTTTCCTGTCTTCCCTTATATACAGCTCCCGGATCCTGACCTCCATGTCCGGCATCCAGCATAATCGAATATGCCATGATAACACTCTGCTTTCTTCATACGCTCTTTATACTATATGAATTGAAAATATAATTGTGCATGCCGCTTGACTTTTCCGCATTAAAGCGTTATACTTTAAAACGTCATAGTCGAATAACCCGACGATATTATCCGAATCATTTACCAGTACTGCTTTTCCGGCAGAAAATCATTCGGATTCAGGTAAGTTTCATGTATATTATATTAGGAGGATATATCATTATGAAAAGAAAAGCATTAGCAATCACTCTTGCAGCAGCCATGGCTATGGGAACCTGCGCAGTAACAGCAAGTGCTGCTGACGGAGACAAATATACAATCGGTATCTGTCAGCTTGTACAGCACGAGGCTCTCGACGCTGCGACACAGGGATTCAAAGATGAAGTTACTAAAGAACTGGGCGAAGACGCAGTTACCTTTGACGAACAGAACGCACAGGGAGATTCCAACACCTGTTCCACAATCATTAACAGCTTCGTTTCCAACAATGTTGACCTGATTCTTGCAAATGCAACCCCAGCTCTTCAGGCAGCTGCAGCAGGAACAAGCGATATTCCGATTCTTGGTACTTCTGTTACTGAATACGGTGTTGCGCTTGGACTGGATGATTTCGACGGGACTGTGGGCGGAAATATTTCCGGAACTGCAGACCTTGCTCCCCTTGATCAGCAGGCAGCAATGCTCAATGAACTTTTCCCGGATGCAAAAAATGTAGGTCTTCTCTACTGTTCTGCCGAAGCAAACTCTCAGTATCAGGTAGATACAGTAAAAGCTGAACTTGAAAAACTCGGATATACATGTGAATATTATGCATTCTCTGACTCTAATGATCTCTCTTCTGTTGCTACAACAGCAACTGACGCAAGTGATGTAATTTATGTACCGACAGATAATACAGTTGCTTCCAACACAGAGATCATCAACAACATCTGCCTTCCGGCAAAAGTTCCTGTAATCACAGGCGAAGAAGGTATCTGCAGCGGATGCGGTGTTGCAACACTTTCCATCAGCTATTATGACCTTGGTGTTACAACCGGTAAAATGGCTGTTAAGATTTTAAAAGACGGTGAAGATATTTCCACAATGCCGATCGAATATGCACCAAATTTCACAAAAGAATATAACAAAGATATCTGTGAAGAGCTCGGCATCGAAGTTCCGGATGATTATGTTGCAATCGGCGAAGCTTCTGAAGACACAGACGAAGCTTCTGATGAGACAGCAGAAGATAATGCAACTGAAGAAGCTGCCAAATAAATCCGGTCAGGTAGTTAAAACACTCACACCAACAAGATTTTAGATAACAGTTTATCAAACAGTTATAAAAATTCAATTTATATGCGATCAGCGGGAAAGGTTTGACGCCTCTCTCGCTTTTCACGTCTCAACAGGAGGAAATTACAAATGCAAATTTTAACATTAATCACTGCACTTCCGGGTGCAGTAGCCCAAGGTCTGATCTGGGGAATTATGGCAATCGGTGTTTATATCACTTTCCGTATTCTTGATATTGCAGATCTTACAGTTGATGGCACTATGTGCACCGGTGGTGCAGTGTGTATTATGATGATGCTTTCCGGTCATAATGTCTGGATTTCTATGTTGGCCGCTACTCTCGCCGGAATGCTGGCAGGCCTTGCGACCGGAATTTTTCACACTTTTATGGGAATTCCCGCAATCCTTGCCGGAATCCTGACACAGTTATCTCTGTATTCCGTAAACCTGAAAATCATGGGAAAAGCAAATCAGGCAATCAACGTTGATAAATATAATCTTCTGGTTTCCCTGCGACATATAAAAAATGAATCTCTTTCCAAAAACACAATTTTTATTGTAGCAGTTATGTGTATTCTCCTGATTGCCATTCTTTACTGGTTCTTTGGAACAGAGATTGGCTGTTCCCTTCGCGCAACCGGATGTAACCCAAATATGTCACGCGCCCAGGGTATCAACACAAATATGAATAAAGTTCTCGGACTTATGATTTCCAACGGTCTGGTAGGACTTTCCAGTGCACTCCTTACACAGTATCAGGGATTTGCAGATGTCAACATGGGACGTGGTTCCATCGTTATCGGTCTGGCAGCAGTTATTATTGGTGAGGCAATCTTTGGACGTATTTTCCGCAATTTTGCCCTTCGCCTGTTAGCAGTTATCTTCGGTTCCATTCTGTATTATCTGGTACTTCAGATTGTTATCTGGATGGGTATCGACACTGACCTGTTGAAGATGCTGTCCGCAATCGTAGTTGCTCTCTTCCTTGCATTCCCATACTGGAAAGGCAAATATTTTAATAAACCAGCCAAAAGGGGAGGTAAATAAAAATGCTTGAACTTAAAAATATCTATAAAACCTTTAATCCCGGAACCATTAATGAGAAACGTGCATTAAATGGTCTGAACCTGAAGCTGAATGAAGGCGATTTTGTAACTGTTATCGGAGGAAACGGCGCCGGCAAATCTACTATGCTAAATGC
Organism: Blautia wexlerae; assembly: GCF_013300825.1. Classification (GTDB taxonomy): domain Bacteria; phylum Bacillota; class Clostridia; order Lachnospirales; family Lachnospiraceae; genus Blautia_A; species Blautia_A wexlerae_B. The sequence goes on from NZ_JAAIMY010000023.1 coordinate 58,877, forward strand.
CGTCGCAGGAACCTGGCCGGTTGATGAAGGACAGATTCTTATCGATAATATTGATGTTACAAAACTTTCTGAACACAAACGTGCCACATACCTTGGACGTGTGTTTCAGGATCCAATGACAGGAACTGCTGCAACAATGGGTATCGAAGAAAACCTTGCACTTGCAAAACGCCGCGGAAAATCCCGTCTTCTCCGCTCCGGAATCACTAAAGCAGAGCGCGAAGAATACAAAGAACTCCTGAAAATTCTTGGTCTTGGTCTGGAAGACAGACTGACTTCCAAAGTAGGTCTTCTGTCGGGCGGTCAGAGACAGGCTCTTACTCTCCTGATGGCAACACTTCAGAAACCAAAGCTTCTGCTTCTGGATGAACACACTGCAGCTCTTGATCCAAAAACAGCTGCCAAAGTTCTGGAGATTACAGATATGATCGTAAACCGCGATCACCTTACAACATTGATGATCACACACAACATGAAGGATGCTATTGCACATGGCAATCGTCTGATCATGATGATGGAAGGAAAAATTATTCTGGACATTCAGGGAGAAGAAAAGAAAAAACTGACAGTTAAAAATCTTCTGGATCAGTTTGAAAAAGCAAGCGGAGAAGAGTTCAGCAATGACTCCGCACTATTAGGATAACTGTATAAAATATTTATAACATTTGTGAAATATTTTTATTTGAGAGCACTCCTTTCCTTTACGGAGTGCTCTCATCTTTTTATTTTAATCTTCATCCAGCGAAGTTACACAGATAAATTTATGGGTTTCCCGGTTATACTGATAGATTCTCGATGTCAGATAATCTTCTTTCGGTGTAGCTTCCCTGATGGTATCCCGCAAAACGCATTCCAGATCTTCAGGTTCAACAAATCTGTCATTGTGGATCATTACTTCATGGACACTGGTAAACACCATGTAAAAATCAGAATCCAACATATATGCCAGTTGTTCTGCCACCCCCGGCAAAAATACTGCAACTGCACCGTTTGTTTTCTTTGTTGTACTGAGACAGTTTCCCATAGCATCTTTCTTCAATTCGCACTTATCACCCAAATTCATAAAACTCTCGCCTTCATATTCCGGATTAAAAATCATCTGTTCCCATCTGTAAATTCTTGGCGGACTCATGAAATACGTATTGAGAAGTGCCTCTTTAAACACCTCATCACATTCTTTCCCCCACTGTTCCAGCATTCCCTGTCGGATTTTTGTGCTTGTCACACATCCTTCATATTCCGTAACTTTCATATACAGCACAAGTGCAATATCACCAAGGATTTTATACACCGCATCCTGAAGATCTGCGGCATATTTATCTGCATTCAGCAATCTGATAAACAGGCGGGGTTTTGTCTTCTCATAATCCTTGATCACTCTTGTCTTTTCATAAATATCTGCCTTTTTAATTCGATTCAGGTCATCTGTGATTTCTTTCATAATTTCCTCAAACGGACTGCCATTCTGATAAGATTTAAAAAGTTCCTGTGTATAAAGTCCACAGACCTCCCAGGCATCATCATGCTCTGCAAACTTCACCAGCAGTCTGTCTCCTACAGGCGCAAACCTCCCGCCTTCTTTCTCAAAAGAAATATTTTCCCTCGGAATCCCTGTAGCCTCGTAAATACCAATCTCCAGTTTCTCTACGAATGTTTCATAGTCTTTCTGCATATTCAGTTCCTTTCTTGCTTTGAAAATAATACGGGCAGGATGCCCTGATTTGAATGTTGATACCCCTTCCGGGTAAAAGAAAATAAGGGAGCGAAAGCCCCCTTAAGAGTCGCTGTAGACATAGTATAGAATAGTCCCAGCCATTTGTAAAGTAAATTTCATCGACAATACTTATTACAGTTTCTTTTTATCTTTCAGATATTCCAGAAAAGCCTCACAGCCCTCCACCACATCTGAATATGTGACATCAAATCCACCTGTATACCACGGATCTGCGATATCCCGCGGATCATCACTGTAATCCAGAAGAAGTTTAACCTTGTCCTCTGGATCTGATTTCAATATTCTTAACATATTCTTCAGATTCCAGTGGTCCATACCGAGAATATAATCATATTTATCATAATCTGCCTTCGTTAGTTGAACTGCGCGCTTACCCTTACAATCAATCCCATGCTTAGCAAGCTCCTCTCGCGCCGGAGGATATACCGGATTCCCGATTCCATTCCATATCTCCTCAGTGCTGGTTGCAGCAGATGCGATATAAAACCGGTCTGAAAGACCTTGTTTAGAAACCATGTCTTTAAAAATGAATTCTGCCATTGGTGAGCGGCAGATGTTGCCGTGGCAAACAAATAATACTTTAATCATCTTTTTATATCTCCATTTAAATCTTGTATTTCTTCTCAAACGCTTGATATTTCAGGGTTTTCCGACTTTTGAGTTTTCCTTTCTTTTCAAGGTATCTTCTCAAATCTTCTCGTATTTTCTTGTGTTTTTCCCTGCAATCTTGGTAAATCCGTTGGTAAAGCAAGCGTCCTTACCAACGGGCTTTTTTAACTATTCGCTATCCGATATACTTCTTCCTTTGCATCATCAAAATTCACATGGGTGTAAGTGTTCAAGGTTACACTGATGTCTGCGTGACCCATGATATACTGCAAGGTTTTCGGATTCATCCCGGATTTTGCCATATTAGAGCAAAAGGTGTGCCTGCATACATGAGGGGTAACTTTCGGCATCTGGATACGGTAAATCCTGTTGTATTTCTGAATGATATGCTCCATGTACTTCTCCCAGTGAAGGGCAACCATCGGCATATCGTTTTTATCCAAAAATAAAAATCCAGCGTATCCTTCCACCATCGGTTCAACTTTTGGTGTCTTTCGGTTGGCAATAATTCTGCGAAAACACGCTGCGACAGCTTCCGTCATCGGCACATAGCGAATGCCTTTGTCAGTTTTTGGTTCTTCAATTACATACTGCATCTGTGCAGTACGCTGTAACTGATGGTCTACCTTAATACGCATTTCTCCAAACTCAATCTCCGAAATCGTCAGCCCACAGAACTCTGAAATACGAAGCCCTGTGTGAAAAAGAATATAGATTGCATCATAGTATCTGCTGAAATGCTTATCCTCCTGAATAAACTTCAGCAAATCTCTCTGCTGCTTTCGGGTAATCGCTTCTCTGGTAACAGAATCATTAACAATGACGGATGCCAGCTCAAATTCAAATGGATTTTTGCGAAGCAGGTCATCATCTACTGCCATCTGAAATGCTGGTCTGAGAACTCCCCGGATCGAATGAATGGAACTGTATCCTCGTCCATCAATTTGTTGGAGCTTAATCAACCATGCCTTTGCGTCTGACAAACGCACCTTATCAATTCGCAGATTCCCAAAACTCTCTTTTTTCAGCATATTGATGACCGTTTTATATCCGGCAACCGTATTGTGACGAACTCCTGTTTTCAATGAAACATACTTTTCTACCAGTTCCAAAACAGTATAGTTGCCACCGTTGGTTACGATACGGTCAAACAAATCCGCTTCAATCTGTTTTTCTTTCTCACGCAGGGAAGGCTCCCGCTTCTTCCCTTTTGGCATTGGGTCATTCTTGTCCAAACGCCAACTATATACATTTTTCTCTTTTCCGTCCTCATCAATATAGCGGAACCGATACCTCCCATCTTTACGCTGGTACTCGCCCTCTCGCAAAATCCGATTACGGTTATCTCGTCTTTTCTCACTCATCGTGAACTCTCCTTTCAAAAAAGAGAGCCAGACTTGCGCTCTTATCATAGCACAAATCCAGCTCTCCGCATAGTTATATCATGTGAAATCGGTAAATCTGTCAGCTCTGTTTACACAGCAGTAGCCTGATCCAGATACCTCTCAAATTTCTCACGCTTAATGAGGGCACGATTGCCGTTCATCACATAAAAATCCTCATTGGGATGTGTGTCAATAAGCGTTCTCAATTTTCCTTCGCCGATATGATAATATCTGGCTGCTTCCTCAATGGTAAGCGTATATCTACGCCACACCGGAATATCCGAGTAATTTTTTCCTTCAATATTCATCTTATTATTTGCCATAGGCAGTTATCCTCCATACATGAAAACAGCCAGACAGAGGGTGTCGGCAACGAAGTCCGGCAACGGGCTTCAAAAGACCTTGCAAACAATCTCAATCTGGCGATAGTTACTATTTATATTTTTCTTTTATTTTTCTGTTGTTTTGGTTGTTATAAGGGAGAAAAGCCCGCAGTTATGGGATTTCCCCCGGCAACCGGCTCGGCAACGGGATAGCAACAGGGGGTGCAACGGGCTGTCCTTTTCAGAATGGAAGCTCCATCTGTTCTGCGACCTCCACAAAACCGTCCATCGTTTTTTCAGACGGGTTGCCGGAGTCCGTTGCCGGGTTTTCACGCTCCC
>NZ_JAAIMY010000024.1 GCF_013300825.1 Blautia wexlerae
TGAATGAGAATTATTATCTAAACTCATTATGTACACTCACTTATTGCTTATTTCGGCCGTCTAAATTTCAAGAGCATATTGTTCTTTTTCTATTATAATATATTTATTGTATCAAAACAAGTGTTTTTGCGATTTTTTATGAATTTGAGCAGACATGCTCGAATGTGCAATTCATCCCATCACCTATAGGACGCCACTGAAAAACTATTTTTATACACATTATATAGTAGATTAAAACAAATAAAAACACTTTATATTGTACTGCTTTATGCAAAATAAAGACTTTTTCAGTGGCGTCCCTATAGAGGTGAGGGAATTCTTGCTACGGTTGTTAAAATGATAATTTTACAAAGCCTATTACTTGTTGTTAGTTCATAATTTATGTATAATAAAATTCATATAAGAAATACACGCTCAGCATGTGGTCTGAAAGATAGATAATCCTCATGTTTAGCGCTATACAGGGAGGAAATTCTCATGGGTAAACAATCCACCCGGGAAAACAAAACAATTTATCAGCTTTGCCGAGAAGCGGCAGGACTTACAAGAGCAGAGGCCAGTGAAAAAATGAATGCTGTCTCTGCTTCAAAAATTGAAAAATTTGAATATGAAACACAAGAACCTACGCCTTATGATATCCTTCAGATGGCAGATGCCTACAAAAGACCAGATCTTTGCAATTATTATTGCTCTCACAAATGTGAAATTGGCTATCGTTATGTTCCAGAAGTAGAAGTAACCGATCTGTCAAATATCATTTTGGAGACAATTGCCAGTCTAAATGAAATCAACCCTCTTACCGGTCGTCTGATCCAGATTGCCCGTGACGGTAAGATCAGCGATGATGAAATAAAAGATTTTGCTTATATCAGTAAAAAACTTGATGAAATTTCTTTGGCCATAGACTCTTTGAATCTTTGGGTAGATAAGACAGCTGGAGAACAGAGGCTCAATCTCAAACTCTTAAATGCTGAGAAAGAAAAATTAAAATAATCTATAACACCACAAAAGGCAATGAACCATTTCTGACTCATTGCCTTTTACCTTACATACGCTGTAATTGATTGACTATACTTTCTGTTCTTCGAATTGCTTCTTTTTCTTCTCTGGATCCATTATGAATGTGATGTTACCAATGCTATAATACCACCGACAATCAACAATGGAAAAGCAATGTACAGCAGTCCACCTATAACCATACCAATCAATATTACCGGAAAGAAAATAACTGTACAAAGCAGTTTCATAATTCCCCAAGATGCTCTTAACCCAAAAACAAAAAATTTTCCTACAAACCAGATCATACAAATTGTAAATAATAATGATAACATTTTTACTCCTCCTGAAACTCATTCTAATATATGTCTTTCATTTATTCTTTTCTTTCTCTGTTAAATATTCAGATGTATTCTTTATTCCAATCTTATTACTGAATTCCGGATTTTTCTCTGTCTTTTCTATTATTCGGATCAATCGAATTCTCTGTGCTGCTTCCATCTGATCACCTCATTTATATTCTCCCCTATCACACGGCACCAAAATCAACTATTTAATTCCTGGAACATTTTTCTGCATCAATCGCAAGTACAAACATCAGAGCATCCAACGCATTTCCTGTATCCGGCACATCAATAACATATGTATCAGTCATATGAAACAATTCTTTACTAACCCGTGCAATTGAATAACCGCTTCGATCAAGAATGCTATAATCCCATTCCATAATTGTTCCATCAATATGCCATCCATTATAATCAATATTATAATGTGGTGTCAGGAATGAGAATTCTTTGCTTAGGCATCCGATATAACTGCCGTTTTTATAAATTTCAAATTTAGGAAGGAAGGTAAGAACTTTCTGAACAACCATTCCTACTTCATTTCCATAAGCATCATAAATTGCAAGTTTATGTCCCCAGGACAACTGCCCCTTTACTACATAAACAGTGTTGCCTGCTTCATCATAGATATCATAGCTGTCAAACCATGAAAACAGCCTTTGTTTAAATAATAGCTTCATAACTTTTCACCGCTCTCTCCAACAAACATAATAGGTTCTTTATAAGTACCATAATACCATGCCAGAACGCCTTAAAAAATATATAAATCGAAGAATTAACCCATCTTATTTCACAGATTATGATAAAACGTATATTTCCAGCTATACATTTCTACTTGTTCCAAAAAAATATAAAAAAGACCATTTACTGTTTTACGGTAAATAGCCTTTTCATTTCCATATTCAATTTATATCATAATGAACCGCTTATCATCCCTGTAAATTCCAGTTTACACATCAAATCGTTTTCTTTATTCTATCACAGCATCTATTATTCCGCCATCTATCGTGGATAATAGTAGACGACCTCAAGTTATATACTTTTTTATGATGTTATTACTTTGTATTTGTGTTTTAATGCTTTTGACAGTGCAACATTTGTAAATGGAACAATCTGATCATTTTGCAAGCGGCCAAGGACAATACCTGGATCTCTGTCAATTCTTTCAGCAAATCTGCGGATAGCATTTTCGCTAAACTCATTCATTTTAACAAAAGCCTCATATTCTCCTGGAGGAATCAATTTATCTTCCGCATATTTATCTGCTGCATCCTCCTGTCCAACATGCTCATTTTCAAACGTAATTCCATAATCACCATTAATAATATGGCCAATCTCATGGAACAGAGTAAACCAAAATGTATCTGAATAGAAACGTCTGTCATTCACCATCAGCATTACATTCTGCCCAATTTTCTTGGTTGCACCATTTATTCCTGAACCCGGAAGATTTGGAAGTATTACGAATATTACTCCCGCATCTTCAAAGGCCTTCCTAATCAATGGATAAAAATCACCATGCTGTGTTGTTAATGTCAATGCATAATCAACAGCTTTTTCAAACTTCTTTTTGTCAAACTTAGGTGCTTCTATCTTCAGAGCCTGATTAATTGCAATCTGAACCATTGCATTTGCTCTGGCAATATTAGCCTCTTTCATATCCTCAGATGCACTTCGGAAACTAACTGCCATATTTTGCTTTGTGAAAACAGATAATGATGCAACATTTAAAAATTCACGCAGGCACTTAATCTGCTCATTTATTTTTCTCGGAAGATCAGGCAGTCCAAAATTCTCTCTGAAATATGTGTACTGAAAGTACTTGAATATTCTTCTTTCCTGTTCTAATTCCTTGGATAATTCAAACTCAGCAATCAAAGCGTCATAGCTCTTCTGAAGATTCAGCCAGTATTCAACACTAGTCCCTAACATTCGAGATAATTTCATGGCTATATCGATTGATAAGCTTTGCTCCCCACGTACCAGAATACTTAAATTCTTTGGCGTGGTATCTAATCGTTTTGCAAAATCTTTCTGAGAAAGTCCACTTTCTTCAATGATTTCTTTGATATAGTATCCAGGATGAAAAGCAATCTTATCATTATATTCAATATAGTTACTCATAATGGTTACTTACCTCCTTTACTTCAACAATTCTAACCACACCAGCAATTTCATCAATATTACAAGGATCATAAGGTTCTTCATTCTCATCTAATGGCTGAATAATAATACGCCATGGATCTCTCCTCGTTTTTACGTCTATAGCAAAAAATCCATCCATGTTGCCATTCAACTTATGAAAATGAAACGTCGGCATCATTACTATATCCTTAATTACATTCGCCTGCTGCATAGCATTTATTCGGGCAAATAAGCTGGTTGCTAATGCAGCATTCCCGCCAAACAACTTTTTTGCAGTTTTTAAATCGGTACATTGTTTCTGAACTTTGCTGTTATTGTATAGTAGCTGCACGTTTGCCCTCCTTTTTAAATTACCCGTTGGGTAATTTAAATATACCATTGGAAGCCACTCTAGTCAATAATTCACACACTCTTTTCACAATTATTCTTCCATTTCCTTCTGCTTTCTGGCTTCAATCTCTTCCGGCTTAGTAGTCATGAGTGAGTAAAGCTTTAATGTCTTATCGAACTTATCCTTGAACGGAATGATAGTGCTTCCATAGAACAGAAGTCCTTCACCTTCACCGCTGTTAGTTACATAGGATAACTGATAAGGTGAGATATTAAGCTGCTTTGCAAGGATCGGCAGTCTGGTTGAGCATCAGGATAAAATCGCTGTTCTATTCATAGAAAATCGCATGATAAAAGATATTGCTGAAGCAAGGACCCTTGAATATATTGCCAAATGACACATTTCGATAAATTCTCTTATGGAAATAAAACGTTATATGTGATATAGTGGTAGTAACAAAACAGCAGGAGATGTCGAACGCTGGAACAAAATAAAGTAAAACCAGATACCATACTAAAGAACTTCTGAAGAAACAACCACCATTTTGCAGACTTGTTCAATGCGGCATTATTCGATGGGGAACAAGTGCTGAATCCGAATGACCTTACAGAAGCTGACACCGATGTTTCTTCACTGATCAAATTTAATGGTCATGCAGAAACTGTCCAGAAAATACTGGATGTTGTAAAGGAAACTGCCTATGGCATTGATTTTGTCCTCTGAGGACTGGAGAATCAGGCAAAGATCCATGGGATGGCCCGCTATGTTTGGCAGATATGCTTGAGATTCCTGAAAAAGTCCGTCCAATGGTGTCGGATTATAAAATGAATCTGCTTCAGCTGAGGGCAAGTGAAACCTGTGATTTTCAAGATCCGGAAGTTGCTGCTGTATTTGATATCAGCCGTTCTATTTATGAACGCGATTACCAAAGAATCAATACGGTATATAAAAACAGAAACATCACATCCGAACTGGGAATTGTGATTGGCGTGAAGGACGGTTAGAGGGCATCCAGGCGACAATCAGTACCTGTAAAAGTTTTAACGCCAGTAAAGATGTTACAGTGAAAAACCTGATGAAGGTATTTTCATTGTCAGAAGAAGATGCGGCCGGTTATGTGGAAGAATATTGGTAAAAGCTATTTGGCAATGATATAAATAATAAATATATTGAAATAAAAGATCCAAGCTGGATAGAGATTCTTATCTATGTGGTTTGGATCTTTTTATGTGCATATGAGAAGAAGCCCATCCTTTATTGACTGGGGCTCTTCTCATATTCGAAAAAACTATATAGTTTATGCTCTTTTCCAATGAGCATACAAGGTTTGTTTTTTAGTTATCTTAGTAGAAGAAATCACTTTCTTTCCTTTGGTCTTTGCAGTATACCATCCAGTGAAAACATAGCCTTTTCTGCGAGGTATCGGGAGTTTTCCGATTTTAGATTTCACAGTTATATTTTTGGATTTTATATTTACGGATCCGCCATTGGCATTAAATGTAACTTTTACTTTTTTCTGGACGGTTGCGGGCTTTGTAACCTGAATCGTTTTGGTAAGAGTCGTTTCCGGATGTCCTTCAAAATACATACGGATATCTGCTTTTCCTTTTCCGACTGCTGTAATGATTCCATCCTTTACTGTACATACAGATGGATCAGAAGATTCTATGACCGCACCAGAACCTTTTAGCGGCAGATCATCCCAGAAAATATTTACTTCCCCTGTCTGGCCTTTCTGCAGTGATGTTTTGAAACCTGCAGGGATGCTTTATAATATTTTGGGGTGTAGTTTACCAGTACATTTCTGCTGTTAGTTTTGTCTGTATAAGAGGTGCTGTCTGCTGTTGAACTCAGCTGTTCACCAAAGCACTGTACCCAATAGTAGATTCCCTGGTAACATACACATCCAATTCCGATACTTCTGAATCTTGCTGACAAAATATTGTTTCTGTGTCCCTCTGAATTCATCCACAGGTTCATAACCTGCCCGGCAGCATCAGGCCCCATTGCGATATTCTCTCCCATCATTAGACTATTAGCGGAAAAACAATCCTGACCGCTCGGTCTGGTGTGAGACCAGTAGAGTACATTTTCAAATCCTCTCTGCATCGCAGTATCAAGAAGGCTGCTGTCCATTGTTAGTGGTGAGAGACCCTGTTTTGCTCTTTCCTTATTTACAAGATCAAGGACCTGAAAGGCTTTTGCATACATTTCTTTTGCCTCTACGTTTACATTGATTCCGTTTATGTAGCTGCCATCCTCCAGCCGGGAGAAAGACGGATTCAGAAAAGTTACTTTTGTTCCATTATCAAATGCGTCCTGTCCTAAGTTTGTAACGGTAGAAGGAACAGTAATGCTTTTTAATGATGTGCAGGAATCAAAAGCAGAATATTCTATTGTTTTCAGCCCTTCCGGAAGTGTCACAGAAGTAAGTGCTTTGCAGTAAAAACAGCACATCGATGGAATTTCTGTAATTCCATTCCCAAAAATGATTGTAGTAAGATAGTTACTGTAACTAAATGCACACATTCCAATTTCCTTAACCGTACCCGGAATTACAACTTTTGTAAGATGTGTAGATGAGAAAGCGTTTCCTCCAATCGCAGTCACTCCATCCGGGATCACATATTCACCCGTACGTTTGGGTGGATAGAGTAAAAGTGTTTTTCCCTGATCTATATATAGAGCTCCATCTATGGACTTAAAAACGCCATTATCCGGAATATCTATTTCCTCCAGCTCCCATAAAGAAACCAGGCCAAAGGGACTTATCTCTTTCAGGCTTGCAGGTAACACAAGCTTTTTTATACCACATCCATAAAGAGCATCATCTTCAATGTTTTCCAGAGAGTTTCCGATAGTAATGTCTGTCAGAGAATAATCGTTTGCAAAAGCTTTTTCACCGATTCGCTTCACAGAATTTCCAATCACAACTTTTCGAAGATTATTACAGTTAACAAATGCAATGTCACCTATTGATGTAACTCCGTCTTTGATGTCTGCTTCCACGATCTCATCTGCATAATCTTCCCATGGGCACAGATGTGAATTTACCGGTTCACCTGTTTCCCAGTCTACTATTCTGTAAAAATCATCCATTGCGCCGTTTCCCTCTACAGTTAATACTCCATTCTGCAGAGCCCATGTAACGTTCTTTCCACAGGTTCCATTTCGCACAGCCCCTGCAGATGGCGCATCTTCTGATTGGGTATCCGGGATTCCGGATGAAAATGCATCTTCTTCAGATTCAAAATCCTGCTCAGGAGATTCAAATTCATCTGACAGGGATTCCGGATCCGCATCCACTTGAGATTCGGCGTTCTGATAAGATTCTGTACTTTCTGGAATTTCTGTTTTATCCTGCATCTCTGTATTTGCAGTTCCATCAGAAAAATCTTCTGCATAGATTGCAATTGGCTCTGCTGATAAAACAGTGCAAAGCAGGATTGCTGTCAGTCTGCCGGCCCACATGTTTTTTCTTCTCATAACTTTTTCACTCCTTTGTTTTTACAATATAATTTACAAGTTGTAATCATTATACTCAATTTTTTCATATCATACAATGAAAATCTGGTTAAAAAAGTGCAGTAGTAAACTAACATAACACAAATTAAGTTGTTGATAGTTTCAATATCTGGTACGATGAACTTAATAAATACATTTTATGGAGGTCAATTATGCCAGCATTACCTTATAGTATAGCAATATCAGATGAAGAATGCGCCTACTTGAAATCACTGATCAAAACCAGAACTATTCAAGCTGCATGATGTTCTCCTGGTTTATAAACAGGGTTTCCATATTCCTGAAACAATTAGGAATCAAATATAGCAAAATCACCAAAGATGAATTTGTCACTTTAATAGACATTCTTCGTAAATGCGATATTCCGAAATTCCCCGGAAGTAAGCGTGGCAAAGGCAGTCGAAAGAAACAATAGCAACAAAAAAACAGGTCCGAACGCACTGAGAGTAATCAGTGTATCTGAACCTGGCTTTTCTATGGTCTTTCCGATGAATAGCTAGGCTGGGTTTTCATTAGAGTGCCTTATTTAATTGTGAAATGATTTCCAAAATATTCCAAAATATATTCGTTTCTTTTTATTGACTTTTTGCTACTATGGGGATACAATCATAACTAAGAAATGGGTTTTTTACTGAGTAATGTCTTCGGACTGGAAAAGGGTGCTCGTTTCTTTTTTTATGTTCATTACATCGTAACTGGTAATAAAAAGTTAAGTCATTAGTTAAATTATTCTATTTACCTGCTCTTTCGATTCGACATTCTATTTCTGCTCTATACTTTAATAAACGTAACAGATAATCTGGAAGTTCTCTTTTTTCTGCTTCCCAATCTTGAACGGTGCGATACGGAATACCATAGTAGTCACTAAATTCACGTCTGTTCATTCCCATTTTTTCTCTTAATTCTTTTACTTCTTTTCCTCTACTCATGATAAAACTCTCCCGCCAAATTAACGCATTGCGTTATTTAATAACGCCAGATATATGCTATGTTGTCAATCTGTCGTGCCAGCTTTTTTGCCTTATATTTATCCTAAAAAAACCAATGGTGCAGACTGATAACAGTCAAAGCCATTGGTTTTCTTTATCCAAATATATTCTCTGGTTCTTCTATAATTTCTATTTTACTTTTTCTAACTTATTATTCGCATCAAGGCAAACCTTGTCCCCTTCATTGATGTTACATTCATAGAGCATGGCATCCTCTGCTTTTATCCTTATTTCTTCGCCTGAAGAATCCATAAGCGTCACTATTGCCATGACTGGCATGCCTTTCGGTCGCTCTTCACAACCGAAGTCCAGGTCTTCCTCAATTCGTTTTACTGTGTATATCATAACTATTCCTCTGAAAATAATGTTAAAATCAGTTCTCCATGCTCCTTCGAATTTTCTCTATCAAAGTGACATCTGCCGCATCCCTATCAGGAAGCTGCTTACAGATTCTTAATTCGTTCAATTGCTTCCAGTGTATTCTCATGGGTTCCAAACGCAGTGAGACGGAAGAATCCCTCACCATGAGCACCAAATCCTGAGCCTGGAGTTCCTACAATGTTGGCTTTTTCAAGGAGATAGTCAAAGAACTCCCAGGAAGTCATCTTATCAGGTGTTTTCAGCCAGATATACGGAGCGTTTACGCCACCGGATACGGAATAGCCTGCTGATGCCAGACCTTCGTAGATGGCTTTGGCGTTGCTCATATAGTAGCCTACCTGTTCTTTCAGCTGTGCTTTTCCTTCAGGAGAGTATACAGCCTCTCCTGCACGCTGTACGATATATGGCGCACCATTAAATTTTGTGCCATGACGTCTTGCCCAGAGACTGTGGAGATCTACACCGTCACGAACCAGATCCTTTGGTACAACTGTAAAGCCGAGACGGACACCTGTGAAACCTGCATTTTTGGAGAAGCTGCGCAGCTCGATGGCGCAGGTTCTTGCTCCTTCGCACTCATAGATGCTGTGGGGTACATTTTCTTCGGAGATGTATGCTTCGTATGCTGCATCATAGATAATTACAGAACCGTTTTTATTTGCATAGTCTACCCATTCCTGAAGCTGGGGTTTGGTGATCGCACCACCGGTTGGGTTATTCGGGAAGCAAAGGTAGATAAGATCCGGTACTTCTTCCGGGAATTCCGGAAGGAAGCCGTTGGATGCTGTACATGGCATATAGATTACGTTATCAAAGTTGCCACGTTCTTTGTTGTATTCTCCTGTACGGCCTGCCATTACGTTTGTATCTACATATACTGGGTATACAGGGTCGCACACTGCAATCTTGTTATCCAGTCCGAATATTTCCTGGATATTTCCGGAATCGCTCTTTGCACCGTCAGATACAAAGATTTCGTCTGCTTCAATGTCACAGCCTCTGTCTTTGTAGTCATTCTTTGCAATGGCAGATCTTAAGAATTCATAACCAAGATCAGGTGCATAACCATGAAATGTAGCTGCATCACCCATTTCATCTACAGATTTATGAAGTGCCTCAATGATCGCCGGAGCCAGAGGCTGGGTTACATCACCGATTCCCAGTGAGATCACGTTTGCCTGTGGGTTGGCTTCTTTATATGCTTTTACTTTTTTTGCAATTGTGGAAAACAGATAGCTTCCCGGTAATTTCAGATAGTTGTGGTTTACTGTTACCATGTTTGATTTCCTCCCTGGCATGTTTCGCAGTTTTTATATACCTGTCTACAGCAGGCTGCTGCTTTGCCTTTCCATTTCTATTTGTGTCTTTTCTGCAAATATATTTTATTCGAGTTTTATTATACTTAATTATTTAATAATGTAAAGTCTCAAAGTATTTTCTGAGCATAATTTTTAATATTAACATTACTGTTCACTGGTAATATCCCGCGAGGTGTTTTTTGTGAGCGAAGGTTACAGAAAACCCGAGACATACTGTGCGAATTTATGCGATTAGCATAAATTAAGTTTGCGAAGCAAACGATACTCCTTGTGCTTTGTACAAGGAGGTTCATATTTTTTGCATCGCGAAGCGTGTTGCTGTGAACAGAGTGAACAGTAACATTTTTTACCCCGGGCATAATGTCCGGGGTGATTTATTTTATTTGCGCTTCTCTACTTCTTTCATAAGTGTCTCGCGGACGCTTGCAGGATTTGCCTTGCCTTTCATTTCTTTCATGATCTGACCTACAAAGAAGCCCATGACTTTATCTTTACCTCCCAGAAGTTCTGAAAGTGGTCCTGGGTTAGCATCCAGGATCCTGTTGATGGTTTCTTCCAGAAGTCCTGTGTCTTCTACAATCTTCAGACCATGTTCCTCAATGTAGGCTACAGGATCAATGTCTTCCTCAAAGACTTTCTCAAAGACTTTTTTGGCATTCTGAGGGCTGACTTCGGATTTTTCTACCATTACCAGAAGATCTGCAAGATGCTTCGGTGAGAAAGATACCTGTTCCGGATCCATAGCTTTATCTTTCGTCAGACGGAGTACCTCACCCATAAACCAGTTTGCTGTCTTCTTTGCATTTCCGTAGATTGCTGCTGTTTCTTCAAAAAGACCTGCAAGATGGCGGGATTCTGTAAGGATTCCCGCATCGTATGCCGGAAGTCCGTACTCTTCCTGATAACGGGCCTGTTTCACTTCGCGAAGCTCCGGCTGTTCCGCTTTAATCTTTTCAATCCATGCATCAGAGATATGGATTGGAGGCAGATCTGGATCAGGGAAATATCTGTAGTCTTTGGCATCTTCCTTGGAACGCATGGCGTAAGAATATTCTTTGTTGTCATCCCAACGGCGTGTCTCCTGTGTAACTGCCTTGCCTTCTTCGATCAGTTCGATCTGACGTTCTCTTTCGCCTTCGATTGCTCTGGCAATGGCTTTGAAAGAGTTCAGGTTCTTCATCTCTGTTCTGGTACCGAATTCTTCTGCTCCCACTTCACGGACAGAAAGGTTAACGTCTGCACGCATGGAACCTTCCTGAAGCTTACAGTCTGATACACCCAGATACTGCATCATACAACGGAGTTTTTCAAGATAGGCGATTACTTCCTCAGAGCTTCTCATATCCGGCTCGGATACAATCTCGATCAACGGGACACCGCTTCGGTTATAGTCTACCAGGGAGCAGTCTTCCCATTCATCATGAATCAGTTTACCTGCATCCTCTTCCATATGCATTTCATGGATGCGGATTTTCTTTTTGCCTGCAGAGGTTTCAATCTCTACCCATCCGTCATGACAGATTGGCAGATATAACTGAGAGATCTGATAGTTCTGTGGGTTGTCCGGATAGAAATAGTTCTTGCGGTCAAATTTGCAGTACTGATGGATCTGGCAGTTTGCTGCAAGACCTGCTTTCAGGGCAAACTCTACTACTTTCTTATTTAATACAGGCAGGGAACCCGGCATACCTGTGCAGACCGGGCATGTATGTGTATTGGGTGCTCCTCCGAATTCAGTGGAGCATCCGCAGAAAATTTTTGTTTTTGTTGCAAGTTCTACATGGACTTCAAGTCCTATGACTGTTTCGTACTGTTTCATTATCTGGTGCCTCCTTCTCCTGGCACGGCAAAGGAGCCGCGGCTGGTTTCATAGGCGTGTGCTGCACGCAGGATTTTCTTTTCCATGAAGCAGTCCCCGATCATCTGGATACCGATTGGGAGACCTTTGCTGTCTTTTCCGCATGGAACTGTAATTCCCGGAAAACCGCAGAGATTGACTGCTACTGTGTAGATATCTCCAAGATACATGGCAAGGGGATTCTTTAAGCTTTCACCGATCTTCGGCGCTGTAAATGGAGATGCCGGTGCAAGGAGCACATCATATTTGCCAAATGCCTGGTCAAATTCTTTCTTGATCAGGGCTTTTGTGCGGAGTGCCTTCAGATAGTATGCATCATAATAACCGGAGCTTAACACGAAGGAACCAAGCATGATACGGCGTTTTACTTCCTCACCGAAACCTGCTGTTCTGGTCTTTTTGTACATGTCGTGAAGACCTTCATATTCTGCTGCACGGAAACCGTACTTCACTCCATCGAAACGTTCCAGGTTGGAACTTGCTTCTGCACTGGCGATAATATAATAAGCCGGAATCATGTATTCCATGGTTTTGATAGAGAAGAATTCTACTTCTGCTCCCAGTTCTTTCAGCGTATCAAGAACACCCATAAAAGATGCTTTTACTTCCGGATCAAGTCCCTCTGCCAGATATTCTTCAGGAACTCCGAATTTCATCCCCTTGATATCTCCTGTCAGTTCTTTGGAGAACTGAAGATCTTCTCTTTTCATGGATGTGCTGTCTTTTGTATCATGTCCTGCGATGATCTCCAGAAGAGCTGCACAGTCAGATACGTCTTTTCCTACAGGACCGATCTGATCCAGGGAAGATGCATAAGCTACAAGGCCGTAACGGGATACTGTTCCATAGGTTGGTTTAATTCCGGTTACACCACAGTAGGAACTTGGCTGACGGATAGATCCGCCTGTATCTGAACCAAGTGCCAGATAAGTTTCTCCTGCTGCTACTGCTGCACAGGAACCACCTGAAGAACCGCCTGGTACATGTTCCAGATTCCATGGGTTTCTGGTGATGCCGTAAGCGGAGGTCTCTGTTGTACTTCCCATGGCAAATTCATCCATGTTTGTTTTTCCGATAATGACCAGTCCGGCTTTTTCCAGACGGTCAATGACTTCTGCATTATACTGAGGCACAAAATTCTCAAGAATCTTTGATGCACAGGTAGTTTTCTTTCCATTAATACAGATATTATCTTTGATCGCGATCGGTACGCCTGCAAGAGGACTGGTATAAGTACCGTCCTCGATGCCTTTTTGTACTTCTTCTGCACGTTTGTATGCTTCTTCTTTATATGTGTCAAGATAAGCGTGTACTTCTGAATCCTGTTTCTCAATCTGTTCAAAAACAGTTTTTACTCCATCCAGGACGCTGACCTGACGCTGTTTTATTTTTTCCCCAAGCTGCAGGGCTGTTAATTTTTCCAACTCCATTGTCCTGTCTCCTATCCTATGGTTTTCGGAACCTGATACTGTCCTTCTTTTGCCTTCGGTGCATTTGCCAGCATTGCTTCTTTGTTGTCTCCGTTTGTGACAACGTCCTCACGAAATACGTTTTCGTCCTGGAAAATATGGGACATAGGCTCTACTTCCGATGTATCCAGTTCATCCAGTTTCTCTACATAATCAAGCATTTTCTGCATTTCAGCTTTTGCTTTTTCCTTTTCTTCTTCCGAGAGGGAAAGCTTGGCCAGGATGCAGACATTTTCCATTGTTTCATCATCTATGATCTTTGCCATGATTTTCTCCTTATATATACTGCCTGTAACATTCTATATTGCTTTTATTTCCGACTTCTTATTTACGGTTCCAGACGGTTCATATCTCGCGGGAAGAGACAGGTTTCACGAACATTCTCTTCACCGATAAGCTGCATGGTCAGACGTTCCAGACCGATTCCCAGCCCACCGTGAGGCGGCATACCATGTTTGAAGGTATCCAGATACTGTTCCATGCCTTCTTGCGTCATACCTCTGTCTTCAATTTTCTGTACCAGCATATTGTAATCATGGATACGCTGTCCGCCTGTTGTGATCTCAAGGCCTTTGAATAACAGGTCAAAGCTTAAGGTAAATCTTGCGTCTTCCGGATCATCCATTGCATAGAATGGACGTTTCTTTGACGGATAATGTGTGACAAATACGAAATCTGAGCCATATTCTTCTTTGAAATACTGTCCGATCAGTGCTTCTTCTTCCGGCTCCAGATCGAATGGATTTCTGATCTTACGGTTATATTTCTGTGATACCAGTTCCTTGGCTACATCGAAACGGACTGCCGGGATTTTGGATACATCCGGGATCTCAAGCTTCAAAATCTGTACTTCTTTTGCATATTCTGTTTTCAGAAGGTTCATAGCATACTGGAGAAATCCTGTTTCCATTGCCATAATTTCTTCGAAGCTGTCAATATATCCCATCTCGAAGTCCAGACTGGTGTATTCATTTAAGTGACGTTTGGTATTATGTTTCTCAGCCCGGAATACGGGGCCTGTCTCAAATACTCTGTCAAATACGCCAACCATCATCTGTTTGTAGAACTGTGGGCTCTGCGCAAGTACTGCAGGTTTGTGGAAATAGCTAAATTTGAAAAGGTTTGCCCCACCCTCTGCTCCTCTGGCTCCAATCTTCGGAGTGTGAATCTCTGTAAATCCCTGTCCGTAGAGATAATCACGAAATGCCTTTGTCAGTGCCTCCTGGATTTTAAATTTGGAACGCTCCTGAATGTTTCTCAGGGAAATCGGTCTGTAGTTTAATTTCGCCTCCAGGGAAGTGTTCAGTTTCCATTTGTCAATTGCCATTGGAAGAGGTTCTGCAGGTGTTGATAAAATATCAATATGACGGATAAGAAGTTCTCTTCCGTGGGGTGCTCTCTCCTCTTCATGCAGGATTCCTTTCACCCTGACCGTCATTGCTTCCTTCAATTCATGAATGGAAACATTTGCCATTTCATTTTCATAGACTGTCTGGAATAAGCCTTCCCTTCTTCTAAGAATGATAAATGCCACATCACCCATATTACGGATGCTGTGAACAGCGCCTTCGATTACGGCTTCCTGGTTCAGGAGATTATTACCTACGAGTTCCTCCCAGGTATTGATTTCTTTTTTCCATGTTCCATCCATAAATTCCATTTCCTCATCCTCCATTTCTTCATTTCTGAAAACCTTTGTGATATCTTCACTGGTTTCAAGTTCAAAAGGCTTTTCGTGCAAGCACAACGACTTTTTGGCTTAAAACCCTGGAATATCAAAAAGGCGTAATCAGAAAATCCGGAGACACTTATCCCCTGGACTCTCTGATTACGCCTTTGTAATCATTCTTCCTGTTATTATCTATTTTATGTTTGTTTGTGTTCTTTCTATATATAATGTTAGGGTTAAAATGTATTTTTCCTCTAACTTGATATGAACAAAAATATATTCTGTATATTACCACATATTCTGTCAAAATAATATCGTCATTTTTTACAAAATTTTCCTTATTATTTTCGGATATTTTATTTAGAACGTGTTTGAAAAATCAGATTTCATCATACATCAGCATGAGTAACATCTGTGCAGTTTCTACCATGTTGGTTCCTGAATCCATGCTGCATTTCTGGATGTGTCGATATGCTTCCTCTTCTGTCATCTGGTTTTTTTCCATAAGAAGGCGTTTGGCATTCGAGATATAATTCTGTTCTTTTTCTGATCTGGGCTTTGGTTTCTTTTTTTCTTTTTTGATCCGGCGTTCCAGATGATAGAGCATGTCATTGACCGTATCTATCAGTGCGCTTGCTTTCATCGGCATCTGTACAGTGCTGACGGAATTCGGTGCTTCATCTATAATACGCTGAGAAGCCAGAAGCAGCATTTCAAAATATTGTGGCAGGTCATCGAGAGCGTCTTTATAATAGGCATCTGTCAGCTTATACCCGCATATCAGGACACCACTGTCAAGTTCTGAGATACTGGCCAGCGCATTAGAGACAGAGCTGCAGACAGAGGCTACTGTGAGCCCATGTCTGTTAAGTATTGTGCGGATTTTCTTTGCGTCTTCAATTTTCGGTAACGCAATCACAATGCTGCTGCTCATAACTCTGCCACTCCTATTTCTGTTACAGCCTGAGTTTCCATCCACTGCTTATTGCCTTTTACAATTTCTACAGGGGACTTGTTTGATTCGGTTAAATTCTGTATAAGTATTCCTCGATTTCCCAGGCTGAAATTTCTCTTGTATAGCGCAGCCATTCTTTTTTCTTGGCTGCTGCGTATTCTTTACAAAATTCTGTTCCAAGTACTTCTTTGATCCAGTCACTCTGTTCGAAGTAATCAATTGCTTCGTTCAAATTTCCCGGAAGATTTTCAATCTTCATTGTTTTCTGATCTGTTTCGGATAATTCTCTGCTTGAAGACTTGGTCGGATAAATTTTCTTATGAATTCCATCCAGCCCTGCTGCCAGACATACTGCAAATACCAGATACGGATTTGCTGCTGCATCCGGACTTCTCAGTTCGATCCTTGTCTCCATACCTCTGGATCCCGGAATTCTTACCAGTGAATTCTGGTTGTTCTTTGTCCATGTCAGTTCTGTCGGTGCTTCATAGCCCGGAACCAGACGTTTGTAGGAATTTACGATAGGATTGGTGATCAGTGCCATCTCTTTGCTGTGAGCCAGAAGACCTCCTACGAAGTAATAAGCTTCTTCGCTTAATTCCTGTGGATTTCCCGGATTGACGAATACATTTCTTCCATCTTTAAATAAGGAGAAATGAATGTGCATTCCGGAGCCGTTTACTTCTGCCCTTGGTTTCGGCATAAATGTCGCATGAAGTCCATGGCGTTTGGCAATGGTACGGACCGTCATCTTAAATGACATGATCCGATCTGCAATCGTACGGACTTCACCGTATTTGAAATCTACTTCGTGCTGTGCAGGAGCAGTTTCATGGTGAGAAGATTCTACCTCAATCCCCATGTCTTCTAGATTTAATACAATATCACGTCTTGCGTTTTCACCCAGATCCACAGGACTGACATCCAGATATCCGGCCTTTTCATGTGTTACAGTAGTCGGAACTCCGTTATCATCTGTATGAAAAAGGAAAAATTCACATTCCGGATCTACCAGACAGGTGTATCCCTCCTTCTTTGCCTCCCGGGCGGTTTTCTTCAGGATATATCTCGGACTTCTCTCATGAGGGGTTCCGTCCGGACAATAGATATCGCATAACAGTCTGGCAACTTTGCCCTGCTGTGGTCTCCATGGGAGAATTGCAAAAGTGTCAAGATCCGGTCTTAAGTACATATCCGGTTCAGATTCTCCTGCAATTCCTGCGATAAAGGAACCATCTACAATACATCGGTTATCCAGCGCACGGGGAAGTTCCCGGGCAGTTATGGCGATGTTTTTCAGCGTTCCGAACATATCTGTGAACTGGAGACGGATAAATTCCACGTCTTCCTCCTCAGCCATCTGTAATATTTCTTCTCTGGTATAATTCCCCATTTTCATTCACTCCTTGTCAGCATAGTTTCTGCTGTTTTTGCTTTCTTAATGATTCTTCGATACAGTTTTGTCCTGTCTGGAAGTTTTATAGATTCTTTTTATAATGATATAAAAAATGGCGCACTTTCTACAGTTACTTTTCTATAGAAAGAACGCCTTTGTTCATGTAGGCAATTATAACAATGTACCTGTTCTTTGTCAATCGATATTTTAACCAAATCAATCGAATCACTCAAACTTCAATTGCAAATATTCACCTGACTGGCCTGATGAATCTACCAACAAAAATACTGCCATCTGATAATCTACTTTCATCAGACAGCAGCATTTTTCACTTTTATTTTATTATTTTTTACAGATAGGAATATCCCATCAGTGATTCATCTACCGCTTTCGCAGCTTCTCTGCCTTCACGGATCGCCCATACTACCAGGGACTGGCCTCTGTGCATGTCTCCTGCTGTGAAGACTTTGTCTACGGAGGTCTGATACTGCTCTGGTTTTGTATCTACATTGGTTCTTCCATTGATGGCTACCTTGAATGCGTCTGTTACATATTTCTCACTGCCAAGGAATCCGGCTGCGATAAGAACTACGTCTACAGGAATGACTTCTTCTGTTCCTTCTACAGGAACCATCATCATACGTCCTGTCTTTGGATCTTTTTCGCTCTTTAATTTTGTGAGCTTTGCCTGGCAGACATTTCCGTTTTTATCTTTGATAAACTCGGTAACAGTAGTCTGGTATACTCGTGGATCATGTCCGAATACTGCGATAGCTTCTTCCTGGCCATAGTCTGTTTTGAGGACTCTCGGCCACTGCGGCCATGGATTGGATGGTGTTCTTTCCACTGGCGGCTTGGGCATCATCTCTAACTGGATCACAGATTTGGCACCCAGACGGATAGATGTTCCCACACAGTCATTTCCTGTATCACCACCACCGATGACCAGAACATTTTTTCCTTTGGCAAGTTCATATGGAACTTTGGCAAAATCAGAGTCCAACAGCGCTTTTGTTACCTGTCCCAGGAAATCTACTGCGAAATAAATTCCTTTTGCATCCCGTCCCGGAACTTTAATGTCTCGTGGATTGGATGCTCCGCAGGCAAGGATAACGCGGTCGAACTGTTTCAGAAGTTCTTCTGCTTTGATGTCCTTTCCTACGTTTACATTTGTAACGAATTTAACTCCCTCTTCTTCCATAAGATGGATTCTTCTGTCAACAACAGCTTTATCCAGCTTCATGTTAGGGATACCGTAGCGGAGAAGTCCGCCTACACGGTCTTTTCTTTCAAATACAGTTACACTGTGGCCTCGTCTGTTTAACTGCTGGGCTGCTGCCAGTCCGGAGGGACCACTTCCGATGACTGCTATAGATTTGCCTGTACGTACTTCCGGGATCTGCGGGGTTACCCATCCGTTCTCATAGGCTGTCTCAATGATCGCACGTTCGTTTTCTTTGGTGGATACCGGTTCTCCGTTTATATTACAGGTGCAGGCTGCTTCACAGAGTGCGGGGCAGACACGGGAAGTAAATTCCGGGAAGCTATGTGTCTTGCTCAGTCTTAAGAATGCCTGTTTCCAGTTGCCTGTATAAACCAGATCGTTTGTCTCAGGTACAAGGTTGTGCAGAGGGCAGCCGGATGCCATACCGCCGATCATCATACCTGACTGGCAGAACGGGACGCCGCATGCCATGCAGCGTGCGCCCTGAAGTTTCTGTTTTTCTTTATTTAATGGGGTCCTGAATTCTTTGAAGTTTGCAATGCGGACCTTTGGCGGCAGAACTTTTGCCGTCTCTCTCTCATATTCTAAAAATCCTGTTGGTTTGCCCATGATTTCCTCCTCTTCGCCGCACTTGCTGCGGCAATAATGGTATGGCCCACGCCACCTTTTTATTTATTCTAAAAGATGACGGGGCAACATTGATAAGTTCACACGATATATTCAATTATTATCAATGTTTAGCGCCAATACTTTCATAGAACGCTTCCATCTGTGCCTGCTGACTGTTGAGTCCTTTTTCTTCCAGTTTCGCACTTAAAGTGATCATCTTCTTGTACTCATTCGGAATGAGTTTCTTGAAGTGTGGCAGATAGTAATCAAAGTCAGCGAGAACTTTCGCACCGAGTTTGGAGCCTGTAGCTTCTACATGGGCTTCGATCAGGTCACGGAGTTCTTTTTTGTCATATTTGTTTTCCACTTTTTCGATGGAAATCATAGCTTTGTTGAGGTTCTTATAAAGGACATTGTCTACGTCCAGTACATATGCGATACCGCCGCTCATACCTGCGGCAAAGTTCTTGCCAGTCTTACCAAGTACGACTACGCGGCCGCCTGTCATATATTCACAGCCGTGCTCTCCTACACCTTCTACAACTGCAGATGCACCGGAGTTACGGACTGCGAAACGCTCGCCTGCAACACCATTGATAAATGCAGTACCACTGGTTGCACCGTAGAGGGCAACGTTACCTACGATAATGTTCTCTTCTGCTTTGTATGCAGCTTTCTCCGGAACTTTCAGAATCAGTTTACCACCGGAAAGACCTTTTCCGAAGTAGTCGTTGCTGTCACCGGTCAGTTCCAGTGTCAGACCTTTCGGAATAAATGCACCGAAACTCTGTCCGCCGGCACCATTGCAGTGTACAGTGATAGTGTCATCTGCAAGTCCGTTTTTATTCTTTCTGGTGATCTCTGCACCAAGGATGGTTCCGAATGTACGGTCAATGTTTGTCAGGTTTACAGAAAGCTCTGTTTTCTGACCTTTATTGATGGCATTTGCGCATTTTTTAACCAGAACTTTTTCATCCATGGTCTTTTCCAGTTCGAAGTTATATACGGCTTTCGGGTCAAAAGTAACTTTCTGGTCTTTGCCTGCGAACGGATTGTCCAGGATTGCACTTAAGTCTACTTTGCCCTGATGTGGTTCCTGTACGTTGTCTGTCTGAACAAGGAGATCTGTACGGCCTACCATTTCACTGACTGTACGGAATCCGAGCTTGGACATGTATTCTCTTAATTCCTGTGCGATAAAGCGCATGAAATTCTCTACATATTCCGGTTTACCTTTGAATCTCTTACGAAGTTCAGGGTTCTGTGTTGCCACACCAACCGGGCAGGTATCCAGGTTACATACACGCATCATAACGCATCCCATGGTTACAAGCGGAGCTGTTGCAAAACCAAATTCCTCGGCACCCATTAATGCTGCGATCGCAACGTCACGACCACTCATAAGCTTACCGTCTGTCTCAATGCGGACACGGTTTCTCAGACCATTCTTGAGCAGTGTCTGATGTGTTTCTGCAAGTCCAAGTTCCCATGGAAGTCCTGCATTGTGGATAGAACTTCTCGGAGCTGCACCTGTACCTCCGTCATAACCAGAGATCAGAATAGTTTGTGCACCGGCTTTTGCAACACCTGCTGCAACTGTACCCACACCTGCTTCAGATACCAGTTTGACAGAAATATCTGCATATTTATTTGCATTCTTAAGGTCATAGATTAACTGTGCCAGGTCCTCGATAGAATAGATATCGTGGTGCGGTGGCGGGGAGATCAGGCTGACACCTGGTGTAGAATGACGGGTTTTGGCAATCCATGGATATACCTTCTTTGCAGGAAGATGTCCGCCTTCACCAGGTTTTGCACCCTGTGCCATCTTGATCTGGATTTCTCTTGCAGATACAAGATAACGGCTGGTTACACCGAAACGTCCGCTGGCAACCTGTTTGATTGCGGAGCATCTGTCATCGCTGCTTCCTGCAGAATCCAGTCTCTCGTCACTTTCACCGCCCTCACCTGTATTGGATTTTCCATGGAGGTGATTCATGGCGATTGCCAGTGTCTCATGTGCTTCCTGTGAAATAGAACCATAGGACATAGCACCTGTCTTAAATCGTTTTACGATATCATCTACACTTTCTACTTCTTCAAGCGGAACCGGTGTCTCAGCAAACTTAAAGTCCAGAAGACCTCTTAAGTTTCCGTGGTTTTCTTTATCTACCAGATCTGTGTACTGTTTGAACAGATCATAGCTTCCTGTCCATGTGGACTGCTGCAGAAGATGGATGGTCTGAGGATTGTAACGATGTTCCTCTCCCTGGCTTCTCATCTTATGTGCACCAACGCTGTCCAGTGTTAGGTCTGTCGGAAGTCCTAACGGGTCAAATGCTTCTGAGTGAAGTTTCTCTACATTCTCTTCGATGTCTTCCAGTGTGATTCCGCCCACACGGCTGACTGTACCTGTAAAGTATTTCTCGATCACATCAGAAGAGATACCAATTGCCTCAAAAATCTGAGATCCCTGATAGGACTGAATGGTGGAAATACCCATCTTGGAAGCAATCTTTACAATTCCGCTGATAACTGCATGGTTGTAATCATCTACTGCTGCATAGTAATCTTTGTCCAGCATATGGCTGTCGATCAGTTCATGAATGGTCTCAAGGGCAAGGTACGGGTTGATGGCACTTGCGCCGTAACCAAGTAAGGTTGCAAAGTGATGTACTTCTCTTGGCTCTCCGGATTCCAGGATAATTGCAAGGGAGGTACTCTTTTTCGTCTTTACCAGATGCTGATGAACTGCGGATACTGCCAGAAGTGACGGGATTGGCATATGATTTTCATCTACTCCCCTGTCTGAAAGAACAAGGATGTTTGCACCCTCACGGAATGCTTTATCTACTTCTACAAAAAGACGGTCAATTGCTCTCTCAAGCTTGGTGCTTTTGTAATATAAGGTAGAAACAACAGCTGTCTTGAAGCCCTCATGCTTGAAGCTCTTGATCTTCATCATGTCTGTATTTGTCAGGATCGGGTTATTAATCTTTAATACCTGACAGTTTTCCGGTTTCTGCTCCAGCAGGTTTCCGTCTTTACCTACATAAACACTTGTGCTGGTAACGATTTCCTCACGGATCGCATCGATCGGAGGGTTGGTAACCTGTGCAAAGAGCTGTTTAAAGTAGTCAAATAATGGTCTGTTCTGTTTGGAAAATACTGCAAGCGGGGTATCCACACCCATAGCTCCGATGCTCTCTGCTCCGTTTAACGCCATGTTTCTGATGGAAGTACGGTACTGCTCATAAGTATAGCCGAATGCTTTCTGCAGACGTGCTCTCTGCTCAGGTGTATATTCTTCCGGTCTTTCGTTAGGAATCTTGATGTCTTTTAACTGTACCAGATGACTATCCAGCCATTCACCGTATGGCTGCATTTTTGCATAACCCTCTTTCAGTTCATTGTCATCAATTACTTTTCCCTTTACAGTATCTACAAGAAGCATTTTTCCAGGATGGAGACGCTCTTTTAATACGATTTTCTCTTCCGGGATTGGCAGAACACCCACTTCTGAGGAAAGGATCATGTAACCATCGGAGGTAATATAATATCTGGATGGACGGAGACCGTTTCTGTCCAGGACAGCTCCCATCACATCACCGTCTGAGAAGAGGATAGATGCAGGTCCGTCCCATGGCTCCATCATAGTTGCATAGTACTGGTAGAAATCACGCTTTGCCTGTGAAATAGTATCATTGTTTGCCCATGGTTCAGGGATTGTGATCATCACTGCAAGAGGCAGCTCCATGCCACTCATTACCAGGAATTCCAGTGTATTATCAAGCATTGCAGAATCAGAACCATTTCTGTTTACAACAGGAAGCACTTTATGAAGCTGTCCCTCCAGATATGGTGATTCCATATTTTCTTCTCTTGCAAGCATCTTATCTGCGTTGCCGCGGATGGTGTTGATCTCACCGTTGTGTACCATAAAGCGGTTAGGATGTGCTCTCTCCCAGCTTGGGTTTGTGTTGGTACTGAAACGGGAATGTACCATGGCGATTGCAGATTCATAATCCGGGTTCTGAAGATCTTCGAAGAAAGTACGAAGCTGTCCAACCAGGAACATACCTTTGTAAACGATGGTACGGCTGCTCATGGAAACTACATAAGTATTATCATTACTCTGTTCAAACTCACGTCTTGCAATGTAGAGCATACGGTCAAATGGAAGACCTTTTTCCACATCTTCCGGCTTTTTGATAAATGCCTGCATAATACATGGCATACATTCTCTGGCTTTATGTCCGAGTACCTCCGGAAATACCGGAACCTGACGCCAGCCAAGAAGTTCCAGACCTTCTTTTTCAAGAATGATCTCAAACATCTTCTTTGCCTGTGCACGTTTGATCTCGTGTTGCGGGAAGAAAAACTGTGCGATGCCATATTCTCTCTCATCGCCAATCTCAAATCCCTCTTTCTTACAGGCTTTCTTGAAAAATTTATGGGAAATCTGGAGAAGGATACCTACACCGTCACCGGTTTTGCCTTCCGCATCCTTACCTGCGCGGTGTTCCAGATGTTCTACGATCTTTAATGCATTTGCAACAGTATCGTGGGTTTTCTTGCCTTTGATATTGACAACTGCTCCGATACCGCAGTTGTCATGCTCAAATTCAGGCCTGTACATACCTTGCTGTTGCTGCTGTTCTCTCACTTCTTTCATAATCTCCTCATCCTTTCTATTTCTGCTGCTGTTCTTCGCTTATTTTCTTATCGACGGCCGCCTGGATGAATCCTTTGAATAAAGGATGTGCATGGTTCGGGCGGGATTTGAATTCCGGATGGGCCTGGGTTCCTACATAGAACGGGTGCCCTGCGATCTCGATCATCTCTACGATACGATTATCAGGGGAAGTTCCTACGATATTCATTCCCTTCTCCTGAAGTTCTTTACGGAATGCATTGTTTACTTCATAACGATGTCTGTGACGCTCATGGATTTCTTTTTTGCCAAAGAGTTCATAGGATCTGGAATCTTCTGCAAGAATACATGGATAGCTTCCAAGTCTTAAGGTTCCACCAATATCTTCGATATCTTCCTGATCCGGCATTAATGCAATTACCGGATGCTTTGTCTCCGGATTCAGTTCAATACTGTTTGCATCTTCGTATCCAAGTACATGACGGGCGAATTCTACAATTGCCATCTGCATTCCCAGACAGATTCCAAGATATGGAATCTTATGTACTCTTGCGTACTGTGCTGCCAGAATCATTCCTTCTGTACCTCTGTTTCCGAAACCACCCGGAACCAGGATACCATCTACATTGTGAAGCTGCTGATCCAGATTCTTCTCTGTCAGTTCTTCAGAATCGATCCAGTCAAGCTCTACCTTGGCTCTGCAGGAAATTCCGCCATGTTTCAGTGCCTCTACTACACTGAGATATGCATCATGAAGCTGTGTATATTTTCCTACAATTGCGATCTTTACTGTTTTATTCGGATTTCTCAGACTTTCTACCATTTCCTCCCAGTCACTTAAATCCGGTTTTCTGTTTTCCAGACGGAGACTTGAAAGAACTACATCTGCAAGCTTCTCTCTTTCCATTGCAAGAGGAGCTTCATATAAATATTCCACATCCAGGTTCTGAAGTACATGTGATACAGGTACGTTGCAGAATAAAGCGATTTTTTCTTTAATGTCCTCTGTCAGCTCATGTTCACTTCTGCACACCAGTACATCCGGCTGGATTCCCATTCCCTGAAGTTCCTTTACGCTTGCCTGTGTAGGTTTTGTTTTCAGTTCTTCAGATGCCTTTAAATAAGGAATTAATGTTACGTGGATCAGGATTGCATTGTCATGTCCCACATTGAGCTGGAACTGACGAATTGCTTCCAAGAACGGTTGGCTTTCAATATCACCGACTGTTCCTCCCACCTCGATAATGGCAATCTTGTTTTCCTCCGGTGATTTGGCGCGGTAGAAACGGCTCTTAATCTCATTTGTAATATGAGGAATTACCTGTACGGTACCCCCGCCGAAATCCCCGTGACGTTCTTTCTGAAGAACAGACCAGTAAACCTTACCGGTTGTCACATTGGAATTTTTATCAAGACTCTCATCAATGAATCTCTCATAATGTCCCAGATCCAGGTCTGTCTCTGTACCATCGTCTGTTACAAAAACTTCTCCGTGCTGAATCGGGTTCATGGTTCCGGGGTCGATATTGATATAAGGATCAAACTTCTGCATGGTTACCTGGTATCCTCTCGCTTTCAGAAGACGCCCCAGAGATGCAGCTGTGATTCCCTTTCCAAGACCGGAAACAACTCCTCCTGTAACAAATACGTATTTCACTGCCATTTTGATTTCCTCCTCCATCATCCTTTGTTAATAAAAAAGCGTCAGATGCAGCTATCAGAGGGCACTTGACCCATCTGGTATTCTGCATCTGACGCCTTTGTCAGATCATCATATCTTCTATAATAATATGTTCAATTGGCTTTCTTTAAAAATATGCTATACTATAAAACATTTTTTTTCGTTTGTCAATAATGAATTTCCCATTTTTAAGCAAAAGCAAATCAAACAAGTTCCTTCTGATAAACTATGAAGCAGTTATATTTTATGGAATTACTCTGAACACAGTCATAATACAGAAAAAACGAATCTGTAGAAGTTCATCTTCCAGACCCGTCTTCTCTGCAATAATTATTCGGTTATAAAAATGCAAAATTTATGCAACTGCAAATTTCTTCAATGTACGATCAAATTCCCGGCTCTCCCCGTGGCAGTCTACTGTCAGTTCTCTGGTCAGATCCAGACTAAGTACACCAAGGATTGATTTGGCATCAATTAAAAATCTGTTGTAATAAACATCAATATCAAAATCACATCTGCTTGCAGCATTCACAAATTCCTGCACCTCTTCAGTTGCATTTAACTTGATTTTACTCTGTGACATCGTGATCACCCTTTCTGAAAACATTCTTTGTTTTTTTCTATCAGACGCCCATATTATGTTCCACATTTCAGAATTTGTCAAGTTTTTAAATTTATCCAATTTTCATAAAGCGCAAGGGTTCTATTGTACATTTTGTTCGTTTATATATGTTTTTACAGCATTATTTTATACATTATATATGACTTCATCCTATATTGGTTTTACCATTATGTGAGATTGATTCCATATATCATCGACAGGTTTCTGCATTTTTTATGAATTTTTGCGACTTAACACTTCACAATATCTGCAAACTCCGCATTTGTATAATCCGGAATCTCCATCGGATAATTTCCATCGAAGCATGCCTTACATAAGGGCAGGCCGCCCGCCATTCCTTCCAGATAATCTGTCTGCATGTAGCCAAGAGAATCTGCTCCGATCATTTTACAGATTTCCTCTGTGCTGTGGCTGGCTGCAATGAGCTGATCATTTGACGGCACATCCGTTCCGAAATAGCATGGATGTAAAAATGGCGGTGAACTGATACGTACGTGCACTTCCTTTGCTCCCGCCTCTTTTAACATGTGGATCAGGTTTGCAATGGTTGTTCCACGAACAATAGAATCATCCACCAGAACAATCCTCCTATCTTTTACAACAGATTCCAGCACACTCAGTTTCAGATGAACACTGGACTCACGTTCTTCCTGAGTCGGTTTGATAAATGTTCTTCCAATATAGCTGTTTTTATAGAACGCAAATGCAAACGGGATTCCTGATGCTTCGGAGTATCCCTTTGCAGCAGGGAGTCCGGACTCCGGTACACCTGTTACAAGATCTGCCTCTACAGGATAAGACTTGGCAAGAGATTTACCGCCGCGGATTCTGGCATCGTAGACCTTCACCCCATCAATGGTACTGTCAAGTCTTGCAAAATATATATACTCAAACACACAATGCGCACGTTTTGCAGCAGCAGACGCAAGCTCTTTATTTGACTTCAGTCCGTCTTTTGTGATCGTAAGAATCTCACCCGGCTCAATGTCACGGATAAATTCCGCACTTACAGATGTCAGAGCACAGCTCTCAGAAGCAATAACATAAGCATTTCCTCTTTTACCGAGACACAATGGTTTCAGTCCATATGGGTCGCGGACTGCGATCAGTTTTCTCGGGCTCATAACTACCAGACCATATGCACCTTTGATCTTCTTTGCAGTCTTTAGCACTGCCTCTTCTACTGTTTTAGAATGCACACGTTCTCTTGCGATATGGAACGCAATAACCTCTGAATCTGTAGTTGTATGGAAAATCGCTCCATTCTGGATCAGTTCCCATTTCAGTTCCGGTGTATTAACCAGATTTCCGTTATGTGCAAGTGCAAGAGTTCCCTTTACATAAGACAAAACAAGGGGCTGTGCATTCTCTGCAACAGAAGCTCCTGTTGTGGAATATCTTACATGACCAATACCAATATCTCCCTCATATTTACGGACAACATCCTGTCTGAGAACTTCACTTACAAGTCCCAGATCCTTATGAAACTTCACATTTCCACGCTCTCCCTTAGTATCAGAAACTGCAAGTCCGCAGGATTCCTGTCCTCTGTGCTGCAGGGAAGTCAGTCCATAATATATGGACGGAACTACATTGCCGCCATCCAGATCATAAATTCCAAAGACGCCGCACTCTTCTTTTATTCCAGCCATCTGATTTCCTCCGATCGTATTCTCTTGTCTGACTTTAACTTTACTTTCAAAACCCGCTGACATTGTTTTCTTATGTTTGGCGGGTTCCAAAATCAAATTATAATAATAGAAACAAATTTGTCAACCTATCCTTTTTTTGCCATATCTCAAAAATTTTTTCTGAATTTTTTCAAAAAAAGTGCTTGACATCTGTTTTCATTTCGTTTATAGTACAGCACATAAAGCAAAGGCGCTTTGGAAAGATCTACAGAGATCGCATCCAAGGCGCCTTTTTCGTTTTATAAAACTTTCGTTTCATAGAAAATGTTCGATGAGGAATTTTCTATGAGACGAAAACCGCAGGCAGTCACAATGGTGATCTGCAGCGGCACTACACATATTCAGAAAATATTGCAAACCGAAAGGAGAGTACCTATATGGCACAGAATATCCCTGAACTGTACGGCAGCCTGGTCTTCAACGACAAAGTAATGAGAAGTAAACTGCCAAAAGACATGTACAAAGCATTAAAGAAAACAATCGAGAGCGGTACACACCTTGAACTTGATGTTGCCAACTCCGTTGCTGTTGCAATGAAAGAATGGGCTACCGAGAACGGCGCCACTCATTATACTCACTGGTTCCAGCCAATGACAAACGTAACTGCAGAGAAACATGACAGTTTCATTTCTCCTACAGGAGATGGTCAGGTGATCATGGATTTCTCAGGAAAAGAACTGGTAAAAGGTGAGCCGGATGCTTCCAGTTTCCCGTCAGGCGGTCTTCGTGCCACATTCGAGGCAAGAGGATATACAGCATGGGATCCGACATCACCGGCATTCATCAAAGACGGAACCCTTTACATTCCTACAGCATTCTGCTCCTACAGCGGAGAAGCTCTTGATAAAAAGACCCCTCTCCTTCGTTCCATGCAGACACTTGATAAAGAAGCTACAAAACTTCTCCATATAATAGGTAATAAAGATGTCAAACACGTAAATACAACTGTAGGTCCTGAACAGGAATACTTCCTGGTAGACAAGGAATTATACAAGCAGAGAAAAGACCTTGTATTCTGCGGACGTACATTGATCGGTGCTCCTGCTCCTAAAGGTCAGGAAATGGAAGATCATTACTTCGGTGCTCTGAAACCTCGTGTTGCAGCTTATATGCATGACCTGGATGTAGAGCTCTGGAAACTTGGTATTCCTGCCAAAACAAAACATAACGAAGTTGCTCCTGCACAGCACGAGCTGGCTCCTGTATTCGATACAACAAACGTTGCAGTTGATCACAACCAGTTAACAATGGAAGTAATGAAGAAAGTTGCCGACAAGCATGGACTTGTATGCCTCCTTCATGAGAAACCATTTGAGGGAATCAACGGAAGCGGTAAACACAACAACTGGTCTATGATCACAGATACCGGTGTAAATATCCTTGATCCGGGAAAAACACCTGCTGAAAATACACAGTTCCTGATTTTCCTGACAGCTGTTATCAAAGCAGTTGATGAATATGCAGATGTACTTCGTATTTCTGTAGCAAGTGCAGGAAATGATCACCGTCTCGGTGCAAACGAGGCTCCGCCTGCTGTTGTATCCGTATTCCTCGGCGATGAACTGACAGAAGTATTAAAATCTATCGAAAATAATGAATACTTTGCAGGAAGCCGCGCAGTCCAGATGGATATCGGTGCAAAAGTACTTCCACATTTCGTAAAAGACAATACAGACAGAAACCGTACTTCACCATTCGCATTTACAGGAAACAAATTTGAATTCCGTATGCTTGGTTCCGAGGCTTCTGTTGCAAACCCGAACATTATCTTAAACACTGCTGTCGCTGAGTGTGTTCACCAGTTTGCAGAACAGTTAAAAGATGTACCGGAAGACAAGATGGAGGATGCAATCCACGAGCTGATCAAGAAGACAATTATTAATCATAAACGTGTTATCTTTAACGGAAACGGTTATACAGACGAATGGATTGAAGAAGCTACGAAACGTGGTCTCTTCAACCTGAAATCTACACCGGATGCTCTTCCTCAGTGGATCGCAGATAAGAATATTGAACTCTTTACCAAATATCATATCTTCACAAAAGAAGAAATTGAATCCCGTTATGAGATCTGGCTGGAATCCTATTCCAAGATTCTTAACATTGAGTCCAATACTATGGTTGAAATGGTACAGAAGGATTTCCTTCCATCTGTATTCGCATATATCGACAAAGTTGCAGCTACTGCTGTTGCTAAAAAATCAGTTGTTTCAGATGTCAGCACAGCTTCTGAAGGAAAACTGATCAAAGAGCTGTCACAGCTTGCTGATGAGATTTCCACAGGTCTTGAGACCTTAAAAGCAGACACTGCCAAAGCGCTTGCTACAGAAGATCCTCTGGCTAATGCAAAAGCATACCAGACAGTTGTTCTTTCTGATATGGATGAACTCAGAAAGTCTGTAGATGCAGCAGAAACTCTGATTCCGGATGCACTGCTTCCATATCCTACATATGACAAGCTTCTGTTTTCCGTTTAATTAACAGGTAATAACAGGGGAATATCTTTATGAACTCTACTTCATAATTCATTATCGATTTCCTCATCCATTAATCACACGATATTTTGATATTCCCCTGTTTTACATATAATTTTGATTTTAAACTGCATTGCATACAGTCATACGAAATGTCTTTTCTATTACATCAGTTATGCAATACACTATAAATATGGATTTTATATTCGCAAAAGCGCGATGAACTGGCTACATTTCCAGGCATTGCGCTTTTTGCATTTTATAAAATATGAGGAAATTTTTATGAGGGAGGAATATTATTATGGAATTTTCCGCAGTAAACACAATATGGGTGCTGGTCGGCGCCGCACTGGTCTTCTTTATGCAGGCCGGATTCGCAATGGTAGAAACAGGCTTCACACGAGCCAAAAACGCAGGTAACATTATTATGAAAAACCTGATGGACTTCTGTATCGGAACCCCGGTCTTCTGGCTGGTCGGCTTCGGTCTGATGTTTGGTGCAGGTAATGGATTTATCGGAAAGATCGGTGGTATTGCCACAGAAGCACACTATGGTTCAGGAATGCTTCCTGACGGAGTTCCTTTCTGGGCATTCTTAATCTTCCAGACAGTATTCTGTGCAACATCCGCAACAATTGTTTCCGGTGCAATGGCAGAACGTACCAAGTTCCTTTCCTATTGCATCTACAGTCTTATGATCAGTCTTGTTGTATATCCGGTATCCGGACACTGGATCTGGGGCGGTGGATTTATCAGCCAGATGGGATTTCATGATTTCGCAGGTTCCTGTGCAGTACATATGGTAGGTGGTGTGGCAGCTCTGATTGGTGCCATCATCCTTGGACCTCGTATCGGTAAATATACAAAAGACGGCAAATCAAAGGCTATCCCAGGGCACAACCTTACAGTTGGTGCTTTAGGTGTATTTATCCTCTGGTTCTGCTGGTTCGGATTTAACGGCGCTTCCACAGTCAGCATGGAAGGCGATGCAATTGTAAGTGCAGGTAAAATCTTCGTTACTACTAACCTTGCAGCAGCTGTTGCAACTGTAACTGTTATGATCATCACATGGGTACGTTACAAAAAACCAGATGTTTCCATGTCTCTGAATGGTTCTCTTGCAGGACTTGTAGCAATTACAGCAGGATGTGACACAGTTTCTCCTACATCCGCAGCAATCATCGGTATTGCTTCCGGTTTTATCGTAGTATTTGGTATTGAATTTATTGACAAGGTTCTGAAAATTGATGACCCTGTTGGTGCTGTCGGTGTTCATGGTTTAAACGGTGCTTTCGGTACCCTTGCAGTTGGTCTTTTCTCAGACGGATCAGGCACAGACTGGAAAGGACTCCTTACAGGCGGCGGC
The DNA here is from genome assembly GCF_013300825.1 of Blautia wexlerae. Taxonomy (GTDB): domain Bacteria; phylum Bacillota; class Clostridia; order Lachnospirales; family Lachnospiraceae; genus Blautia_A; species Blautia_A wexlerae_B. Next base: position 31,700 of record NZ_JAAIMY010000024.1, read on the forward strand.
TTCCACGGATTTGGTGTTCAGTTCACTGGTATGATCATTACAATCGCATGGGTTGTTGTTACTATGACAATTATCTTCCAGGTAATCAAACATACAATCGGACTTCGTGTTTCAGCTGAAGAAGAGATTGCAGGTCTTGACTCCAAAGAACATGGTCTTGCAAGTGCTTATGACGGTTTCGCAATGGCTGGTGTTCCGACTCCTATGGGAACTTCCATAAAAGCTCCTGTTGTCACAGCCAGACCTTCTGCTCCTGCTGAATCAGTTCCTGAACTTCCGAAAGAAGGCGTTCATAAGCTTACAAAAGTTGTTATCATCACTCGTCAGAATAAACTTGATGAATTTATGCAGGCAATGAACGAGATTGGTGTTACAGGTATCACTATCACGAACGTTCTCGGATGCGGTGTACAGAAAGGGGCTCCATCCTACTATCGTGGTGTTGAGATGGAAATGAATCTTCTTCCTAAGATCAAAATTGAGATTGTTGTCAGTCTCGTACCTGTACAGAAAGTTATTGAAACTGCCAAAGCAGTCCTTCATACAGGCCAGATTGGTGATGGTAAAGTATTTGTATATGATATTGAAAATGTAGTGAAGATCCGTACCGGAGAAGAAGGTTATCTAGCTCTCCAGGATACTAAATAAGCTTTCCACTCATAATAAATATCCTAAAAGGAAGAAAGCCCCGGGGTTATTCCCGGGGCTTTCTTCCTTTAATTTCTGTTTCTGTCATTCTGTTCTTCATGTGGAGACAATCTGGGTAAATTCCAGTGATAATGCGCGGCCAGATATCGGATCAGCACCACCACAATTGACGATACCACCATCGCTTCTACATTTCCCACAAACCGGTTCATATATACGCAAACGATCGCGCCAATGATTGATGCACAGGCATAGATATGCTTTACAAAAATATACGGCGGCACACTTGCCATCATATCTCTCAAAAGACCACCTCCCACTCCTGTGATCGTTCCGAGAAACACAAGCAGAAATGCATTATCCATATGTCCCTGACGGATTCCCGCATTTACTCCTACTACTGTAAAAATCCCCAGTCCCACAGAGTCCAGCACCAGCATAAATTTGTCATAGGTTTCTCTTCTGTGTCCCTCCAAAAGCTCTCTTTTGAAATAAAAAATAAAGAACACAATACAGGAAGCAAGCACAGATACCAGTGCATACACCGGATTTCTGAATACAGCCGGAGGTATCACTCCCAGAACAATATCCCTGATCATTCCTCCTCCTACTGCCGTTGCCACCCCCAGGACACTGACGCCAAAAATATCCATATTGCGCTCTACTCCCACCATTGCTCCGGAAGCTGCAAACGCCACAGTTCCTGCCATTTCCATGACAAATGTCACTATTGACTGATAATCCATATTTAGTTTTTAACTCCTGATCTTATTTTTCTTGTATTCCCCTTTTAACTCTGATGTCAGAATAGCACAACATCTACTTATCTGGCAATAACTGTTTTACAGATGCACCTTTAAATAACGTACCATCCACAGTAAATTTGTCGATCATAGTTGTCTTCGGATTCTCGATCAGATCGATCAGCTTCTCAGCCGCAATCCTGCCGATCGCAACCGTATCCTGACAGAGCGTTGTCAGCTTCGGTTCCAGTATCTTCGCAATGGTAATTCCATCATATCCTGCGATAGAAATATCCTCCGGAATCCGAAGTCCTCTCTCCCGAATCTCATTGATTCCTCCAATGGCCGCATAATCATCCGGATAAAGAATACAGGTCGGCGGATTTGGCAGATCCAGCAACTCTCTAGTTGCTTTCGCAGCGCTGTCCGCATCTCTGTACGGACTTTCCTTAATATAATCATCAGGAGTTTCCACTCCCACTCTCTGCAAAGTCCGGTAAAAACTGGTAAGACGTATCCTGGTTACAGATGTATTATCCCCGTGAATATATGCAATACGCCTGTGTCCCTGATTATAAATATAAGTAACCAGATCTTCCATTCCCTGACCGTTATTGGAAACAACTGCAATGTTTCCATCAAACACATGATCAATGGTTACCACCGGAATCTCCGAACGGATCAGTTCCTGCACTTCATCTGCATAGAAATCCACACAGGCAATCACAACCCCGTCTACTCCTCTGTAACGGCAATGCTCATAATAACTCAGTTTCTGTCCGGAAATCTTTCCGCTCGTGAAGGTAATATCGTACCCTCTTTCCTCTGCAGTCCTCTTAAAGCTCTCCAGCACATGATTAAAATAATCATGGGTAAGCCCGCTGGCAGCTTCATCAACAAACATTACTCCGATATTATAGCTTCTCTTAGTCTTCAGCGTTCTTGCTGAAGAATTAGGCAAGTATCCCATTTCCGAAGCTGTTTTCAGAATCATTTTCCGTGTTTCCTCACTGATATCGGAATAACCATTCAATGCTTTGCTGACACTGGCCACAGAGACATTACACTTTTTCGCAATTTCTTTCATCGAAACCATAGGTATGCCTCAATCTTTCCTAAAATTTTCGTAAACGTTTTCGTGCTTTTATTGTATAGCTACCCGCACAATTATTCAAGCTTTTAGATTTATTTTTTGTGCATCTTTGCTATTTTTTGTATGATTGCACAATTTTTATCCCTTATATTTTCCTTTTATCACAAATCCTTTTCATCATTTTAACGAAATTTCACTCTTATTTTTTGACATTTATTTCTCTGCAAAGCAGTTGATTTTATCAACATCTTCCGTTATACTAAAGAAAAATAGCAGTAATGCCACGATAATCGTACGTTTTTATTCTAAACTTATTCGTTTTCGTGTATTTGTTTTCTGTATATTCAGAACAATTGCTACAAATCATTTATAAAACAGGAGGACTTCTTATGAAATTCGGTTATTTCGATGACAGTGCCAAAGAATACGTCATCACTACACCAGACACTCCACTCCCATGGATTAACTATCTGGGGTCTCAGGATTTCTTCTCACTGATTTCCAATACCTGTGGCGGATACAGTTTCTACAAAGATGCCAAACTTCTTCGCATCACTCGTTACCGCTACAATAATATCCCGGTAGATTCAAACGGAAAATATTACTACATCCATGACGGCGAAGAAATCTGGAATCCAGGTTCCATGCCTTCCAAAACACCTCTGGATTCTTATGAATGCCATCACGGAATCGGCTACAGCCGTTTTCTTTCTTCCAAAAATGGATTAAAAGCTAATCTTCTTGCTTTTGTTCCTGTTAACTCAACCTGCGAAATCAACAAACTGACTCTCACAAATACAACTGATACTTCGAAAACTTTTTCCCTTTTCTCTTATGTAGAGTTCTGTCTATGGAACGCAGTTGATGACAGCACAAACTTCCAGAGAAATTTAAGCATCGGAGAAGTCGAACTCGAAGGCAGCACTATTTACCACAAAACCGAATATCGCGAACGCCGCAGACATTACAGTTTCTTCAGCGTAAACAGCCCTGTTGATGGTTTTGATACCAGCAGAGATGTTTTCCTTGGTATGAATAACGGAAACGCTTTCCCTGCTGCTGTAAAAGAAAATAAAGCAAGAAATTCTGTGGCAAGCGGCTGGTACCCTATCGCAAGCCACCAGATTAATATAACACTTTCCGCCGGAGAATCCAAGGACTTTATTTTTATTCTTGGTTACAGCGAGAACCCTCAGGATCAGAAGTTTGTTGCTCCGAACGTAATCCGCAAAGACGGCGCACATAAAATCCTTGAACAGTTCCAGACAACCGAACAGGTTGATGCGGCATTCGCAGAACTGAATGCTTACTGGGATACACTACTCTCTCGTTATCATGTAGAAAGTAATGACGAACACGTAAACCGTATGGCCAACATCTGGAACCAGTATCAGTGTATGGTCACTTTCAACATGTCACGTTCTGCTTCTTACTACGAATCCGGCACAGGCCGTGGAATGGGATTCCGTGATTCCTGTCAGGATCTTCTTGGTTTCGTACACCTGATCCCGGAACGTGCAAGAGAACGTATCCTGGACATCGCAGCTACTCAGTTCGAAGATGGAAGCGCTTATCATCAGTATCAGCCACTTACCAAGAAGGGTAATCTGGACATCGGAAGTGGATTTAATGATGACCCATTATGGCTGATTGCAGCTGTTTCCGCTTATCTGAAAGAAACAGGTGACTTCTCTATCTTAAATGAGATGGTAGATTTCGATAATCAAAAAGAAAAAGCAGCACCTCTGTATGAGCATCTGCGCCGTTCTTTCGAATATACAGCCACTCATCTCGGACCGCACAAGCTGCCATTGATCGGACGTGCAGACTGGAACGACTGCCTGAACCTTAACTGTTTCTCCACAGAACCGGGAGAATCCTTCCAGACTACAGGACCTTCCGAAGGACCTGTTGCAGAGTCTGTATTTATCGCAGGTATGTTTGTAAAATACGGCAGAGAATTCGCAGAGATCAGCCGTCATATGGGGGACACCACAGCCGCAGACAGAGCCGAAAAAGAAGTCGATACCATGTATCAGGCAGTTCTGGATGCCGGCTGGGATGGAGAATGGTTTGTACGTGCATATGATGCAGAATCAAAAAAAGTTGGTTCCAAAGAATGCAAGGAAGGTCAGATCTTTATCGAACCGCAGGGCTTCTGCGTTATGGCAGGAATCGGTGTGAAAGAAGGTCTTGCCCAAAAGGCTCTGGATTCTGTCAAAGAGCGTCTGGATACCAAATACGGTATTATGATCCTTCAGCCGGCCTATACCCAGTATTATCTGAACCTTGGAGAAATTTCCTCCTATCCGCCGGGATATAAAGAGAACGCAGGTATCTTCTGTCACAATAATCCATGGGTTTCTATCGCAGAAACCGTCATCGGACGCGGCAACAGAGCTTTTGAGATTTACAAAAAGACCTGCCCGTCCTACATCGAAGATATCAGCGAAATCCACTGTACGGAACCATATGTATATTCTCAGATGGTTGCAGGCGCTGACGCAGTTTTCCATGGTCAGGCAAAGAACAGCTGGCTGACAGGTACTGCAGCATGGACTTTCTGGAACCTGTCTCAGGCTATCTTGGGTGTTCAGCCATCCTACGACGGACTGTGTATCAACCCATGTATCCCGGAAGGATTTGGTAATTTCACACTTACCAGAACATTCCGCGATGCTGTTTACCACATCGAAGTCAAGAACCCGGATAACGTTCAGAAGGGTGTTAAGAAAGTGGTTGTAGACGGCAAAGAATATGAAGGCTGCCTGATTCCTTTTGAAGAAGGTAAGAAGGAATATCATGTAACTGTTTGCATGGGATAATGATTTCATTCTTTTTGCTCACGACAGATACATCATAAACAGAAAAGTCGATTTTCAGATATCATCCACAGGAGTTTACTTCTCCTGTGATGATCTGAAAATCGACTTTTTTATCTTTATGCTCCCTTATCCTGAACATTTCTTATCTTCGCATATTTAAAGATATGACTGAGTCTGCATATACTGTCCGAGACTTAGAATGGTTAAGAAGAGACTTGGAAAAATTACAACAAAAAGGGAGCTACTCAATGATGAATAACTCCCAATTTTTTAAATCACATGTGTTACAAACGGTGTGTTGCAAACGTGTTACAAACGACCCCATTTTAACCATTTTTCACTACTCTGTTTGGACACGATAAATGCTTATTTTAAGCCATTTATTAGAATTTACCAGCTTTAGCAGCTTCCTCGATGGAAACAGCTACTGCAACTGTCATACCAACCATCGGGTTGTTACCAGCGCCGATGAGACCCATCATCTCTACGTGAGCCGGTACGGAAGAAGAACCAGCGAACTGTGCATCAGAGTGCATACGTCCTAATGTATCTGTCATACCGTAGGAAGCTGGACCTGCTGCCATGTTGTCTGGGTGAAGTGTACGTCCTGTACCACCACCGGAAGCAACTGAGAAGTATTTCTTACCTGCTTCAAGACGTTCTTTCTTGTATGTACCTGCAACCGGATGCTGGAAACGTGTCGGGTTTGTGGAGTTACCTGTGATAGAAACGTCAACGTCTTCTTTCCACATGATAGCAACACCTTCCGGAACGCTGTTAGCGCCGTAGCAGTTAACTTTTGCACGAAGTCCTTCGGAGTATGCTTTTCTGAATACTTCTTTAACTTCGTTCTTGTATGGATCGTATTCTGTCTCTACATATGTAAAGCCGTTGATACGGGAGATGATCTGAGCAGCATCTTTTCCAAGACCGTTCAGGATAACACGTAATGGTTTCTGACGAACTTTGTTAGCTTTCTCAGCGATACCGATAGCACCTTCAGCTGCTGCGAAGGACTCATGTCCAGCCAGGAAGCAGAAGCACTCTGTTTCTTCTTCAAGAAGCATCTTGCCAAGGTTACCATGTCCAAGACCTACTTTACGTGTATCAGCAACGGATCCAGGAATACAGAAAGCCTGAAGTCCTTCACCGATAGCTGCTGCTGCGTCTGCTGCTTTCTTACATCCTTTTTTGATTGCGATTGCAGCACCTACTGTATATGCCCAGCAAGCGTTCTCAAAACAGATTGGCTGAATGCCTTTGATCTGATCGTAAACATTAAGACCTGCGTCTTTTGTGATTTTCTCAGCTTCTTCGATAGAAGCAATGCCATAGCTGTTTAAAACAGAATTGATCTTGTCAATTCGTCTCTCATATGATTCAAATAAAGCCATTTCCTGTTACCTCCTAAATTATTCTTTTCTTGGGTCGATAATTTTAACAGCGTCTGCAACACGGCCGTACTGACCTTTTGCTTTTTCCCATGCAGTATTCGGGTCATCGCCTTTTTTGATGAAATCAGTCATTTTTCCAAGGCTTACGAACTGATATCCGATGATCTCATCATCTGCATCAAGAGCAATACCTGTTACATAACCTTCTGCCATTTCAAGGTAACGAGGTCCTTTTTTCAGAGTTCCATACATTGTACCAACCTGAGAGCGAAGTCCTTTACCAAGGTCTTCAAGTCCAGCACCTACTGGAAGTCCTTCTTCTGAGAATGCAGACTGTGTACGTCCATAAACGATCTGAAGGAAGAGTTCTCTCATAGCTGTGTTAATCGCATCACAAACTAAGTCAGTGTTCAGTGCCTCCATAACTGTAAGTCCCGGAAGAATCTCGGAAGCCATAGCTGCAGAGTGAGTCATACCTGAACATCCGATAGTCTCAACCAGTGCTTCCTGGATGATACCCTCTTTAACATTTAATGTAAGCTTGCAGGCACCCTGCTGTGGTGCACACCAGCCAACACCGTGTGTAAGACCGGAAATATCTTTGACTTCTTTTGCCTGTACCCATTTAGCTTCTTCTGGGATTGGAGCGGCGCCATGATGAACGCCCTGTGCAACTGGGCACATTTCTTCTACTTCGCGTGAATAAATCATTGTAAAACTCCTTTCAAGTATAGATTAACTTCATGTTGTTATACTCGCCGCTGTACAGAACTGCTGAATGAACTGCACAGGGTAAAACTCTGATGTCTGCTGAATGACTTCAGAGGAGTATGCCTAACAACCTAGTGTTATTTTCTCACAAAAGTGCTGATTCGTCCAGTCATAAATTGTAAAATTTTTAACCATCTTTGATTTTTTTGTGGTAAAATAGTTCTAATTTCTATTAATGAAGGGATTTCTATTATGACAACAAAGTTACCTGCTTCCTTTCTCCCTGCAAAATTTCAGGTTCTGAGCGGGAGCACTTTAAAATTAATCGCTATCATCCTGATGCTGATCGACCATACCGGCTTAATGATCCTGTATAATTATCCGGCCACAACTGCAACCCTTTTCAGTTTCGGCGGCGTGGATTACAGCTGGTATCGGATTTTCCGGGATATCGGCAGGGCCGCTTTTCCAATTTTCTGTTTTCTGTTAGTGGAGGGATTTCTGCATACACATAACCGTAAGAAATATGGCCTGAATCTGTTTCTATTTGCATGTATCTCTGAGATTCCATGGAACTTCATGTTTACCAACACCTGGAGATATGAAAAACAGAATGTATTTTTCACCCTGTTTCTGGGATACCTGGCATTCTGTGCCCTGGAATACTTCTGGGATAATCAGAAAATGCAGCTTGTCTGCGTGCTGGCACTGCTGACTGTCTCTGTGTTTCTGAAGGCAGATTACGGATGGCGGGGATTTGTATTCCTGCTGATCATGTACTGGTTCCGCAACGATAAAACCGCCCAGGCGATCATCGGAAGCTGCTGGCTTTACTATGAATGGAAAGCCTGCTTTGCTTTTCTTTCCATTAATATGTACAATGGTGAACGTGGATTTGTAAAAGGAAAATTTCTGAAATATGTTTTTTACTGGTTTTATCCGGTGCACATTACCATTCTGGTAATCCTGAGAAAACTTTTATTTCATATGTAATATCAGGTACAACAAATATCGTCTATATCAGACAGACATAAAAATATAAAAGGGCAGGCTGTATGACTGAAATAATATCCTTCATACAACCTGCCTCTTCTATATTTTCAACTTCTCTTTTCTGCAATTTCTGTTTTTGACTTGTAAATGTGATTTGCAGGTACGCAGCCTCTTACTGAAGAAAGTGGGTAAATGTTGCAGCATCGTCCGATCACAGTTCCGGGATTTAATACGGAGCCGCAGCCTACTTCTACGTTGTCACCCAGCATTGCGCCGAATTTCTTCAAGCCTGTTTCAATCTTCTCGTCACCGTCTTTTACAACTACCAGTTTCTTGTCAGATTTTACATTGGAACAGATGGAACCTGCGCCCATATGGGATTTGTAGCCGAGAACTGCATCGCCTACATAATTGTAGTGCGGAACCTGTACCTTGTTGAAAAGTACCGCATTCTTTAATTCCGTAGAATTACCTACTACTGCACCCTCACCTATAATTGCTTTTCCACGTATAAACGCACAGTGGCGTACTTCTGCTTCTTTACCTATGATGACCGGACCGTTGATGCAGGCTGTAGGTGCTACTTTGGCACTCTTGGCGATCCATACATCTTCTGATGGGTGGTCGTATTCTTCTTCACTTAAGGTCTGTCCCAGTTTCAGAATGAAATCTCCGATCTCCGGTAATACTTCCCATGGATATGTTTTTCCTTCAAATAAATCCTTTGCGATTGTTTCGTTCAGATCCAGAAGGTTTGCAATTGTAAAATCTTTTAACATAATATTTTCCTCTTTTCTCTCGCTATGATGACATGTTTTCTTTTATCTGTCACAAATACACACTACTTTGAAGCAGACGGCTTTCTGCAGGTACGTGACCGTCCCGCTGCGGACGTTGATCTGCCTGTTGTTTTCGCACTGTTTTTTTCAGATGAATCCTTATAATTCACTGCTGCAGCATCAAAGAACTGTCTCAGATATGGCTGGATATTGCTGTCCTCCACTTGTCTGGTGCGAAGGCGCACAAAATGCTCCAGCTTGTCCATATATTCCTGTTCTGTAATACTACCCTCTGCCACATAATTCAGTCCTTTTTCCCAGCTTGCAGTCAGTTCCGGGTTCAGAAGCTGTCTGATGGAGCAGTTTACCACATCAAAGATCATCTCTCCAAGAAGGGTTGGAGTGATCACCTGGGTTTTCTTATTGAGTGCCAGATATTTGATATTGCACAGTTTCTTAAGAATTTCCGCTCTGGTGGCACTGGTTCCGATTCCGCAGCTTTTAATCTGGGCACGAAGCTCTTCGTCCTCGATCAGCTGACCTGCATTCTCCATTGCAAGAATCATAGAACCGGAATTATAACGCTTTGGCGGCGATGTCTCGCCCTCTTTGATACTCAGGCTGTCCACAGAGAGTATATCACCTTTTTTCAGGTTCTGCAATGCGGCAAGAAGTCTGGTATCACATGCCATATCCTCAGCCGAATCATCAGCTTTGTTCCCGCCGTTTTTTCCTGTATCCGGATCTTCCTCTTCACTTCCCTCACTGTCCGCTGCACCGGCTCTGTTCACACTGCTCATGGCATTTGCTGCTTTTCGCTTCGCAAAAGAATTTGTGGCAACTTTTAAGTACCCTTCATCCAGCAGTACTTTAAATGAAGAAAAGAAGCTCTCATTCTGAATTTTTGTCACAAGACTAATCTTCTGATATACTGCAGGCGGATAAAAAATACATATAAATCTTCTGACAATCGTCTCATATACACGTTGCGCAGTAAGAGAAACACTTCTCAATGCATTTAAGCCCTGGCCTGTGGGTACGATTGCATAATGGTCTGTAATCTGTTTATCATTGACATATCTGGTTTTTGCCAGATTTTTGTAATTTTCCTGTTCAATAATGTGCTGTGCGATTTCTGCTGTATGTTCATAATTTCGCAACCCGGAAATATTCTTATAAATCTCCTTTGCAGCCGCAGTAGACAATACACGGGCATCTGTTCTGGGATAAGTGACCAGTTTCTTTTCATACAGTTCCTGTACGATTTTTAATGTCTCATCCGGGCTGATCTTGAACAACTTGGAGCACACATTCTGAAGCTCCGCCAGGTTAAATAAAAGCGGCGGATTCCTGTTCTCTTTTTTCCGCTCGATTTTCTCTACTGTACATTGCAGCGGCTGACTCACAGACAGCTCCTGTATCAGTTTTTCAGCATAGGCTTTCTCTTTAAATCCGTTCTCTTTATACAGATAAGGAGTCTGGAAATATCTGCTGCCTTCCACAGCTCTCCACTCTCCCTCAAAGTTTTCTCCCTCAAGGGCAATGCTGCTGAGTACGCGGTAAAACGGAGTTTTCACAAATGCACGGATCTCGCGCTCTCTTCGCACTACCATTCCAAGTACACAGGTCATAACCCGTCCTACGGAAATGGCCTGATATTTCGTATTTAAATAATTTGACACACTGTTTCCATAACGCAGTGTCAGTACACGGGAAAAATTAATTCCCATGAGATAGTCTTCTTTCGCCCGAAGATAGGCTGAAGCAGAAAGATTGTCATATGCTGACAGATCTTTTGCCTCTCTGATTCCTCTCATAATTTCTTCTTCTGTCTGAGAGTCGATCCAGACCCTCTTTTCTTTTTTTCCATGAACACCTGCCATCTGTGCCACCAGACGGTAAATGTATTCCCCCTCACGTCCGGAGTCGGTACACACGTAAATGGTGTCCACATCCTCACGGTTAAGCAGTCCTTTGACAATCTCAAACTGCTTCTGCACTCCGGGGATCACTTCATATTTAAATTCGCGCGGCAAAAAAGGCAGGGTATCTAAACTCCACCTTTTATATTTGATATCATATTTTTCCGGGTAGCTCATGGTGACCAAGTGTCCCACGCACCAGGTCACCACGCTGTCCTGAGATTCCAGGTAGCCATCCCGTCTTTGTCCGTTGATTTTCAAAGCTTTTGCGAATTCCTGTGCCACACTGGGCTTTTCGGCTATGTATAAAGCTTTTGACATATTATTTATCTGCACTCATCTTTCTGAGCGGCCATGCCAGCAACAGGGCACCGCCCACCATATTTCCTAAAGTTACTACTACCATGCTCTTTACCATGGCTCCAAGGGATAATCCAGGTACCAGACAGTATGCGGTAACAAAGATTCCCATGTTTGCGATGCAGTGCTCAAATCCGCTTACAACGAATCCTGAGATACACATAACGATCATCAGGAATCTTCCTGCATCACTCTTTAATTTCATACCACAGAGCACACCAAGACAGACGAAGAAGTTACAGAGCACTGCTCTGAAGAACATCTGTCCGAGCGGAATACTCAGCTTGTTTCCGATAAATCCTGCAAAATAATCTGCTGTTCCGGATGCTCCGGCCCATACAAACAGCAATGCTAAAATTGCACATCCGACAAAGTTTCCAAGGTAGCTTACTCCCCATACCTTACCGGCCTCTTTCCAACTTACCTGTTTATCATAGGCTCCGAACGCCATTACCATATTATTTCCTGTAAAAAGCTCGCCGCCTACAAAGCTGATCAGGAGCACTGCAATGGAGAATACTAATGCCCCCATAAATTTTCCCCATTCAGGCATGGTCTTGGAGAATACGTTTCCAACTACATTACTGTAGATCATGGCCACATCAATAAAAAATCCCGCCATGACCGCACGTATAAAGTACTTGAAAAAGTTGGTATTCACCAGGTTACTCTTGGCTTTCGCCGCGTTTGACACTTTCTGTACATCTTCGTAATTCATAACTACACCTCCGCAATGTATTTTATTGAGAACATTATATCACCTGAATATCTGTTTCACAACCGAAATCGTCAAACAATTCAAGAATATTCATCAGATTTGTAATTATGTTCCATTATATTCGAAGATTTTTATAGCAATTCCATAAACTAATGTGTTCAAGACAGTTCGGCTGAATACAAAGGACAAGAAAGATATCTGCAGACATGCTGACGCAGGAGAAAATGTCTGAAATTAAAGCTGGTTTTTTTATTCAAATACAACTGCTTTATCCTGCAATTCTGTTACATATCCGATAACACCGCCGAAGATATCCATACCTGCAAGTTCTTCTGCAAGAACATCGGCTTCTTCTGCCGGTACTGCAAGCAGAAGTCCGCCGGATGTCTGCGGATCGAATACCAGATCCTCCATCCAGAGTTCCTTAATCTCGCTTCGTACTTCATCGCCTGCGAAGTCACGATTTCTGTATGCACCTTCAGGGATCAGCCCCATCTGTGCATATTCTTCAACACCCTCAATGATCGGAAGTTTCTCAGACTGGATCACCAGAGTTTTCTGGCTGCCTTTTGCCATTTCCAGACTGTGGCCTGCAAGACTGAATCCTGTTACGTCGGTACAGCTGTGGATCGTGTATTTAGATGCAATCTCTGCTGCATATTTGTTCAGCTTCGCCATGATCTTCTGGACTCTCTCAATTTCTTCCTGAGACGCCATTTCTGCCTTAATGGCAGTGTTAAGAATTCCACAGCCCAGCGGTTTGGTAAGAATAAGGATGTCTCCTTCTTCTGCACCGTAATTTTTCCACATTTTGTCCGGATGCACATAACCAGTTACACAGAGTCCGTATTTCGGTTCTTTATCATTGATAGTATGCCCGCCTGCAAGGACTGCTCCGGCTTCCATGACCTTATCTGCACCGCCGCGCAGAATCTGCTCCAGTACTTCCGGACCAAGGCAGTTTGGAAATGCTACCACATTTAATGCCAGTTTCGGAACACCGCCCATTGCATAGACATCACTCAGTGCATTGGCTGCCGCAATCTGCCCGTACATATACGGATCATCCACTACCGGCGGAAAAAAGTCTACTGTATGGATCATTGCCAGTTCATCATTAATCTTGTATACTGCTGCATCGTCTGATGTCTCCGGACCTACCAGAAGCATCGGATCTGTAAATTTCGGAAGTTTGCCTACTACCTGCGCCAGAACTTTCGGGCCAATCTTAGCACCGCATCCGGCTGCACTGGCAAGCTGTGTAAGACGCACTTCACTTTTTTTCATTTCATTTCCCATAAGTCAGTTCACCCCAATTGATCTCCATATTCAGAATCTCCGCGTAACTGTTCAATACTTTCGTTACTGTAAACGGAGTGAACAGTAACGTACTTTCACAGCCAACAGACTGCCGAATAGTTACATATCTTCTATAACAAGAGATTCAGTGCTATCATTGTATCATGTTTTCACATATCCGTCAAAATATGAACCGTTTACCATATATCAGGTATTCCTATAAATCTTTCCATTTTATGCAAGAATCCTATAAATCTTTTCATATTCCAGATCCTGTTCCTTCATATAGGAAGCTGTTTCTTCTTCGTTCTGTTCCCCGCATTTCCACGCAAGGCCGCAGGAAGCTGATATTTCTCTTGGCACAGGAATCAATCTGCCTGTAAATTTGTTTTTCTTACATTCCCTTTCCATGGCAATTGCCTGAGTGGTAGTTTCAAAAGTCACCACTGTTGTCAGAACTTTTTCTTTCATAATCCGTCGTGTCCTCATAAAAAGAGGCACCGTTACCGGCACCTCTTTTATTATTTTCTATAAATTATTTCGCCTGGATATATCCTTTTGCTTTTAAGGTTTCAGCACAGAGAACTGCTCCGCCTGCTGCACCTCTGACTGTATTGTGGGAAAGTCCTACGAATTTCCAGTCATATACGGTATCTTCACGAAGACGTCCTACAGATACGCCCATGCCATGTTCGAAGTTTACATCCTCTGTAACCTGCGGACGGTTGTCCTCTTCCAGATACTGGATGAACTGCTTCGGAGCACTTGGAAGTTCTAATTCCTGTGGAAGTCCCTTGAACTCTACTAATGCTTTGATAAGCTGCTCTTTAGTAGGGTTCTTACGGAATTTAACGAATACAGCTGCTGTATGTCCGTTCAGTACCGGTACACGGATACACTGGCATGTGATAACCGGTTCTGTAGCAGGTTTGATCACACCGTCTTCTACTTTACCCCAGATTCTTAATGGCTCTTTCTCGCTCTTCTCTTCCTCGCCGCCGATGTATGGGATGATGTTTCCAACCATTTCCGGCCAGTCCTTAAATGTCTTACCTGCTCCAGAGATTGCCTGATATGTAGTAGCAACTACTTCATATGGCTCGAACTCTTTCCATGCAGTTAATACAGGAGCATAGCTCTGGATAGAGCAGTTTGGTTTAACAGCGATAAATCCGCGTGTTGTTCCGAGACGTTTCTTCTGGGATTCGATTACATCGAAGTGTTCCGGATTGATTTCCGGCACTACCATCGGTACATCCGGTGTCCATCTGTGAGCACTGTTGTTGGAAACAACCGGTGTCTCTGTCTTAGCATATTCTTCTTCGATTTTCTTGATCTCTTCTTTTGACATATCTACAGCAGAGAATACGAAATCAACTGTTGCAGCAACCTTCTCTACTTCGTTTACGTTCATAACAACAAGATTCTTGACACCCTCCGGCATTGGAGTATCCATTTTCCATCTTCCTCCAACTGCCTCTTCGTATGTCTTTCCTGCACTTCTCGGACTTGCAGCTACAGTTACAACTTCAAACCATGGATGATTCTCAAGCAGAGAGATAAATCTCTGACCTACCATACCTGTAGCACCTAAAATACCGACTCTAAGCTTTTCACTCATAATATCTTTCTCCTCTTTATCTTCTGCCCGCGTCTCTACCCTTGCGCGGACATTTTTATCCAGGTGTCCTTATATTACGTACATCTGTCTTTCTTGTACATACTATAACAAACCAAAATAAATTGCAAGCATTTTTTTAATTTTCTTCCAGATATTTTTTGTTCTCAGCGATCACTTTCTCCATCACGTCAGGTCCCGGCGCACCGATGGTCATACGTTTTTCCACACAGGTTTTCATACTGATCGCTTCGTAAATATCGTTCTCGAATACCGGGCTGATGGCTTTATATTCTTCAAGAGGAAGTTCATCCAGAGAAATCCCTTTATCAATACAGGTAAGCACCAGACGGCCTACAATGCCGTGTGCATCGCGGAAAGGTACTCCATGATTTACCAGATAATCGGCTGCATCTGTGGCGTTTGTAAAGCCATTCTTTGCACTTGCTTCCATATTCTGTTTGTTGAACTGCATAGTTGAGACCATGCCCGTGAAAAGGGCAAGGCATCCTTTTACAGTGTCAATGGCATCAAATGTAAGTTCTTTGTCTTCCTGCATATCTTTGTTGTATGCAAGAGGGATTCCTTTCATGGTTGTAAGGATAGATGTTAATGCCCCGTATACACGTCCTGTTTTTCCTCTTACAAGTTCTGCGATATCCGGGTTCTTTTTCTGAGGCATGATACTGCTGCCTGTACTGTAGGCGTCGTCTATCTCTACGAAGCGGTATTCATTGGAGTTCCACATAATGATTTCTTCGCAGAAACGGCTCATGTGCATCATAATTGTGGAGAATGCGGACAGCAGTTCAATCACATAGTCTCTGTCTGATACAGAGTCCATGCTGTTTCTGGTCGGGCCGTCGAAACCGAGAAGCTGTGCTGTATATTCTCTGTCAAGCGGGTAGGTGGTTCCTGCCAGTGCGCCTGCACCCAGAGGACAGGTGTTCATTCTCTTACGGATATCTGCAAGTCTGCTTCTGTCACGTACAAACATTTCAAAGTATGCACCTACGTGGTGAGCCAGTGTGACCGGCTGCGCTTTCTGGAGGTGTGTGAAGCCTGGCATGTATGTGTGGACATTCTCTTCCATGATCTTCTGAAGTGCTTCGAGAAGTTTCTTTACCAGTTCGTCTGTCTCGTCAATCTCATCTCTTACATAGAGTTTCATGTCAAGGGCTACCTGGTCGTTACGGCTTCTTCCTGTGTGAAGTTTCTTGCCTGCATCACCGATTCTGTCGATAAGGTTTGCTTCTACAAAGCTGTGGATATCTTCGTATTCGGATGTGATCTCGAGTTTGCCAGATTTTACGTCTGCAAGGATTCCGTCAAGTCCTGCTTCGATCTGGTCTTTTTCTTCTGCTGTCAGGATTCCCTGTCTGGCGAGCATTGCTACGTGTGCTTTGCTTCCTCTGATGTCCTGTTCATAGAATTTCTGGTCAAAAGAGATGGATGCGTTGAAGTTATATACAAGTTTGTCTGTTTCTTTTGTGAAACGTCCGCCCCAAAGCTGTGCCATTGTGTTATTCCTCGTTTCTTCTTTATTTTTGGTATTATTGCTTTTACGTGTTAGTGTAACATATTTTTTCAGTATTGCAAAGTAGTTAGTTTGGAATCATTCAAAAGGTACGTGAAGAAAAAGAAGGTGTGTTGGGGCTTAGTTTCGGAACCCTGTAATTCTAAGGCATTCGGGAATCTGCTAAAACCATGAGCCGCCCTCTCAAACTCGCTCCGTTGCAAACTTCGCTCAGACACGTGAGACGGTCGGCTCATAACGCAGATTCCCGAATACCAAGAATTACAAGAACCCTCAAATGCGCCCCAACACACCTTCTTTTTCTTCACTGGGTATTGGCTATATGTTACATAATTGTGGTTACTGCTTTATTTTCTGTTTTCAGCCTCTCTTCGGGAATAGACGCAACCGCAGTAGTTCTGACGGTAGAGGTCGTATTCGTGGGATAGTTCGATGGAACGTTTGTAGCCGTTTTTTTTCTTGAAGTCAGATGGGAGGTGTTGGACGTGGTAGATTTCTGCCAGTTCTTCTCCGATTTCGTTGATCTTGGCTGCGTTTTTCAGAGGGCTGATGGAAAGAGTTGTGGTAAAATAGTCATAGCCGCCCTCTTCTGCCAGTTTTGCTGCTTCTTCCATGCGGAGGCGGTAGCATTTGAAGCAGCGTTCGCCGCCTTCGGGTACATCTTCGAGACCTTTTGCCATTCGGAAGAATTCCTGTGGGTCGTAGTGACCCTCTATCAGTTTGACAGGGTGTTCAAATTCCATGGAGTTTACAAGACGGGTAATTTCATGGACTCGTTTGCGATATTCTTCTTCCGGGTAGATGTTTGGGTTGTAATAGAATACTGTGATGTTGAAATATTTCGACAGGTATTCCAGTACGTAACTGCTGCAGGGTGCACAGCAGCTGTGGAGAAACAGGCTTGGGATTTTGTTGTCTTTTTGCGCCTGATCTATAAGTTTTTCCAGTTCTTTCTGATAGTTTCGTTTATTCAACAGTATTATTATATCCTTTCTGCATCTTCACAAATGCTTTTTATTATCTTTTAATAAAATGCGAATGCCTGTTCAGGCATTCTCTATTGTGCCTTCGTAATGATTCTTTGTATTTTTTGATTTTCTGCACTCTCCAATTCGTTCGCCCATTTTTACGATAGTCTCATATCCCTCTTCTGTATTCTCGATCAGATCATAGTCAATACGGACTTTTCCCGGCTGGATGAGGAGGATTATTGTGGAACCTCCGAATTCGAAGTTGCCTTTTTCCTGGCCTTTCTTTACTGTGGCAGGATTTTTATGGAGATTTGTGATTTTTCCTACCATCATGGCACCTACTTCCATCATGAGGATGGTTCCGAATTGTTTTGTTTTCAGCAGAGTGTATTCTCTGGCGTTTTCTTTGTAGATGGGATATACATCGTTTGCTGCAGGATTCACTGTGTGGAAAACGCCGGGCAGAGTTACATTCGCGGATTTTCTTCCATCTTCCACATAGCAGTAATGATGATAGTCATCTACTGTCAGTCTGAAAATCAACGCATAGCCGCCTGTGTATCTCTCAGCAATTGCCTTATTCTTCAGAAGCTGTCCTGCTGTATATTCTGTATCTTTGATGCTGAAACGTGAGTCTGAGCTGATCCTGTGTACGGAAAGTTTTCCGTCACAGGGGCTGATCAGGATGTTTTCGCGCATATCGATCGGGCGTTCTTCTTTTCGGATGCGCCTTATAAAGAAGTCATTCCATGAAGAGAAGTTCTGTTTTTCGTAAATGCTTAGGTCAATCTTGTTGTTTTTTACAAAATCCGGTACAAATCTGGCAGAAAGTCTGGTGTTAAGCAGGACTCCCGCTGCCTTTGACACGAAAGGTCTGATCAGGAGTTTCAGGCAGAGTCTGCCACCCCGGTCATTATATAAATGCCGTAGGAATTTATCCTGCTCATTCTCTTCAATCGTGATATTTCCTTTTCTGTCAATATACTTCATTCGTATCTTCCCTCCATAAAAGTATAACCGCAGCCTCCCGTTTCCCGGGAACCGCTGCGGCCAGTCAACAGTTATATTTATTTTATATCAAACGGAACATCTTCGCAAGTGCAAGTGCTACGACTGCAACCAGCAGGATGCGTACCGGATTCTGAGGTTTTTTTACCTTTATATCCAGAATAAAAAGCAATCCCACGATAATTACTGCAATATGTATCACGATCAGGAAATAGAGTCCGCAATATCTTCTCATCAGATAAAGGAACGGCAGAATGATCGCCATGGATGTGATTGGAAGCCCCTGATAATACTGTCTGTTCTCAGAAGTCTCATTCTGTCTCTTTGCTTCTGAAACATTAAAATATGCAAGACGGATGACAGATGCCACACTGTAAAAAATAAGCGCCCCAATCCCCGCCGGTGTATTCACACCCAGACAGTAACAGATCATTGCCGGAAAAATACCAAAGCAGACCACATCACATAAGGAATCGATCTGAATCCCGAAATTCTTCTCATCATCCGTACGGTTCTTCTTTGTTCTGGCTATCTTTCCGTCAAACATATCACACAGTCCGGAAAGTGCCAGACAGAAAATCGCAACCTTAAAATCCCCCTCCAGAGCCCTGGTAATTCCAAATACGGAAATTCCCAGGCTTATATAAGTCAATATTACCGTATAATCATAAATTCCTAAAAACATATTTTCTCCCCCTACTTTTCTTCTTGTTCTTTTCTTCCTATTATGAAATACGCCACACAGGTCATCACTGCACTGATAAGCATCTGTGCATAATAGGAAATTCCTCTGCTGAGCAGCATTGCAGGAAGTAATGCTTCTCCGAAAACCGGTGCAAACATCACCAGATAAAGAGACTCACTGATTCCCATTCCTCCGGGTAAAGGCAGCATATCAACAGAGACAGATATGACAGACTGCAAAATCGTAAGGGTTATGATGGAATATCCATGAAATCCCAGCGAACGGTATACCCAGTATGTAACTGTAAATAACAAAATCCTCTGCGCCATAGTGATCAGGAGCACTTTCAGGATCACCAGCTTGTGACTTGCCCAGAAAGCCGCAGTTTCATGATACTGATCCATAGACGCTTCCAGTTTCTCAAGCCGGGTTGTCTTTGGCTTAAGGAAACGGAAATGTTCAATAAGTTTCAGTCCTTTTACCATAATCCACTTCGCCAATCCAGGGGCAAATACAAGGATCATCATGAAAGTAACGCAGAAAATATTCAGGCCTACGCCCAGGTAAAACACCCACATGTACTGACCAAGATATCCTTCCAGAAAGCCTCTGCCAAAAATCCAGATTACAATTCCGATCACTACCAGAACCGCTTTATAAGTAATCGTGACAATCATCAGGACCAGCGTAGTGACAGGAATCGGAAGTTTGTCCTTTTTCATAAAATAAATCTGCATTGGCTGTCCGCCGGATGCAGACGGTGTGATACAGCTGAAAAAGAATCCCACAAAAGAATACAGAGCACAATGCCCCATCTTTACTTTTGCTCCGAGAGTCCGCATCATATAGAAGATAATTACAGACTCGCCAAGTATGAACAGTACCACACAAACCACGCTGATCAGTAAGTAAACCGGATCTGCCTGCCGTACTGTATGAATAATCTCTCCCAGATCCTCTCCCTTAAATACCATATATACGGTAATGGAAAATATAAGGATCAGAAAAATGGTGTTAAATATTGATTTCTTTTTGTTTCTCATTTGCTTACACTTTCTTATACAGTTTTTTACAGCATTCGTCTGATTTCTATACCCGATTCATATATGTCACAGTGTCTGATATATGTATATTTCTGATATGAAACACATAGTAAACAGTAACGTATTCCTTACAGAACATTTGCTCTCAAATACTATCGCAGTAAAAATACTATAGTTTATCTATTATATCATACCCTGACATTTCTGCATATCATAAATTATGAAAATATTCGTTACTGTTCACTCCGTTCACAGTAACGTAGCCAAAATTCATTCCAGATTGCCTT
>NZ_JAAIMY010000025.1 GCF_013300825.1 Blautia wexlerae
TGCCGACTCCGTCATCATTAAGTGTTTCCCTGCAGTCAGGAAATTCTACACATACGCTGATCCACCAGTTCAATCCGTCAAAGGATATTCTCGGGTTCATATATTTAGCATTTGTCGGAATACGTCCATGTTCTGCAAGTCTTACCCAATTCATTTTTTGTTTATTTGCTTTCTTGCTGGAAGAAAAGCCTTCAAATTTAACGTGTGTATTACTGAAGCGTATCTTAACGTTGTCCTGATAGAACTTCGGCATTGCTCTCTTTTTTGACTTGAATCTTGGGAATTTCTGCAAACCCTTAAAAAAGTTCTTATACGCAGTACAGGCATCTTTGATCGCCTGTTTGGTTACATTATAGGTAAACATTATAAAAGGAGAAAACCGAAATGTTGTACTATAAAGTAATTAATGACAATATATTTATTGGTATATCTACTGCTTTGGATTTATGCAAATATAAATTGCGTGATGGTTTACCGCCACTTATGCTTACTTGTAATCTTGACGAAGCTCAATATATTGTTTGTGCCGACAACTATTATCATGATTCCTAGTTGCGTCCGGAAACTGTAAAAGGTCTATACCCTTCCGCTTCTATCATAGAAATTGATAAAGAAGAATTTATGGCACTCAACAAATCAATAGAGTCTGGAGAACAAATCGAAGTTCCGAAAACACCAGAGATACCAGATATTGATAATACGCCATCAGACCCAAATCAGGAAATTACAGTTGAATATGTAAAAAATACAAAAATAGCAGAGATGAATATGATGTGTACGAATCTTATTCAGAAAGGATTTGATATAAAGTTAAGCGATGGAAGCTCTTATCACTTCTCTCTTACCGAACAAGATCAACTCAATCTTATTACACTTTCTACTATGGTTGCATCTGGAGAAACCGAAATCCCATATCATGCCGATGGTGAACTTTGTAAATTCTATACAGTAAATGATATTAATGCCATCTTGACTGCTGCAACCGCTTGGAAAACCTATCAAGTTACATACAATAATTCTCTAAAAAAATACATCAATTCACTTGAAAAGATAACCGATATTTCTGCCATTACTTATGGTATAGAAATTCCTGTTGATTATCAATCAGATGTATTGAAAGCACTACTTATGCAACAACAATAATTATGTTGCACTTAAATAATCGGAGTGTCAATATTTTTATAAGGAGTGTATATGAAAGACAAATTTTTAAAGAATTTAGTTTTGTTTCTGGTTGGCTTCTGTTCTTATATCACTATAGAAACACTGTTTCGTGGATATAGTTATTGGCAAATGGGGATATGTGGTGGACTGGCAATTGTAATTCTTGATAAAATAAATGATATAATCTCATGGGATATTGACATTGTTATTCAAGGACTGACTGGCTCGCTGCTCATTACGCTGATGGAACTTTCTATTGGTTTGGCTTGGAATTATCTGCCAATTCCTCATATGTGGGATTACTCAAATCTGCCACTCAACTATCATGGGATTATCTGTGTTCCATTTATGGTTATTTGGTTCTTTTTATCATGGGTAGCAATCTTACTGGCAGACTGCATTAATTACTATGTTTTTGAAGAAATGCCAGTGCCATATTATAGATTATTTGGAAAGATTGTTTTTAGGTTCAAAGAAAAAGAATGTAAATTAAATAAAAGGGTGTAGTTATTTTCACCCTTTTATTTTTTTACGATTTTAAACATAGTCTATATCTATACCTTCATTATGGAATTTGTTCAATAAATATTCTTGGCTTATGTCCAAATTAATAATTTTAGGAACTGTTATCTTTTCTAAACTATTTCTTATTTCTGCATTTTTGCAAAGATCATGGAAATCTATGTACGTATGTACTGCATATAATCCGTTTATTTCATCCACAAACCATCCGGCAAGACCTACTGGACATACAATCCAACCTGATACAGATTTACCCGAAGAATTAAAAAAATATTTTTTATTATCTATCGTTACAAAGCCTTTATAAAAGTTAACTTGACTTTTGGAATTGAGATAATAGTATTTTGTACCGATTTGTTTCTGGATATTTTTCTCGGCACATCTTTTTCCGTTTGGTTGGTAATAATAGTTATAACCTTTAATTTTGACAATCTTATTTTTTACCATTCTTCCTTTTTTGTCAAAATAATAATAGTATTTCCCGATCTTTTTCGATCCAGTAATCTTCTTATTATTAATATAATAATATTTATTTTGACCATTTATTTTCCATCCATTTGTAGCTGCATTAATTTGATATGATGGAATTAACAATATAAGAAAAATCAACATAACACATATAATTTTTTTCTTTTTCATACTCAATACCTCCCCATAGTTTATCTTATTTACATTATATTATATTATGTTTTATGCTCTTTATCAAGCACATTGTATCATAAAACAAAAATGACCCAGAGAACTGTATTTCTACAATTCTCCAGGGTCGATTTTTACGTTTGGACACTTTCGGGGATGGTTGGCTATTTTACCTCTTTAGAGGATATTTAGCTTTGCCCCTTAACAATATGCTGTTATGGGGCACACCACTTCATCCTCAAAGGGGGCAAATCCCGCATCGTCCTAATAGAAATCAAGCCCATATCCTCAGAATTTGGAATAGAAACTAAATAAAATTTATCTTTTATTGAAGTATGAAAAATCGCATAAATTCAAGGTTTTGCTCTATGCAGTAAAACAAAAAAGACCCTGAAGAACTGTATTTCTACAATTCTCCAAGGTCGATTTTTACGTTTGGACACTTTAGGGCTGGTTGGCTATTTTACCTCTTTAGAGGATATTTCGCTTTGCCCCTTAACATTATTGTCAAAGGGCAATCTCTTTTATTCAGTTTTAAGACAAAAGCTCTATCCTCTTGATATTCTCTTGATATTCTCTCTTGATGCACTCTCAATCATTAAAATACTACCAAAATTTCACTCTAACTTTTGCCCTGATATTGCCCTTTATAACCTTGTTATTTTGAGAAAATATATTTTCCTTGTTATGACTGATAACTGTATTACAATTAACTGCTTAACTGCTGCCCTTGATAATTTGATAATATAACCGTCTACTGATTAACGCTTTCAGATTAACGCTTAAAGCTGTTCGCTTTCAGATTTACGCTTTACTCAGATTGATATTTTATTTCTATCACATTCTTTAATAATGTTGTATAATTCCTTCTGTATAGTTTTATCTGATATAGTTTCATCTATATAACCATATACAGGAGGTTTTCTATGAACAACACAAATAAAGATGTACTTACTAAAAATGTACTTACTGCTGCCCTTAATGATTATTTGTTACATATCCAGATTGACCCACTTGGAGATGTAACATCACAGGTCAATGCTGCAAAAGCTCTTATCAATTATATTTCTACCAATGATGATATAACTGCCGATTGGGTAAAATCTAATTGGATAATCTTATTACCAGCGATTGACTATCATCGAAATTCATTAAAAGAAAGTATTCATAATGCCATACTTGACAATGATGAAGATAAGCTTTCTGAACTAAGAGCTGAAAACAGGAATTTACAACCATTCCTTAATTTACTGAAACCATTCAGGACACTCACCAGCTAAAATATCATAGTCTGTTCCATTACGGACTCTTTCTATGATTCTCTTTTGTCTATCGTCATATGGCTCTTTCCAAGTGCTATTTTTTATATGGAACAATACATTAAATCTAGCTCGCTGCGAATTATATATTTTATAATCCACATCTGTCCATTCTGCCATTGGTTTTGTTATACGGAAATTCTTGAGGATGTAGTCGTAATATTCCGAAAACGGTACATCCTCTGGGATTTCTTCGCCTATATGTTTGAAATTCACTTTGAGGTATTTTGAATATTCCCAAGAATCTCGTCCATATTGTTTAGCCACTTTTTCTAATTCTTTTAACTCAGTTTCGGTTATTTCAGTTATTTCTTTTTAGTTATCTGGTACTTTTGCAGACAACTTTTCTTTATTACTTGTTTCCAAATTCAACACTCCAATCATATTTTTCTATAGATATTTTATATAGATTTTGTATATATAGATATTTTAATTGAAGTTGTGTTCCCACCACCCTCCCCTAGTCCAGTCTTGGGGGTTCTCAACCTGTAAGCAGTTCCTATTTCCATACGATTTCTCGTATAATAAGTGGAGGATTTTTTGATGCACCACCATCAAATTTCCTCTGCCTAAGAGTTGCTTACAGAAAGTTCTGTCTAGGTTAGTTCTGTTTAAGTTAGTTCAGCTCTCTCGCCAGAGCTTTACTATATAAACCTATACAGAAGGGAGGTGTTCGTTATGGATATTAATTTCAATAAGTCTACCAACATTACTTGGAAGCCTGATAATATCTTAGAAGTCGCATCTAGGATGTTCCTACCTCATAGGATGTTTATACCCTTCAGGACTTCCTATCTCTGTATGTTCCTATCTCTAAACAAATTCTCGTATACTAATAAGTGAGGGATTATTGATGCCCTTTTCACCATCAATAATTCCCTCTAATTTGTTATGGAGGGAGGTGTCATTATGGATATTAATTCTATTTCTTGGGATTCAACTTTACTGAAAGTTCAATTCTCAAATGGAAAAGTAATTGCCTTTGAAAATATTACTTTTTCTGAATATCAGCAGTTGTTGTCTTATTTAACTGCTGCTGACAAACCATCAATTGAAGCTATGCTTAATGAGCTAGAAATGTACCATGTTCATCATGTAGCTTAATTTTTGAAAAGGTTGCTCTATTCACAGTAGAGTAGCCTTTTCTTTTTGTTGCGTATCTGTTATAGTAGCGTGTCTATATTAGACGGTCACATTATCAAATTATCAACGAATCATGAAAGCTTATCTCAGCCTATAATGAAAATAGGATACTGACTCCACTACTTTTTTCACTTCTCTTTTTGCCTTACAATAGTCTTAGGCAGGATTAAGTTTGATTGCACCTTGGAGGATTTGCACCCCGTTTGTCAACGTAAATGATTTGCCCTTGAGCACAGCATATTGTCGCACCTTTTATGAATAGCACAAGTAGCAAAGTCCGTATTATCTCGGGCAAATCTCCTGCCGATTCTATAGTAAAGGAGTTGTTCTGTATGAAAGACCTTCTGGAAATTTCCTGTGGACTGGATGTCCACAAAGAAAAAATTGTTGCATGTATCCTGACTGGTCCTCTGGGCAAGCCAACCCGTTCTGAAATCCGTGAGTTTTCTACATTGATTCCGGATATGATAGCATTACGGCATTGGATCGTTTCTAAAAACTGCCATCATGTAGCTATGGAAAGCACCGGTATCTATTGGATGCCGATTTATGAAATACTGGAGGATGCTTTCTCTGGTGACATTACCCTGCTTGTTGTAAATGCACGCCATATGAAAAATGTTCCTGGTAAAAAGACCGATATGCGGGATTCCGAATGGATTTCCACTTTGCTTCGCGCCGGACTTTTGAACGGAAGTTTTATTCCCGAAAGAAGAATTCGGGAATTCCGCGATCTAAATCGTTACCGTAAGAGTGTCATCCGCGATATTACATCACAGAAGAACAGGATTGAGAAATTTTTACAAAGTTCCGGCTTCCGTCTATCATCCTTTATTTCTGATATTTTTGGCGCTTCGGGTAGAAACATCATTCTGCATTTAATTGAACATGGGCAGATTGATAAAACTGCTTTAGATTCTTGTCTCAAAACCAAGACCAGAAACCGTATTGATGAAATTCTCATGTCCGTGAACGGAACACTGTCAGAACACCAAAAGGCATTTTTAAGGATTCTCATGACTCATTACGATTCTTTAAAGAAACATCTTGCTGAAATTGAAACGAGTCTCGAGGAAGATATGGATCCATTTGCCCTGCAGGTTGAGCAGTTGAATAGCATCTATGGAATAAGCACAACTGCTTCCTGTGCAATTATTGCTGAAATCGGTATTGATATGAAGCCGTTTAAAACTGCGGAACACATCTGCTCATGGGCCGGTCTGTGCCCAGGTAATAACGAAAGTGCTGGAAAACGAAAAAGCACCTCTGTCACAAAAGGCAATCCTTACATAAAAAGTATGCTCTGCGAAATTGCCTGGGTGATTGCAGGGAAACGCAACACTTATCTTTCGGCATGGTACTGGAGAATCAAACAGAAAAAAGGAGCCAAAAAAGCGATTGTCGCACTTGCCCGAAAACTTCTTGTCATCATCTACACAATGTTAAAACAAGGAACTCTATTTGACGAATCCTGTTTTGAAACAAGACGTAAGCACTGTGAACAAAAACAGCTTTCTCGTTATATACGGGAATTGGAAAAGCATGGCTATCATGTGGAAGCTCAAAGCTAGCCTTTCTTAAATACGATCAATATCTCACTACAGGCAGCCAATACTGTGACTGCTTTATAGTGATGCTTTCATAATTGTTGAAAACATTTGTTGTCAAGGTTCAGTTTTTTGCTACGAGTTTTATTTTCGTAGCAAGGTTCTGTTGTCATAAGTGTTTTTGTTCCTCATAAAATTCGTATTTTATGAGGAAATCAAGACCTCTAAAAGCCCTTAAAACAAGGTATTTCTCCAATTATCAAAAACTGCTGCCAATAGCCTGTTTGAGCTTATAATAGCCTGTATTAAGCCTATATTAGCCTGTTTATTAACAAAAAAGACCCTGTAACCATTTATCAGTTCCTCTTTTCTCTACTATTCTCGTATAATAATATTGTGGTCTGTTAGTACCAATAACAGGCTGCAACACTTATATAACAGATTAATACTGTGCAGAGGAAAGAGGTGATATTATGAATATTCTTACAAGTCCAGTTCATACAAGCCAGAACCCAACACCAATTCAGGCAATAAACTGGAAAAGCAACTCTCTAACCATTACCTGTCAATCAGGTAAGGTTATTGAATTTTGTCCTGTTTCATTTTTTGAGTATATGGAAATCTCCAAAGCCATAACTCTTAATGAAGTTTTGATGTACAATCCTTTACTTATTAACAGGATAAAATAATACTTTTCCAATGATGGGAGCTTCCTATTCGCAGTAGGATGTTCCCATTTTTTTGTTAGTTGTAAGAAATTCATTATGGGTTACAAGGTCATTCTTTTCTGTATTTTGTCTATTTACTTTTCCTCAAAACACTGTAAAATAGTATGCGGTATACCAAAACTACATAGGAAGGAGCATATCTATGGATATATTGCAATTACTGTTTTTTATTGTCATTGCAATAGTGCTTATTATGTTAGTAGGGAAAGTCTCATTTTCCAAACACACTCAATCAATTCACATCCGTCTATTCGGTATGGTTGATTTTGAAGCACATTTTTACGAATCTAATGACAATAAGAATACTAATCAGTAGTTGTTGCTTTTTTTCTTGCGTTTGTATACTAAATCTCCTTAATGGCTCAGTAGTAATTATCTACTGGGCTGTTTTTAATTGATATTTAGTGTGTATGACATAGTGTTTAAGTAGTAATAAATGACATACAGGCAGTTCAAACAAATTGACTTGCACAAATTGTGTAACAAAAAAGACCTTGTAAGTCTGATGAGAAATATACTATGAGAAGTTATCTCTTTATTGAGAAGTTATTCTTGAAGTATTATCTCTATCAGACCAACAAGGTCAATTCTTATGCTTGGACAATTACTTGATTTTGATTGATTATGATTATGAAATATAATCATTTTGAATAACCATTTTGAATCAAGTTTTCATGTTACAGGACGGTCGTTTTGAGGAAACTAACTGGATAGAAAGTTTGCCCTAAAACTGGATAATCGGATTTGCCCTGTGACAATTATGTTAATTATGCATTCTTCTCAGCGATAGCTGCCTGTGCTGCTGCGAGACGAGCGATCGGTACACGGAATGGTGAGCAGGATACATAGTTAAGACCGATCTTGTGGCAGAATTCTACAGAAGACGGATCTCCACCATGCTCGCCGCAGATACCTACGTGAAGGTTCGGGTTAACCGGTTTGCCGAGTTCGATAGCCATCTTCATCAGCTTGCCAACACCAACCTGATCCAGTTTTGCAAATGGATCATTCTCGAAGATCTTAGCGTCATAGTATGCGTTGAGGAATTTACCTGCATCATCACGAGAGAAGCCGTATGTCATCTGAGTAAGGTCGTTTGTACCGAAGCAGAAGAAGTCTGCTTCTTTAGCGATCTCATCAGCTGTAAGAGCTGCTCTCGGGATCTCGATCATTGTACCAACTTCATACTGAAGATCAGAACCAGCGGCTTTGATCTCAGCATCAGCTGTCTCAACTACGAATTTCTTAACATATTTAAGCTCTTTTACATCGCCAACAAGTGGGATCATGATTTCCGGTTTGATTGTCCAGTCCGGATGAGCTTTCTTAACTTCGATTGCTGCGCGGATAACTGCTGTTGTCTGCATCTTAGCAATTTCAGGATATGTTACAGCAAGACGGCATCCACGATGTCCCATCATCGGGTTGAACTCATGAAGAGAAGCGATGATAGTCTTGATCTGCTCTACAGTTTTGCCCTGAGCATCTGCAAGTTTCTTGATGTCAGCTTCATCTGTAGGAACGAACTCATGAAGAGGCGGATCCAGGAAACGGATAGTAACAGGGTTACCTTCCAGAGCTTCAAAGAGACCTTTGAAGTCATCCTGCTGATATGGAAGAACTTTTTCAAGTGCTTTCTCTCTCTCTTCTGCTGTTTCGGAGCAGATCATTTCACGGAATGCATCGATACGTCCCTCACCGAAGAACATATGCTCTGTACGGCAAAGACCGATACCTTCTGCACCAAGCTCTACAGCTTTCTTAGCATCTGCAGGAGTATCTGCATTTGTACGAACTTTCATTGTTCTGTACTTGTCAGCCCATGCCATGATGCGTCCGAACTCACCAGCGATTGTAGCGTCTACAGTCGGGATGATTCCGTCGTAGATGTTACCGGTTGTACCATCGATGGAGATGAAGTCTCCTTCGTGGAATTCTTTACCAGCAAGTGTGAATTTCTTGTTTTCTTCGTCCATAGCGATATCACCGCATCCGGATACACAGCACTCACCCATACCACGGGCAACAACTGCTGCGTGAGATGTCATACCACCACGAACTGTCAGGATACCCTGAGCAGATTTCATACCTGTGATGTCTTCCGGAGATGTCTCAAGACGTACAAGTACGACTTTCTCTCCTCTTTCAGCCCATTCAACAGCGTCATCAGCTGTGAATACGATCTTACCGCAAGCAGCTCCAGGAGAAGCGCCAAGGCCTTTACCCATTGGTGTAGCAGCTTTCAGAGCAGCAGCATCAAACTGTGGGTGAAGAAGAGTATCAAGGTTACGTGGGTCGATCATAGCTACAGCTTCTTCTTCTGTTCTCATTCCCTCATCAACAAGGTCACAAGCGATCTTTAAAGCAGCCTGAGCTGTTCTCTTACCGTTACGTGTCTGAAGCATATACAGTTTACCATGCTCTACAGTAAACTCCATATCCTGCATGTCTCTGTAGTGTTTTTCAAGTGTTTCGCAAACCTGTTTGAACTGTACGAATGCTTCCGGGAATTTCTGTTCCATTTCGGAGATGTGCATAGGTGTACGAACACCGGCAACAACGTCTTCACCCTGAGCATTTGTAAGGAATTCACCAAACAGACCGTTAGCTCCTGTAGCAGGGTCACGTGTGAAGGCAACACCTGTACCACAGTCATCGCCCATGTTACCAAATGCCATCATCTGTACGTTAACTGCAGTACCCCAGGAATATGGGATATCGTTGTCACGACGATATACATTTGCACGTGGGTTGTCCCATGAACGGAATACGGCTTTGATAGCACCCATTAACTGTTCCTTAGGATCAGTTGGGAAATCAGCACCGATTTTTGCTTTATATTCAGCTTTGAACTGTTCAGCTAATTCATGAAGGTCTTCTGCAGTAAGTTCAACATCCTGCTTAACACCTCTTTTAGCTTTCATCTCATCGATAAGTTCTTCGAAATATTTCTTTCCGACTTCCATAACTACATCAGAGTACATCTGGATGAATCTTCTGTAGCAGTCCCATGCCCAACGAGCATTGCCGGATTTTTCAGCAAGTACGTTAACAACGTCTTCATTTAAACCAAGGTTCAGGATAGTATCCATCATACCTGGCATAGAAGCTCTCGCACCAGAACGAACGGAAACAAGCAGAGGATTTTCTTTGTCACCGAATTTCTTTCCGGTAACTCCTTCCATTTTGGTGATTGCTTCCATGATCTGAGCCATAATCTCATCATTGATCTGTCTTCCGTCTTCATAGTACTGAGTACAAGCTTCTGTTGTGATTGTGAAGCCCTGAGGTACAGGAAGACCAAGGTTTGTCATTTCAGCAAGGTTGGCACCTTTACCACCCAGAAGGTTTCTCATATTAGCGTTACCTTCTGTAAACATGTAAACCCATTTTGCCATTTTACATTTTCCTCCTAAATTATTGTTCTTTTGTAACTATTCAGCATTCTGTTGTGAAGTAACTGAACAGCCACACCTTTCGCACATAAGTAAATATATGTTTCTTATACGCACATAATTATTTTATAGAGTTTGTGTCATTTCGTCAAGGTTATTCTGCTAAAATCAGCTAAAATTTTTATATATTCTGCATAAAGTGATTTATTTTATTATTCTTATTATTGTTAAGGTTTTCTCAGTCCTTTATTCTGGTCTTTATCTATATTTTTCTCTCACATATATAACAGGAAAAAACGGGAAGCAAAACAGATAAGTTGATCTGCCCGGCTGCCCGTTTATAATTTTTATCAATTATTTCTTTCTGCCTTTTTTCACGTTCAGTACCAGATGTCTTGGCATACCATTTACCATGATAGGCTGATAATCTCCCTGGATCAGTGGTTTGATGTAATCCACAAAATCTTTGGTTACATTTGTAGCATCTTTATTCATCCATTCTCTCGGAACAAGTTTCTCCTCATTTGCAATTCTGTGTACATCGTAGATACCTGTAGCTGCCATGTACGGATCATCGGAAACACGATCAATAACAACCATTTTACCTGTGTCACCTTCATCTGCAGCTTTAACTGCAGCACCACCTACCATGAATGCTTCATCAATATCCACTCTGGATGCCATATGGGAAGCACTTCTCTGTAATGTGGAAAGTTCAACAGCTCTTGTCTTGCATCCGCACTCTGCTGCCAGGAAGTTTGCCAGATAAGTGGCTGTTCCCTGAAGCTGTTTATGCCCGAATGCATCCACATAGTCTCCCACGCTTCCAAGCTCACATACATATCTTCCGTCTGCCAGCTTAATTCCCTCGGAAACTGCGATCACAATAGATGCTTTTTTATTCAGAAGATCTTTTACTTTTGTAAGGAATTTCTCAACATCAAAAGGCACTTCCGGCAGATAGATCAGATCCGGTCCGTCGCAGTCCTCGGATTTTGCCAGTGCTGTGGCACCTGTAAGCCATCCGGCATTACGTCCCATGATCTCCATGATCGTAATCATATTTTTCTTATAAGTAAGTCCCAGTGCATCGCGGATCACTTCTTTTGTGGATGCGCCGATATATTTTGCAGCACTTCCGAATCCGGGTGTATGGTCTGTCAGCGCCAGGTCATTGTCGATTGTTTTCGGAACACCAAGGAACTTCTGAGTCTGTCCTGTGAGAATCGCATAATCAGACAGTTTCTTGATCGTATCCATGGAATCATTTCCGCCAATGTAGATAAACGCATAAATATCCAGTTTATTTAAGATCTCAAAAATTTTCTCATAAATTGCTTTATCTTCGTGAATCTCAGGAAGCTTGTAACGGCAGGAACCTAAAAATGCAGATGGTGTTCTTTTGAGTAATTCGATATCCAGTTCTGAATGAATCTGTGTTGACAGATCAATATACTGTTCATCCAACAGTCCCTGAATGCCGTGAAGCATTCCGTATACTTTGTCAAATCCTCGTTCAATGGCATTCTTGTAAACTCCGGCAAGACTGGAATTGATTACTGCAGTAGGTCCTCCTGATTGTCCAACAATGATATTTCTTTTTTTCGCCATAGCAATGACCTCCTTGTTTTCACGTTTTGTTCATTATGTCTTAGTCCCGCAGGACTCGTTGAGGTAAATTGTAACAAATATTTTTTTATTCGTCAATCATTTATTGTGGTTTTTACACATATGATTTCTGTATTTCGTCACTATATCAGTGTATTTTTCGATTTGCCACGACATTTCAAGTCTATTTTTGTATATTTATAACTATAATTAATCCGGTCCATGTGTTATACTTATAGACAGATTGATTCCGGCATCAACTTATAGCAATCAAAATCTTTTTGAAAATTGCCGGACATCAATGTCCGTAACTATTCGGTACCTTCGCAGTTACACAATATTTATCTATCAAGGAGGAGTCATTTATGATTCATACAATTGAAAACGACTATCTGAGAGTATCTGTAGACGATCATGGTGCTGAGCTTTGCAGCATTTTTGATAAAATACATAACAGAGAAGTGATCTGGCAGGCAGATCCTGCTTACTGGAAACGCCATGCACCGGTTCTTTTTCCTAATGTGGGACGTCATTTTGAGGACCATTATCGCATCAACGGGATCGAATATCCTTCCAGTCAGCATGGATTTGCCAGAGACAGCGAATTTACCTGCGTGGATATGACTGCTGATTCCATCACCCATAAGCTGAAATCTTCTGATGCCACAAGAGAAAATTATCCATATGATTTTGAGTTGAAGATCAAGCATGTTCTGGAGAAGAACCAGGTCAGTGTATGCTGGGAAGTAATCAGCCTTAATGACGAAACCATGTATTTTACCATTGGCGGCCATCCCGCTTTCAATGTACCTGCCGGAGGAATTGGTTCCCAGGAGCAATATCATCTTACTTTTGACGGCCAGGATTCCCTCTCCTATCTGCTGATCGATATGTCATCAGGCACCGCTGTTGCAGATAAAGCTTATACCCTGGAACTCGAGAATGGTTCCTGCCTTATTGATGCTCATATGTTTGACAAAGACGCTCTTATTTTTGATAACCAGATTGAAAAAGCCGGTATCGCTTTCCCTGACGGAACTCCTTATCTGGAACTGAGCTGTCATGGATTTCCAAGCTTTGGCATCTGGTCCGTCCCGGGTTCTCCTTTTGTATGTCTGGAACCATGGATGGGACGCTGTGATGATTTTGGATTTAAAGGCGAGCTTCCGAAAAAGAAATATATCAACACTCTGAACAAGGATGAAATTTTTACTGCATCATATGAAATAAAAATTTATTAATTTTCTCCATTTATCCTGAGACCTGTGCTATAATATCACAGTATATGAAAGTCATCCTGTCCGGTATCCACGAATTTCCCATGCATGTAGGCATGACTGATTCATGGCAGCCACTCAGGACTTTCATAGTAAAACACAGGAGGAAATTTCCATGACTAAAGAAGAATTTCAGAAGCTGACACAGAATGTTGTATTGCTTGACGGAGCAACCGGTTCCAATCTTATGGCTTCCGGTATGCCAAGAGGAATCTGTACAGAAGCATGGATCATGGAACACAAAGAGATTCTGCAGAATCTCCAGAAGGCTTATGCAGAAGCAGGAAGCCAGATTGTATATGCCCCCACTTTTGGCGGCAACCGTTACAGCCTGGGACTTCACGGACTGCAGGATAAGCTGGTGGAAATGAACCATGCACTTGTAAATATTTCCAGAGAGGCAGTGGGACATAAGGTTTATGTTGCAGGTGATATTACCACAACTGGAAAGATGATGGAACCTGCCGGTGATCTCACCTATGAGATGGCATATGAAACATACTGTGAACAGATTAAAGTTCTTGAAGATGCAGGTGTTGATCTGATTATTGCGGAAACTATGATTAATATCGAGGAAACACTGGCTGCGCTGGATGCCGCAGCAACTGTAAGTTCTCTTCCTGTAATGTGTACAATGACCGTAGAAGCTGACGGAAGCATTTTCAGCGGAGGAAATGCTGTGGAGGCTGCGATTGCCCTTGAGGGTGCAGGTGCTGTGGCAGTTGGCATCAACTGTTCTGTAGGACCCGACCAGCTGGTATCCGTTGTCCGCAATATCAAAGAGAACGTATCCATTCCTGTCATCGCCAAACCTAATGCAGGTATGCCAACGATTGATGACCAGGGAAATGCCATTTACAGTATGGACGCCAAAAACTTTGCAGAACATATGAAGGTTCTGATTGAAAATGGTGCGTCTGTTGTCGGAGGATGCTGTGGTACTACTCCGGAATTCATCCATGAGATAAGCAGAATCCTCGGAAGATAGATTTTGTATCTTCGACAGCCATAGTCAGACGAATAACGAATATTCGCAGCCAAAGCAGGGAACTTTCCTGATTCGGTTAAAGAGGGATATGACTCAAAAAAGCACATAACTTAGGATAGAATCTGTCTCAATCCGAGATATTCTCATCCTCTGTTATGTGCTTTTGCGCTTTTTATTATCTGCTTTTCATCTACTTCACTTTGATTGCTTTTTTCGGGCACATCTCCTGGCAGCAGAAACAGCGGATACACTTTCTGTAATCATATACCGGCGGCTTTCCCTTGCCTTTTCTGAAATCCACAGCTTTCCCCGGAACCGGGCAGCTCTGGACACAAATGCCACAACGGACACATTTATCAGCTTCTATATATGGTTTCTTCTGAAATATTTTTAATGCTCCCGCCATTTTTGTCCAGATATTCTTTCGTACTTCTGTACGGTCTACATTAAAAGCCGGATTTCCGTATTTTTTCACTGCCTCTGCCATGGAAATCTCCCCGTCTGGTGTCAGAAGGGTAATCTCCTCTTCTTTCCATGTACCAAGTCCCATTTTCTCACCATGATAGTTCGTCGGAACCATCTCCGGTTTCAGATAAACCAGACGGCTGAATACACTGTCCAGTGCGACCGGATCTGTGGACATCAACAGCACGTTCATAGGAACCGGATCTCCCGAACCCGGTCCATTGCCCTCCATGGCTACAATGCCATCCATCACATACAGCTTCGGTGCCACACATTTATTCAGATCAATAAGCATTCTGGCAAAGCTGTCTGCGCTTGGGTACTGCGTGTGCCCTTTCGCTTTATGGAACCCATATACAAACCCATAACTGTTCTTAACTGCACCAGTGATACGTTCTAATGCATGTGTTTTCATCTTACTCAGGGAAATCACACAGTCCTGCTCCAGAAGTTCTTTTGGCAGAATAAATTCTTTTGCCTGAATTCCCTGCGGATAAGCAGTTTTCACACCCTCAGAATAATCAACAGCCGGAATATGATATTTCTCCAGATAAGTATCCATTCCTGTTCCGCGGATCACTGCCTGAGTAGTTCCATGACCGCAGGAATCCGCAAGCACAATATTCTCATATCCACTTTCACACAGGATTCGCGCAAAAGCTCCTACTACAACCGGATGTGTGATCACTGCTTTCTCTACATCTGCTTTCTTCAGCAGATTCGGCTTCAGCAGGATCTTCGCATCCTTTAGAATCAGAGTCTCCACTCCACCCAGAAAATCCAGGCCCTGTTTCAGCAGCATATGGATTTTTTCTTCATCATATTCCCTGCAGGGAAGTAATACTACTTTACTTTTCACCAAATTCACGCACCCTTATCATCTTTGGACAGATCTGCCTGTCTCAGTGCTTTTCTTACCGGTAAAATACATGCCGGCACTACAGAAAGACAGTCCACCCCCATCCTCAGAAATTCTTCTGTCAGAGCAGTATCTGCTGCAAGTTCTCCGCAGATGCACACACGCTTATTCTCCGCATGTCCCGCTTCGATCACCATCCGGATCATGCGCAGCACTGCCGGGTGATGGTCATTATATTTCTTCCGCAGAAGTGGATTCTGTCTGTCCATTGCCAGTGTATACTGACTCAGGTCATTAGTTCCAAGACTCAGGAAATCTACCCTTCTGGCAAGTTCCCAGCTGATCATGACTGCTGCCGGAGTCTCGATCATGATTCCTGTTTTTATATGTTTATATGGAATTCCTTTTTCATCCAGCCCGCTCTTAACTTCCCGGATAATCTCTTCAATCTCATCCATTTCCTCTTCTGAACTGATCATTGGATACATCAGTGCCAGGTTTCCATAGGCACTCGCCCTGAAAATTGCCCGAAGCTGTGCCTTGAACATTCTTTTTCTGTCAAGACAGAGACGGATTCCTCTGTTCCCCATGATCGGATTTGTCTCATCCGGGATATTCAGATATTCTGCCTGCTTGTCTGCGCCAAGATCTGCCGTACGGATTACAGTGATCTTTTCTCCCATAGTCTCCGCAATCTTTTTGTATGCAAGAAACAACTCATTTTCACGTGGATAATTCTCTCTTCCAAGATACTGGAATTCACTGCGCAGAAGCCCAATCCCGGCAGCTCCGTAATACAGCACACTGTTCAGATCATCCATATTTCCGATATTGGCATAGATTTCAATTCTCCTGCCATCTTTTGTGATATCCGGTTCCCTCCTTAATTTCAGAAGCTCTTCCCTTTCTTCTTTATCAGCCTGTCTGCGGATCTCATATTCTTTTTTTACCTCTTCATCCGGATTAATATAGAAAGTTCCGGTATATCCATCCACAATAGCCTGCTGTCCGTCCCACTCCGAATCTGTGTCAATTTCTACCAGAACCGGTATATTCATGGTTTTTGCCATAATGGCGGCATGAGACATATCGGAACCATGATGGGTAACAATAGCCATCAGTTTGTCCTTATCCATCTCCATCAGTTCTGTTGGTGTAATGCTCTCCGTCACAACGATCACAGGCTCTTCTCCAAGATCTATTCTGGGAGAGATACCTCCCAGTTCACTGATCAGGCGTTCAGAAATCTCCCCTATATTATCCAGCCGTTCTTTAATCGCAGGTTCTTCCAGAGTTCTGAAAGTCTTAAGCATCTCATCCCTTGTAGTCATCACCGCATAGGCAGAATTTACTTTTTCACCCTGTATGACACTTTCAATGGCACGCTGAAAGCTTTTTCCCTCCAGCAGATTCTTCTGTCTGAGAAAAATCTCAGCCTGAGTCCCCTGAGTTATACAGTTTTTTTCATATAAATCTGCCAGTTGCTCCATAACTCTGACGCGCGCCTGCCGGAAAATATTCAATTCTGCTTTTACATCTGTGATTTCGTACTGGCGTATCTGATATTCACTTTTATGATAATACAGTATTTTACCGATGGCAATTCCGGAAAAGGCACCGGTTCCCTTGTAAACATCCATATTAACTCCTTAGTCGCAGGCAGCCTTGAATTCAGTCCAGTTCTTCTGATACTGTGCGTCTGCGTCCTGGCTTACATTCTGGACGATCTCGCCCTTTGTAACGTCATCCGGAACTACCAGATCCGGATTTACCAGCTCATCTGCTGCTTTATTTGTACTGTAATAGCCGATATAATCTGTGCATTTCGCTGCAACCTCCGGCTGCATGATATAATCCATGAAAGAATATGCCGCATCTTTATCCGGCGCTTCACTTGGAATAAACATACCCATAATACCAAATCCAAGTCCCTCTTCCGGATATACCACCTTCAGATCAGGATTCTCAGCCAGTGCAGCTGTTACCTGCGAAGTGTAAAGGAATCCTACGCTTGCCTCTCCGTTAAGAAGTGCATTCTGTGTATTGTCATCCTGGATCAGACGTACATTCGGAGCAAGTTCCAGAAGTTTCTCCCCTGTCTTCTTAATCACATCAACGTCCTCTTCATTCATGCTCTCGCCCATGGAAAGCTGGGTGATACCATTGATCACACGATAATTTGCAGTCAGCGCAATGCTGTCCTCAAGAGACGGATCCCAGAGGTCTTTATATCCTTTGATATCAATATCCACCTGCTCCGGATCGTAAACGATCAGTGGGATACCTGCTCCGTAAGGAACTGTGTATTCATCATCCGGATCATAGAACTGTCCCTGATATAATGGGTTGATATTCCCGATATTCTCCAGAGAATCCTTGTCAAGCTTCTCTGCAAGTCCTTCCTGGATCGCAGTTTCCAGAATATAATCATCTGCGATTACAATATCATAGTCGCCGCCCTTTGCCATGGAAAGCTTCTCAAGCATGGTTTCATCTGTATCGAAGTTTGAATAAACAACTTTAACTCCTGTCTCTTTTTCAAAATCATCCAGAACTTCCTGCGGGAACATTCCCTCCCAGGTAAAGAGAACAAGTTCTTTATCATCTCCTGCATCCTTGAATCCGGTGAATGCTGTTCCTGCCATTAATGCACACATCACTACTGCAAGTACTCTTTTTTTCATAAATGATCTCCCTTCTTATGCTCTGCATTGTTGTCTGTATCAGCCACTGTCCGCCTTCCACTGTATCGGCAGACAGCGGCTATCCTTTTTTACTTTGCTTTTACTTTTGTCCAGAGTTCCGCAAATTTCTGCTTGATCTTTGGTTTCTGATAAGCAAAGATTTCGTTATTCAGGTTGGTTGTATCCGGAATATAAGAACTGATTCCGGCATAATCCCCCTCCTTCATTGTTTCAAAAGCACTCTTCACTGTAGAAGTATACCCTACTTCTTCCGTATTGGAAAGAGCAGATTTATCACTGATCATAAAATTAATAAATTCATGGGCAAGCTGTACTTCGCTGCAGTCCTTTGTGATAACCATTGCATCATACCATCTGTTGGTTCCCTGTTCCGGTGTGAAGTAGTCCAGATTCGGGTTTTCGCTGATAATGTAAGATGCATCTCCGGAGTACACAACTGCCAACGCTTTGTTTCCTGAAATCATATTGTCGATCACATCATCGCCTGCATAGATCGGATCCATAGTGTCACGCTGATCAATCAGCCACTGATAAGCCTCCTCGATCTCAGACTCATTTGTAGTATTCATGGAATACCCAAGTGCCTTTAATGCTATCATAAAGGAATCTCTCTCAGAATCATACATGTAAATATTTCCTTTATATTTAGGATTACGCAGAAGATTCCATCCATCTTTCAGATCAGCCTCATCTACTACTGTCTTATCATAAAGGATTCCTACTGTTCCCCAGAAATACGGGCAGGAATAACGGTTGCCCGGATCATAGCTCTGGTTCATGACATCATCCAGCAGATTTTTCTTATTCGGAATTTCTTTCCAGTCAAGTGCCTGCAGATATTCTTCTTTGATCAGTCTCTCAATCATGTAATCAGACGGGATCAGCACATCATAAGTCTCACCGCTTGAAAGCTTGGTGTACATCATCTCATTTGACTCAAAAGTCTCGTATACGATAGTACAATCATACTCTTTCTCGAAATCCTCCAGCAGAGAAAGATCCATGTACTCTCCTGCATTGTAAACTTTCAGCACATGAGTGGACTGCGCCACGAATCCCCATTTAATCAGCCCTGCTGTAACGGCAACAACCAGAACTATAGAGACAATTTTTACTGCTTTTCTATTCAGCTTCCTGGCTTTATTCTTAAACTTCGGAAGCAGATTGGACAAAAGCAGTACCACGATGATGACTACGATCACGATGGTTGACAAAGCATTGATCGTCGGATTGATACGCTTTGTCATATTATATACAACAATAGAGATATTCTTTACACCATTTCCTGATACGAAATAGGAAATAACGAAATCATCAAATGACATGGTAAATGCAAGCAATGCACCTGCAAAAATACCCTCTTTGATCATGGGCACGATAACCTTTGTCAGAGCCTGAAAAGGAGTTGCCCCAAGGTCCATGGCAGCATTTGCCATATTCGGATCCAGAGCCCTTACCTTCGGATAAACGCTGGTAATTACATACGGGGTACAGAATGCAATATGTGCCAGCAGCATAGTCAGATACCCTTTTCGAAATCCCAGAGAAGAGAACAACAGCATCAGGCTGATGGCTGTTACGATCTCAGGATTCAGGATCGGAATATTATTAATACTCAAAAGTAGCTCTTTGATTACCTTCTTTGATTTGGATAAGCCGATCGCTGTAATGGTTCCAAGTATTGTAGAAACAATGGTTGCAATGATCGCAATGGTAACAGATACATAAACCGCCTTAATTACTTCCCCATTACCGAGAAGTTCCTGATACCAGCGCAGGGAAAAGCCTGTAAATCTGGTCAGTGACTTGGATGAGTTAAAGGAAAAGATCATCGTCACCAGAATCGGCAGGTAAAAGAAAGCAAGGCAGAGTACTACATATAACATTGAGAAAAATTTATTATTACGTTTCATGCCGTCCTCCCTTATTCATCTTTATCCATCTTCTTCATCAGGCTCATAAAGATCAGAATGAGCACAGCCAGAATCAGAGAAATCGCACTTCCGAAGTTCCAGTCACCAACTGAGATAAACTGAGACTCGATCAGGTTACCGATCAGCATGTACTGTCCGCCTCCGAGAAGTTTCGGAATAACGAATGTGGAAATAGACAGCAGGAATACCATCATGATTCCATTGAGTACGCCGGGGATGGACAATTTCCAGATAACCTTTGTGAAGGTCTGGAATTTATTTGCCCCCAGGTCATAGGCAGCCTCGATAAAGGATTTATCCATTTTACTCAGGGATGTGTGGATCGGGATGATCATAAACGGCATAAAGTTACAGACCAGACCAACCACTACGGAAAAGTCCGTATACATCATTGTCACCGGGGAAATCCCCAGTAATCCAAGCAAATGGTTGATGATACCATTGTCTGACAGCAGGTTCATCCATGCATAGGTACGCAGAAGCATATTGATCCATTCCGGAATAGTTACCA
This sequence comes from Blautia wexlerae, assembly GCF_013300825.1. GTDB lineage: Bacteria > Bacillota > Clostridia > Lachnospirales > Lachnospiraceae > Blautia_A > Blautia_A wexlerae_B. Next base: position 20,805 of record NZ_JAAIMY010000025.1, read on the forward strand.
GCAGGATCAGAAGACTCTGGGATTTCTCCGGACATTTGGAAATAATATATGCCAGCGGATAGCCGAGTCCCAGACAGATGACCGTCGTCAGGATTCCAAGCTTAAAGGACTTGAAAATAACGCTCATATACGTTGCTTCCAGGAATTTGCGGAAATTCTCCAGTGTAAAGGAGAACGTCAGCACTTCGTTTCCGTCTTCTGTAAATGCATATAATGCGATCAGTATCAGCGGGATGACAATGACCACAAATGCCCACACAAGATATGGTTTGATAAGATTTCTGTACTGTTTCATCAGTAGCTTCCCATCTTACACATAACATGGATGTCTTCAGGCCCGAATTTCAGTCCCACTTCCCTTCCGACTTCCGCATAATCTGTGGTATGAACCATATAAGTACGAAGCTCTGTCTCGATCAGGATTTCATAATGCACACCCTTGAAGGTAATATTGCGCACGATTCCCCTGATCTTTGCCTGACCGGGATCTACGATATCCAGATCCTCAGGTCTTAATACAACTTCAATCTCTTCATTATCTTCAAATCCCTTATCCACACATTCAAACTCAAATCCGTCAAAAGCAACCAGATAATCACGGATCATAGTTCCCTCGATAATATTAGATTCACCGATAAAGCCTGCAACAAAACGGTTTTCCGGCTCATTGTAGATATCTGTAGGAGAGCCGATCTGCTGAATCTCACCGTTATTCATAACAACAACCGTATCTGACATGGACAGAGCTTCTTCCTGGTCATGAGTAACATAAATGAAAGTGATGCCAACTTCCTGCTGGATCTTCTTTAATTCTACCTGCATCTGTTTACGGATCTTTGCATCCAGTGCACCCAGAGGCTCATCTAAAAGCAGAACCTTCGGCTCATTTATCAGAGCCCTGGCAATGGCCACTCGCTGCTGCTGTCCACCGGAGAGCAGAGTTACATCTCTTTTCCCAAAGCCCTCCAGACCAACCATCTTCAGCATACGCTCCACCTTCTGGGCGATGACAGTTTTATCGACCTTCTTTAGATTCAGCCCGAAACCGATGTTCTCCGCCACATTTAAATGAGGAAAAAGAGCATACTTCTGAAACACAGTGTTAACCTCTCTCTTGTACGGGGGAAGCTTGGAAATCTCAATCCCGTTAAACAGTACTTCTCCGTCACTTGGTTCTTCAAAGCCTGCAATGATTCGAAGCGTGGTTGTCTTTCCACATCCGCTGGGTCCCAAAAGCGTCAGGAATTCCTTTTCGTAAATATCCAGATTGATGCCGCGCAAAACCTGCTGATCATCAAAATTCTTGGTCAGATTTTTTAACTCAATCAGTTTGTTCATCATCTTTTCCTTCCTCTGAATGTATTTTTCTCTGTTTTTTATAATCCGGCTGTTCCAAAAGCATTGACCGGCTGTTCAGAATGTTCCTAAAAGCTATATCATTTATTTTTTCTTCTTTGTTATCAGTGAATAAACAATAAAAATAATCAGTGTAGCTGCCAGCAGAATGGTACACAACGCATTGATCTCCGGCGTCACTCCCGTTTTCAGCTGTGTGTACACCTTGATGGGCAGCGTAGACAGACGGGGTCCGTTTACAAAGATACTTATTACCACATCATCCATAGACATGGCAAACGCAAGCAGCGAACCCGAAATTACCGCCGGCATAATTAATGGCAGCGTAATATCCCAAAATGCCCGGAAGGGTCCTGCACCCAGATCCCTTGCAGCTTCTTCCAGTGCCGGATCCATGCCTGCCAGTCTTGCCTTCACTTCCATCAGAATATAAGGCACGCAGAATACCGTATGGCCTATTAACAGTGTCAGCATGCCAAAGGGCAGGTTCAGCATATAAAAGAATGCCATCAGCACCATACCAAGGATGATCTCCGGTATCATTAACGGCAATATGGAAATGTATTCCAGTGCCCCTTTTGACTTCCAGTGAATCCTTGATAACCCAACTGCGCCCAGAGTACCGATCACTGCGCTTACCAGACAGCTTAATACCCCAAGAATCAGGCTGTTCACCAGTGCTTCCAGCATTGCTCTGTCATGGATCAGTTCCTGATACCATTTCAGAGAAAAGCCTGTAAATTTCACCGGCAGTTTGGATTCATTAAATGAAAAAACAATCACTACTGCGATAGGGAGATACATCAGAAAGAAAATCAGCCCCATATAAAATCCGGCAAATCTTGAATTCTTTTTCATCCGATTCCCTCCAGTTCTCTGGCATTTGTCACTTTCCTGTAAATCATGATCAGTATAGTTGTAAGTACCATCATCACCACAGCAAGTGCCGCTGCAAATGGCCAGTTACTTCCTCTTGTCATCTGATCCTGTATCAGGCTTCCCACAAGTACCACTTTATTTCCGCCCAGGATATCTGCAATAAAGAACAGTCCCATGGATGGCACAAAAGTCAGGATCACACCCGAAAGCAGCCCGGGCAGTGTAAGCTTCAGTGTTATGGTAAAAAATGCCTGCAGTCTGGATGCCCCAAGATCTCTGGCAGCCTCCACATAAGACCAGTCCAGCTTCTCTGCGCTGGAGTATACAGACATGATCATAAACGGGAGAAGTACATAAATCATACCGATCACAATTGCCGGATAGCTGTACAGGATAGACAGCGGTTTCTCAATAATCCCAAGTTTCATTAATGCAAAGTTCAAAAGTCCTTTTTTCTGTAGAATGATGATCCAGCCATACAGACGGATCAGGGAATTTACCCAGAACGGCGTGGATAACAAAAGCTGTGCCTTTTTCTTTCTGTGCTCCGGCAGCCTTGCCATGAAATACCCGAACGGATAGCCGATCAAAGCGATCACTATCGTGCTGGTAAATGCCAGCTTCAGCGATTCCGCAAATGTATTCAGGTATACAGGTTCCAGAATATTTCTGTAATTGTCCAGCGTAAATTTCCAGGTCACCCCAAATCCTCTGGACGGCGTAGCAAAACTCAGCGCCACCATATAGATAAGGGGACATACCACAAACACAATAGTAAAAATATACAGTGGAAGTGTCATCCATGCAGAACTGTCAGAACGGTTTCTACGCTTCTTCATGAATGTCCTCCCTGTCTACCAGTACTGCATCTGTCGGCAGAAAACTGCATCTTACTGTCTGGCCTTCTGCGACGGATGCGTCGATTCCGTACCTGCTGGCGATCAATTGTGTACCATCACTCAGCTTCAGAGTTACACGAAGCTGACCTCCTGCAAAGTTCTTCTCTGTAACAGTCGCCTGTAAGCCCGATATACTATTCATATCATGTATATCTGAAATCCCGCCTGTCACACTTATATCAACAGTGTCTCTGTGATCTGTACCGGTATCACCGATTACAGTAGCTTCCTGTAACAATATATTTTCGCTTCTAACAGCCAGAGTTACTTCCTCTCCTGCTGCAAGGTGCTGTTTTTCCTCTGTATCCTGCTGACTTGTTTCAAGCTTTACAATTACCCTGTCATTTCCGATTTTTACGATTACATTCTCTCCCTGAACACTCTCTGCAACCCCATGCAGGATATTGGCATTTCCTACAAATGTTGCTACATAACTGGTCTTTGGATGATTATAAATCTCATCCGGTGTTCCGATCTGCTCAATACATCCGTCCTTCATCACCGCGATCCTGTCAGACATATTGATAGCTTCTTCCTGATCATGAGTGATATAGATAAATGTAATTCCCAGCTTCTTCTGCAGATGCTTCAGTTCTATCTGCATTGCACGGCGAAGCTGCAGATCCAGTGCTCCCAGCGGCTCGTCCAGAAGCAGTACTTTGGGATTATTCACCAGTGCTCTCGCAATGGCAACTCTCTGTTTCTGACCGCCCGAAAGTTCGGAAGGCTTTCTTTTTTCATATCCTTTAAGCTGTACCAGTTCCAGCATCTGAGAAACTTTTTTCCTGATCTCACTCTTTGGAACTTTTTTCAGTTTCAGGCCATAGCCAATATTCTCCGCAACATTCATATGCGGAAAGAGCGCATAATTCTGAAATACTGTATTCACATCCCTCTGGTTCGGCTCCAGACCTGTCACTTCTCTGCCGTCCAGCCAGACACTTCCTGCATCGGGCTGTTCCAGACCGGCAATGATTCGCAGTGTTGTCGTCTTGCCACATCCCGAAGATCCCAGCAAAGTAATAAACTCCCCTTTACTGATCTCAAGACTGATATTATCCAGAACTGCTTCGCCTTCTGTAAAACTTTTCTTTATCTCCTTCAGTTCAAGTGAAACCTCTGCCAACTATACTCAGCTCCTTTCATGTAAAAAAGATACCAACCTCTTTATACTAAAAAAGATACGAAACCACGCGTAAAAGCTCTCGCCCCTACATCGGTTTATGCCAATGCTGACGCCTGTTACAGTGCCAGTCTCTGCATGGTTTCGCATCTGTATATGTCCATTTTCCCAATTATAGATATATCCGGTCCGTTTTTGTTCCATCCAGTCTGCGTGCACTCCTGACCATGATGTCCACATAAGAAAACCGGAAATCAACCATTCTTCTTGATAGATTCCCGGTCATTATTTATTTGGTATAATCCAAAAGTTATATTAAAGGATAGGCCCAAGATTGTCAAGTAAATTTGTTACTGTTCACTCCGTTCACAGTAACTTAGCCAAAATTCATTCCAGATTGCCTGCGGCAATGGAATTTTGGCTTGTATGTCTCGGGATTTTTGCATATTCATGCCAAAACACCTCGCGGGATAGTGGCGTGTGGACAGTAACGTAAATTTCTCTTTACAATCATTTCAATTCCTACCGGCAATTTTAAGGTACTCACCATACGAACCTCCATAAAAGTATAAAAAATCCACTATACTCTGCTTTTCAGTATAGCGGATTTTCTATAAAATTACAATTGCCCAATATCTTTCAAGCTGAAAATGAGACTCGAACTCACGACCCCTTCATTACGAGTGAAGTGCTCTACCGACTGAGCTATTTCAGCTTATGCTGTAATCTGTCAGAAATTGATAATTCTGACAGTCACAGCATTTAGTTTATAACATTATTTCTTCTCTGTCAAGTCCTTTTTGACTGGTATTTTCTCCTCCGTTTTATTCACTATTTGGGGTGCTTCTTTTGTCACCTTTTTCGTCACCGGTTTCACTGCGGTTTTTACAGCTGCTTTTGTTTTCCCGGCAGCCTTTCGTACAGTTCTTGTCTTGGTGATGGATTTCTTGATCTGGCTGTGCTCGGCAGCAGGCTTTTTCTCAATTTCTTCCGGAGTGCAGGTAAAGACTGCCACGCCAAGTGCCGGAAGCTTCAATGTGATGGAATACTCTCTCTCATCACACTCAGCCTTCTTCGCTGCTTTAACTCTCGTATTTACTACACCATTACCACCGTACTTTTTATCATCACTGTTAAAGATTTCTTTATATTTGCCGGCAAAAGGAACTCCCACATTGTAGTTTTCATATGGGATTGCCGCGAAATTGCAGACAGCCAGAACAGTTTCTTCCGGTTTCTCTGTCTTTCTCATGAATGCGATCACATTCTCCTCATACTTCATCAGCTGAACCCATTCAAATCCATCATATTCATCATCCAGCTGATAAAGTGCAGGATGAGCAAGATACATATTATTGAGGTCTTTGACAAATACCTCCAGTTCCTTTGGCATATCTTTATCCGGTGCCATCATCTTGCATCCCGGATGAAGCATCATATAAGCATAAGCCTCTCTGATCTGCGCATTCTTCTGTTCTTCACTTCCAGGCAGCTTATCTGCGAAATCCTTCAATGTACCAACATCCCTGCTGCCAAGCGTCAGAATATAATGTTCACAGTATGCATAGAGCATGGACATGGTCAGCTGATCATGGTAATTCTTTCTCTCAATAGGATCCTTACTCAGATATTCAAGCAGATCTTTTGTCCATCCGCCACTCCATTTATAGTCAAATCCCAGATGGTCATTTCCCACACTGTCTGTCAGCTCCGGCCAGAGTCCGTTCTCCTGAGCAACTAAAAGCAATCCGGGATTTCTCTCCTTTATCACAGAATTCAGATGCTTCAGAAATTCCAAAGCATCCAGGTTCTCATTGGTTCCGTAAATATTAGGTGTCCACTCTCCCGGATTTCTGCCATAGTCCAGATACAGCATGGCATCCACATCATCCATACGCAGACCGTCAGCATGGTAGACCTCAGCCCAGAAGCAGGCATTGGAGATCAGAAAATCCTTAACCATCGGGCTTCCATAATTATAGAGCAGTGTTCCCCAGAACGGATGAATAGCCTCTGCCGGATTCTGTCTCTCATAAAGAGGTGTTCCGTCAAATTTCTCCAGGCCGGAGACATAACGCGGGAACTGTGCAGGTGTCCAGTCAAGAATCACACCGATTCCTGCCTGATGCAGTTCATCTACCAGCTTCTGAAAATCCGCCACGCTTCCAAATCTGGAAGTAGGTGCATAATATGCATATGTAGAATAACCACCTGTAATATCATCCAGGTATTCCATCACAGGATGAAGTTCCACATGGGTAAAATCTTCCTCTGCCAGAAATTCCACCAGTTCCTCAGCAGATTTCCATTCCTCCAGAGATGTTTCATATATAGAAACCGGCTGTTTCCTGTCATCAAATCTGGAACGCTCTTTCATCCAGTCTCCGTCATTCCACTGAAAAGCACTTACATCTGCTACCACAGATGCTCCCTCAGGATCATGCTCTGCACTGTTCCCATAAGGATCAGCCTTTAACAGAACTTCGCCGCCTTTGACTTTAATTTCATATTTATAGTGTGTTCCTGCCTCTACTCCGGGTACAAACAGCTCAAAGATACCGGACATAGGCATACGATGCATAATAGTCGCACGTCCGATCCATCCATTAAAATCACCTGCAATATTTACACTCACTGCGTTCGGAGCCCAGACAGCGAAAAGAGTACCTTTCACTCCTTTAATCTCCACAGGGTGTGCGCCCAGCTTCTTATATGCCTCATAATAAACACCTGCGCAGAAAGCCTTCTCCTCTTCTTCTGTGATCTGGCATGGAAAAGCATAGGGATCATAACATTCGGTCTCTGTTTCTCCCATTTTTATAAGGAATCTGTATTCCGGCACCTTGCGTACAGGAAGCAATACTGCAAAATATCCTGCCTCGTCCTCTTTCTCGCAGACATAGGTTTTCTTTCCACTGATTACACTGACTTCTTCTGCATCAGGAAAAAATCCCTGAATAAGAACTCCGTCCTGTGTGATCCTTGGTCCCATCACATCTCTGGGAGCAGTTTCCTCTCCATACACAATAGCTTCAATCCTCGGCCAGTCCATATAGCCGTATACTTTTTCGTCCATAGCTGCGTTACCTCCCCGATTGTCAGAAATACGATGATCGGTTACTCTTACCGGCAGCGTATTTATGGTACATTAAACGTCACCTGTAAACAATAACAAATCAAGTTATGTTTATTTTAGCATCTTTGCACAAAAAAATAAAGAAAATTGTTTGACAAATTCCCTTTCCTGCGCTAAATTTATGTTATTAACTATGGAAAGAATCTTGTTCCGGATACTATGCTTCTTTCCATCACAACAAGGAGGATACAAAATGGGAAACAAAGCCTTTGACGTAACCGCATTAGGCGAATTATTGATTGACTTTACTGAAAACGGTAACAGCGCACAGGGAAATCCGATGCTGGAAGCCAATCCGGGCGGTGCTCCATGCAATGTGCTTGCAATGCTTGAAAAACTTGGCAAAAAAACTGCATTTATCGGCAAAGTCGGAAACGACATGTTCGGAACCCAGCTTAAGAATGCTGTAGAGGAAGTAGGGATCGACACCCGCAACCTTGTGATCGACAACGAAGTACACACAACACTTGCCTTCGTACATACTTATCCTGACGGAGACAGAGATTTCTCCTTCTACCGTAACCCGGGTGCAGATATGATGCTAACCAAAGATGAAATCCAGGAAGACCTGATCAGAGATTCCAGAATCTTCCACTTCGGAACTCTTTCTTCCACTCACGAAGGAGTACGCGAGGCAACCCGCTATGCCATCGATGTTGCAAAAGAAGCCGGATGTATCGTCAGCTTCGACCCGAACCTTCGCCCGCCATTATGGAAATCTCTGGATGACGCAAAGGCAGAAATCGAATACGGCCTTGGCAAATGCGATATTCTGAAAATCTCAGATAACGAAGTTGAATTCCTGTTCGGAACTACAGACTATGACAAGGGTGCCGCACTTCTGAAAGAGAAATACAACATTCCGCTTATCCTTATCACACTTGGAAAAGACGGAAGCCGCGCTTACTACAAAGACATGAAAGTAGAGGCTGCTCCTTTCCTTCAGGAAAAGACTATCGAAACAACAGGTGCAGGCGATACCTTCTGTGCAAGTTCCTTAAACTATGTTCTGGAACATGGTCTGGACAATCTGACAGAAGAGAACTTAAAAGAACTGCTCACATTCGCAAATGCGGCAGCTTCTCTTATTACTACACGTAAGGGTGCTCTTCGCGTTATGTCCACCAAAGAAGAAGTTCTTGACTTTATGAAATCAAGAGGATGCTGATTTAACATCATAGTTTTTTAAGGAAGCCCTCTGGCACCGCCAGACCGGGCTTCTTTTTTATCCTAACATGAAAACAAAAATATCTCCCGGCAATTGAAAATCTCAATTGGACAGGAGATATTTTAAATATATAAATCTCTATTGCAAATCAACAGTCATTATAAAAATACTAAACCATTAACTTGTATCTTACTATTTTACCACACGAACTCTGGAAACGCCTTCAATTGCTTTTAGCTCATCCAGTGCTTCTTTGGATGCTGCGCTTTCCAGATCGATGAGAGTATAAGCATATTCGCCTTTACTCTTGTTTGTCATATCTGCGATGTTCAGGCCTTCTGCACCAAGGATCTTGGTAAACTGGCTGATCATGTTCGGGATATTTTTGTGGCAGATGGCGATACGTCCTACTGCCACGCAGGTTCCCATATCACAGTTCGGGAAATTTACAGAGTTTTTGATATTTCCGTTCTCAAGGAAATCTCTCACTTCTTTTACTGCCATCACTGCACAGTTTTCTTCGGATTCCTCTGTGGATGCTCCAAGGTGTGGAGTTACCAGAATTCCCTTATGTCCTGCTACTGTATGGTTTGCAAAGTCTGTCACATATTTCTTCACTTTTCCGCTGTCCAATGCTTCGATCAGAGCATCCTCGTCAACCAGAAGATCCCGGGCAAAGTTCAGAAGTACTACGCCGTCTTTCATCTTGTCTAATGCTTCTTTGTTGATCATCTGTCTTGTGCTGTCAAGAAGAGGTACATGGATGGTGATGTAATCACACTGGGAATAAATCTCATCCAGGCTCTTGATGTGCTTGATGGTGCGGGAAAGATTCCATGCAGCATCAATGGAGATGTATGGGTCATATCCGTATACTTCCATTCCAAGTGCAGAAGCAGCGTTTGCCACCATTGCTCCGATGGCACCAAGACCGATGATACCCAACTTCTTGCCCATGATTTCGCATCCTGCGAACTGTTTTTTCTGTTTCTCAGCAAGTTTATCGATATCTTCCTGATCTTTCTCTTTGGCAACCCATTCGATACCGCCTACAATATCACGGGAAGCAAGGAGCATACCTGCAAGTACAAGCTCCTTCACACCGTTTGCATTGGCGCCCGGTGTATTGAATACTACCACACCTTTTTCTGCACAGTCCTTTATCGGAATATTGTTGACACCTGCACCTGCACGTGCGATTACCTTTACGCTCTCAGGAAGTTCCATGTCATGCATTTTTGCACTTCTTACAAGGACTGCATCACACTCCTGCAGATCTTCGCTTTTCTTATATTCTTCATCAAATAATCCCAGACCTTTTTCTGCAATGGGATTCAGGCAATGATACTGAAACATTATGCATTTTCCTCCTCAAACTTCTTCATGAAAGCAACCAGCGCTTCCACACCTTCTTTTGGCATAGCGTTGTAGATACTTGCACGCATACCGCCCACTGTACGGTGTCCCTTTAAGTTTACAAGTCCTGCCTCTTTTGCTTCTTTTACAAATTTGGCATCCATGTCCTTGTCACCTGTTACGAATGGTACATTCATAAGAGAACGGTCTTCCGGTACAACAGTTCCTTTGAACAGCTTGCTCTGATCAAGGAAATCATAGAGGATTTTCGCTTTCTCAATGTTACGTCTCTGCATTTCTTCCAGGCCGCCCATTTTCTTCAGCCATTTGAAGACCTTACCGCATACATAGATGCAGTAGCAGTTTGGAGTATTGTAAAGAGAACCTGCATCTGCCTGTGTTTTGAATTTCAGCATAGTAGGTGTTCCTTCCAGAACATCGTCTGTGATCAGATCTTCGCGGATAATGGAGATTACCATACCTGCAGGTCCGATATTCTTCTGTACACCGCCATAGATAATTCCATATTTGGATACATCAACAGGCTCGGATAAGAAGCAGGAGGAAACATCTGCTACCAGAGTTTTTCCTTTTGTGTTGGGAAGCTTCTTGAATTTTGTTCCGTAAATTGTGTTGTTTTCACAAATGTATACATAGTCTGCATCCGGGCTGATCGGAAGGTCGCTGCAGTCAGGAATATAGGAGAAAGTCTTATCCTCGGAAGAAGCGATCTTGTTTGCTTTTCCATATTTCTGTGCTTCCTGGTATGCTTTCTTTGCCCACTGTCCTGTTACAATGTAATCAGCAACCTTGTTCTTCATAAGGTTCATAGGGATTGCTGCAAACTGCTGGGAAGCTCCGCCCTGAAGGAATAATACCTTATAATTATCCGGAATCTTCATCAGATCACGAAGATCCTGCTCTGCCTCGTCAATGATCTTCTGGAAATCAGCACTTCTGTGGCTCATTTCCATTACAGACATACCGGAGCCCTGATAGTCCATCATCTCCTCTGCTACTTCTTTCAGTACCTCTTCCGGCAGTACAGCCGGTCCTGCGGAAAAATTATACACTCTGCTCATTGTTTTTCATATCCTCCTCATCAAAAATATCATCAATGCTTGCGCCTGCCGGTACCATGGGGAATACGCTGAGATCCTGATCGATCATACAGTCAAGTACGATAGGTCCCGGACATGCCAGAGCCTCTTTTAATGCCGGCTCTACCTCTTCCATCTTTGTGATACGGATTGCTTTTGCTCCCATGGCTTCTGCCAGCTTCACAAAATCTACTGCATCATTTAAAATTGTATGGGAATATCTGTGGTCGTAGAACAAGGTCTGCCACTGACGTACCATTCCCAGTACATGATTGTTCAATACGATTTCTATTAAAGGTCTGCCACAGCGGACTGCTGTTGCGATCTCATTCATATTCATACGGAAGCAGCCGTCACCTGCAATGTTTACCACAGTTTTGTCCGGTCTTCCCATCTTGGCACCGATGGCTGCACCCAGTCCATATCCCATAGTTCCCAGGCCACCGGAAGAAAGGAAGGTTCTTGGCTCTTTGTATTTGAAATACTGAGCTGCCCACATCTGGTTCTGTCCAACCTCTGTTGTGATGATGGCATCTCCTTTTGTCAGTTCGTACAGCTTTTCAATAATGTATGGGCCTGTAAGCTGGGAGTGATCATATCTTAAGGGATATTTTTCCTTCAGTTCACTGATTTTTCCGGTCCATTCAGAATGCTTCATCTGTGGAAGCTTCTCCAGGATCCGTTTCAGTACTTCCTTCTCATCCCCGATAACGCTGGCATCCACAACAATATTTTTGTTGATCTCTGCAGCATCTACATCAATCTGAAGAATCTTTGCCTGTTTTGCAAAGGTCTTTGTATTTCCGGTGACACGGTCACTGAATCTGGCTCCAAGCACGATCAACAGGTCACATTTGGAAACTCCCAGGTTGGAAGCCTTAGTTCCATGCATTCCCAGCATACCTGTATACAGAGGATCTTCTCCTGAAAATCCACCTTTTCCCATAAGGCTGTCACACACCGGCGCATCAATTCTGTGTGCCAGCTCTGTCAATTCCGGGGAAGCATTGGAAATGATGGTGCCACCGCCGGTAAAGATAAATGGTTTCTTTGACTCACTGATCAACTGGACAGCAGTGTCAATATCTTCTGACTTAATTGTATCTACCTTCGGCAGAACAGCCACCGGACGCCGGGAGGTATATTCATATTTTGCACCTGTCACATCCTTTGTCACATCCACCAGCACAGGACCCGGACGGCCACTCTGTGCAATATAGAATGCTCTGCGGACAGTATCTGCCAGAGTCGTAATATCCTTTACAATAAAGCTGTGCTTTGTGATAGGCATTACGATTCCGGTAATATCCACCTCCTGGAAGGAATCCTTTCCAAGAAGGGGTGTTCCTACGTTACATGTGATGGCTACCATTGGTACGGAGTCCATGTATGCAGTTGCGATTCCTGTTACCAGGTTGGTAGCTCCCGGACCGGAAGTTGCGAGACACACGCCGACTTTTCCGGTTGCTCTTGCGTAACCGTCTGCTGCATGGGAAGCTCCCTGTTCATGGGAGGTCAGCACATGTGTGATCTGGTCTTTATATTCATAGAGGGCGTCATATACATTCAGGATGGCACCGCCCGGATATCCGAATACAGTGTCAACGCCCTGTTCTTTTAAACATTCAACGATGATTTCAGCACCTGTAAGCTGCATCTTTACGTATCCTCCTAACTTTTCAGGCAGGAATCACAGGTTATGCCGCAATTCCCGCCGGGTACTTGTTCATCTTTATTTTGCTTTTGGTACCTCAAGGATTGCTCCTCTGTTTCCGGAGGTTACCATAGCAGCATATCTTGCAAGATATCCTGTTGTTACCTTTGGCTCACGAGGCTGCCATTTTGCTTTTCTTGCCTGCATTTCTTCATCGGAAACCTTAATCTCCAGTTTCAGTTCCGGAATGTTGATGCTGATGATATCGCCTTCTTCAACAAGTGCGATGGGGCCGCCGACTGCTGCTTCCGGTGATACATGTCCGATGGATGCTCCTCTGGATGCACCGCTGAAACGTCCGTCTGTGATCAGGGCTACAGAAGATCCCAGTCCCATACCTGCGATTGCAGATGTAGGGTTCAGCATCTCTCTCATACCAGGACCGCCTTTCGGTCCTTCGTAACGGATAACTACTACGTCACCCTCTACGATCTTGCCGCCTTTGATAGCTGCGATTGCGTCTTCCTCGCAGTCAAAGACTCTTGCAGGTCCTTCATGGACCATCATCTCTTCTACAACTGCAGAACGTTTTACAACACCACCGTCCGGTGCAAGGTTACCCTTAAGAACTGCAAGTCCGCCTGTCTGGCTGTATGGATTGTCGATCGGTCTGATAACTTCAGGATTTAAGTTTACACAGTCTTTGATGTTCTCTCCTACTGTCTTACCTGTGACTGTCATGCACTCAGTATGAAGAAGTCCCTTCTTATTCAGTTCGTTCATAACTGCATATACACCGCCTGCTTCGTTCAGGTCTTCCATGTATGTAGGGCCTGCAGGTGCAAGGTGGCAGAGGTTTGGAGTCTTTGCGCTGATCTCGTTTGCAAAGCTGATATCAAAGTCCATTCCAATTTCATGAGCAATAGCCGGAAGGTGAAGCATACTGTTTGTGGAGCATCCAAGTGCCATGTCTACTGTCAGGGCATTGAGGATTGCTTCTTTTGTCATGATATCTCTTGGACGGATGTTCTTTCTGTACATTTCCATAACCTGCATACCTGCATGTTTTGCAAGACGGATACGCTCGGAATATACAGCAGGGATGGTTCCGTTTCCTTTCAGACCCATACCAAGAACCTCTGTGAGACAGTTCATGGAGTTTGCAGTGTACATACCGGAACAGGATCCGCATGTAGGACATGTTTTCATTTCACATTCTGTCAGTCCGTCCTCATCAAGCTTGCCTGCTGCGTAAGCACCTACTGCCTCGAACATACTGGAAAGGCTTGTCTTGTGTCCGTTCAGATGTCCGGCAAGCATTGGACCGCCGCTTACAAATACAGTAGGAACATTCAGTCTGGCTGCTGCCATCAGAAGTCCGGGTACGTTCTTGTCACAGTTTGGAATCATTACCAGTGCATCAAACTGATGTGCCATTGCCATTGCTTCTGTGGAATCTGCGATCAAGTCTCTGGTAACCAGAGAATATTTCATTCCAACGTGTCCCATTGCAATACCGTCGCATACTGCGATTGCCGGGAACATAACAGGTGTCCCGCCTGCCATTGCCACACCAAGCTTAACTGCCTGTGTGATCTTGTCAAGGTTCATATGACCCGGTACGATTTCATTGTAAGAACTTACGATACCTACCAGAGGTCTGTCCATTTCCTCTTTTGTCATTCCAAGAGCATTAAACAGGGAACGGTGAGGTGCCTGCTGTGTGCCTGTTTTTACTGCATCACTTCTCATTATCTATTTCCTCTTTTCTTAATTGTTTATCATTTACTTACAGAGCTGCTGCGATCAGATCGCCCATCTCTTTTGTTCCTACAAGTTTGCATCCCTCTGACATAATATCACCTGTGCGGTATCCCTCTGTCAGGACTTTCTGCACTGCTGCTTCTACTGCATCTGCTTCTTTATCCATATCAAGGGAGAAGCGAAGCATCATTGCTGCGGAAAGAATGGTTGCAATAGGGTTTGCCTTATCCTGTCCTGCAATATCAGGTGCAGAACCATGGCTTGGCTCATAGAGACCGAATTTTGTCTCATTTAAGCTTGCAGATGAAAGCATTCCGATGGAGCCTGTTACCATACTTGCCTCGTCTGAAAGGATATCTCCGAACATATTCTCTGTCAGGATAACATCGAACTGTTTCGGATCACGTACAAGCTGCATTGCGCAGTTGTCAACCAGCATATGCTCTAAGGTAACATCCGGATAATCTTTGGCAACTTCCTCTACCACTTTTCTCCAGAGTCTGGAAGAATCCAGAACATTTGCCTTATCTACGCTTGTTACTTTATTTCTTCTCTTACGTGCGATCTCAAATGCTTTGATGGCAATACGGCGGATTTCGTTTTCATTATAGGAAAGTGTATCAATTGCTTTCTTCACACCATTCTCTTCAATAGTCTGACGTTCTCCGAAATACAGACCGCCTGTAAGCTCACGTACAATGATCATGTCAAATCCGTCTCCGATGATCTCATCGCGGAGAGGGCAGGCTTTTCTCAGCTCATTGTAAAGATAAGCCGGTCTTAAGTTTGCAAAAAGATTTAATGCCTTACGGATTGCAAGAAGTCCTGCTTCCGGGCGTTTGGACGGTTCAAGCTTATACCATGGAGAAGTTTTTGCATCTCCGCCAATAGAGCCCATCAGTACGGCATCTGATGATTTGGCAGTAGCAATTGCCTCATCAGTAAGGGGTACGCCGTGTACATCGATGGATGCGCCGCCTAACAGAACTTCTGAATAGGAAAAGCTGTGTCCATATTTCTCGCATACCTTGTCCAGTACTTTCTTTGCTTCTCTTACGATTTCCGGTCCGATTCCGTCGCCGGGGATCAATGCAATCTTATAATCCATAATAATTTCCTCCAAAATACTCTAATTGCGTAATTGTTATTATAATAACGCACTTTCCGACAGATTTCAACCTATTAAAGTGAAAAAATACAAAAGTGCCAATCAAAAAAGCAGAACCACAGTCATCACTGACTATGTGTTCTGCTTTTTATCATTTCACTTTCATTATTCAGCAGCGCTTCCGGCTTTCTCAACTTCAGCGATTGCCTGTTTTCTCATTGGAATACGGCAGTTTTTGTTGTTACCGAATTCTACGATCACGTCTTCTTCTGTCATGTCAATGATCACGCCATAAAAGCCGCTGGTAGTAACAATGCTGTCACCAACTTCCATGTCATTTAACATTGCCTGAAGTCTCTTCTGCTCTTTTTTCTGAGGGCGAAGCATTAAGAAGTACATAATTCCGAACAGTACTACCATCCAGACAATAGCGCCAACCATACCCATTCCGCTTGATGCGTTCATTTTGATTCCTCCTGTAACTTTTCCTGTTATTCTGCATATTTGCAGTCCATCATGTATTCACAGACCGTCCTGACGGCTGCTCATACTGAAGAGCTGCTTTGCGATCCACTTATAATCTCCGTTACCTTCTGTATGAAATCTTGTTTTCATGCATAACAATCTGATTAAAGCGTCACTACACATCATACACAAAAAACCGCTTTACTTCAAGAGTTTTTGGCATATTTAATAATAATTTTATATACAAATTATCTTTTCGAGTTTATTTTGCCCTCTTCAAAGCCTTCCAGCCGCATTTTCTTATATTCTGCGAAGTTTCCTGCATCAAGCGCATCTCGGATCTCTTCCATCATATGATTGTAGAAATACAGATTGTGAAGTACACAGAGACGCATTCCCAGCATTTCCTTTGCTTTCAGAAGGTGACGGATATAGGCTCTGCTGTAATGCTGGCATGCAGGACACTGACAGCCCTCTTCTATAGGACGTGTGTCCAGTTCATATTTTGCATTGAACAGATTCATCTTTCCATGATTGGTATATACATGTCCATGGCGGCCGTTACGGCTTGGATATACGCAGTCAAAGAAATCAATTCCTCTCTCAACACCTTCCAGAATATTTGCCGGTGTTCCCACACCCATCAGGTAAGTAGGTTTATTCTGAGGAAGATAGGGAACTACCGCATCCAGGATTCTGTACATCTCTTCATGGGTTTCTCCAACTGCCAAACCGCCGACCGCATAGCCATCCAGATCCATTTCAGAGATCGCTTTGGCATGCTCAATACGGATATCTTCATAAACAGCACCCTGGTTGATTCCAAACAGAAGCTGTTCTTTGTTAATGGTATCCGGCAGACTGTTCAGTCTTGCCATTTCTGCTTTACAACGGGCAAGCCATCGTGTGGTTCTGTCTACAGACTTCTGCACATAATCCCTGTCAGCCACACTGCTGGGACATTCATCAAATGCCATGGCAATAGTGGAAGCAAGATTGGACTGGATCTGCATACTCTCTTCCGGACCCATAAAAATCTTATGTCCGTCAATATGGGAATTAAAATAAACTCCCTCTTCTTTGATCTTTCTCAGCTTTGCAAGGGAAAATACCTGAAATCCGCCTGAGTCTGTAAGGATTGGTTTGTCCCATACCATAAATTTATGAAGGCCGCCTAACTGCTTTACTATTTTATCACCCGGACGCACATGAAGATGATAAGTATTTGATAATTCTACCTGTGTTCCGATCTGCTGTAAATCCATGGTGGATACAGCGCCTTTAATCGCACCGATCGTTCCCACATTCATAAAAACAGGAGTCTGGATCGTACCATGCACTGTATGAAACTCCGCACGTTTGGCACGCCCCTCTGTTTTCAGAAGTTTATATTCTGCCATTTTTCTTCTCCTCTTGATAAAAATCACTTTTTTCATTATATCTTGAAATAGCTGAATTTTCAACTACAAATCACTCAAACCTTGGTAAACTTTCATCTTGTCTTTTCCAGACCATTAGCGTATAATATTACGGAATATTCCATATCTGGAAACAGATATTTAATAGGAAAGAACAGGATAGATTTTTACTGTTTACTTCGTGTCCGGCAACACGCTTTGCATGATATCAGCAGCAAACAGTAAGGAAAAATTCAACTTTGTTTATATACAATACGAGGAGGCTTGAATTTACTTTATGAATTACAAAACACTTGGAATTGACATTGGTTCCACTACTGTAAAGATCGCGATCTTAGATGAGAATGAAAATCTCATTTTTGCGGATTACAAGCGTCATTTTGCCAACATTCAGGAAACCCTTGCAGACCTTCTTCAGGAGGCCTTTGACCAGTATGGTGAGATGACTCTCCATCCTGTGATCACAGGTTCCGGCGGTCTGACCCTTGCCAACCATCTGGGCGTTCCTTTTACTCAGGAGGTTATTGCCGTTTCTACTTCTCTGCAGAAACTAGCACCAAAAACGGATGTTGCCATTGAGCTTGGCGGCGAGGATGCCAAGATCATTTATTTCGAAAACGGAAACGTAGAACAGCGTATGAACGGTATCTGTGCAGGCGGTACCGGTTCTTTCATCGACCAGATGGCTTCTCTTCTCCAGACAGATGCCACAGGTCTGAATGAATATGCAAAAGATTACAAAGCCCTCTACCCGATTGCTGCACGCTGCGGTGTTTTCGCCAAAACGGATATCCAGCCGCTGATCAATGACGGTGCAACCAAACCGGATCTGTCAGCTTCTATTTTCCAGGCAGTTGTAAACCAGACTATTTCCGGTCTTGCCTGCGGAAAACCCATTCGTGGACATGTTGCATTCCTGGGTGGTCCGCTTCACTTCCTGTCCGAACTGAGAGAATCCTTTATCCGTACCCTTAAACTGGATGAGGAACACACTATCATTCCGGAGAACTCCCATCTTTTTGCAGCCATTGGTTCTGCATTAAATGCAAAAGAAGACAACTCCATTTCCCTGACAGAAATGAAAGACAGACTCCGCAATTCCATTAAGCTGGATTTTGAAGTAGAACGTATGGAACCACTTTTTGCTTCTCAGGAAGAATACGATACATTTGCGAAACGTCAAAGTTCCTACAAAGTAAAAACAGGAGATCTGGCTACATATAAAGGAAACTGCTATCTGGGTATTGATGCAGGTTCCACCACAACCAAAACTGCACTGGTAGGCGAAGATGGAACACTTCTCTATTCTTTTTACAGCAGCAACAACGGAAACCCGTTAAAAACTACCATTCGTTCTATTAAAGAGATTTACGAACTGCTTCCCGAGGATGCAAAGATTGCTTATTCCTGTTCTACAGGTTACGGCGAGGCTCTGATTAAAGCTGCTCTGATCCTGGATGAGGGCGAGGTTGAGACCGTATCCCATTACTATGCAGCTGCGTTCTTTGACCCGGAGGTAGACTGTATCCTGGATATCGGCGGACAGGATATGAAATGTATCAAGATCCGCAACAAAACCGTTGACAGCGTACAGTTGAATGAAGCATGTTCCTCCGGATGCGGTTCCTTCATTGAAACCTTTGCCAAATCCCTGAATTATACAGTACAGGATTTCGCAAAAGCTGCTGTTTTTGCACAGCATCCTATTGATCTGGGTACCAGATGTACCGTATTTATGAATTCCAAGGTAAAGCAGGCGCAGAAAGAAGGTGCCGAGGTTTCCGATATTTCCGCAGGTCTGGCTTACTCTGTTATCAAAAATGCTCTATATAAGGTTATCAAGGTTTCTGACGCTTCCGAACTTGGCAAACACATTGTTGTGCAGGGTGGTACCTTCTACAATGATGCAGTTCTGCGAAGCTTCGAAAAGATTGCCGGCTGCGAAGCTATCCGTCCGGATATCGCCGGAATCATGGGTGCATTCGGTGCTGCACTGATTGCCCGCGAACGCCATCAGGAAGGCGCAGAAACTAGTATGCTCTCCATTGATAAGATCAACGAGCTGAAATATACAACTTCTATGGCAAACTGTCGTGGATGTACCAATAACTGCCGTCTGACTATCAACAAATTCTCCGGCGGCCGCCAGTATGTAAGCGGTAACCGCTGCGAGCGTGGTATTGGCAAGGAAAAGAATAAAGATCATATTCCGAATCTTTATGAATATAAATATAAACGAATTTTCTCCTACACGCCGCTTACTGCTGATAAGGCAACGCGAGGCAAAGTAGGTATCCCGCGTGTTCTGAATATGTTTGAGAATTATCCTTTCTGGTATACTTTCTTTACAGAACTGAAGTATGAGGTTGTGCTCTCTCCTACTTCCACCAGAAAGATTTATGAGCTGGGTATTGAGTCCATTCCAAGTGAATCTGAATGCTATCCTGCCAAACTTGCCCATGGCCATGTAACCTGGCTGATCCGCAATGGTGTGAATTTTATTTTCTATCCATGTATCCCATATGAACGTAACGAGTTCCCGGATGCAGTCAATCACTATAACTGCCCAATCGTTACCTCGTATGCCGAAAACATTAAGAATAACGTAGACGAATTAAATGATCCGTCTATTACCTTCCGCAATCCGTTCCTTGCATTTACTTCTGAGGAAATTTTGGCAGGCCGTCTGGTAGAGGAATTTAAGGACATCCCGGCTGAAGAAGTCAAAGCTGCTGTGCATAAGGGCTGGGAGGAAATGGCTGCTGCACGCCGCGATGTACAGAAAAAAGGGGAAGAAACCCTAAAATATCTGGAAGATACAGGACGCCATGGTATTGTCCTTGCAGGACGCCCATATCATATTGACCCGGAAATCCATCATGGTATCCCAGATTTAATCAACAGCTATGGTATTGCCGTACTTACTGAGGATTCCATCTCTCATCTGGCACCTGTGGAACGCCCGATCCGCGTCAATGACCAGTGGATGTACCACTCCAGACTGTATGCTGCTGCAAACTATGTAAAGACACGCGATGACCTGGATCTGATCCAGCTGAACTCTTTCGGATGTGGGCTGGATGCAGTTACTACTGACGAGGTTTATGAAATCCTTGACGGAAGTGACAAAATCTATACCTGCTTAAAGATTGACGAGGTAAATAACCTTGGTGCTGCAAGAATCCGTATCCGTTCCCTGATCGCAGCGATCCGCGCGAAGAAAGCACAGGGACAGAAACGTACTGTCAAACCCGCTTCCATTGATAAAGTATCCTTTACAAAGGAAATGAGAAAGGACTATACCATCCTCTGCCCGCAGATGTCACCGTTCCATTTCAGCCTCCTGCAGGCAGCATTCAATTCCTGCGGATACAACCTGGAGGTGCTTCCGAATGACAATAAGCATGCAGTGGATGTTGGTCTGAAGTATGTAAACAATGACGCCTGCTATCCGTCTCTGATCGTTGTGGGACAGATCATGGATGCTCTGCTTTCCGGTAAATATGACCTGAACAAAACGGCCGTTGTCATGTCACAGACAGGTGGCGGATGTCGTGCTTCCAACTATATCGCATTTATACGACGCGCATTAAAGAAAGCCGGTATGGAACAGATTCCGGTTATCTCTGTTAACTTAAGCGGTCTGGAAAGCAATCCCGGATTCAAACTTACGCTTCCATTAGTGAAGAAAGTTGCTTACGGTGCCGTATTCGGAGATATCCTGATGAAATGCGTATATCGTATGCGTCCTTATGAACTGGAAGAGGGAATCGTAAACAGGAAACATAAAATCTGGGAACAGCGTGTAATCTCTTTCTTAAGCGGAAGCAGTGTCAGCCACAGCCAGTTTAAGAAAATGTGCCGCGAAATGGTTCACGAATTTGATACCATTCCGATCAGTGATGTGAAGAAGCCTCGTGTGGGCATCGTAGGTGAGATCCTTGTCAAGTTCCTGCCTGCTGCAAATAATCATCTGGCAGAGCTTCTGGAATCTGAAGGCGCTGAGGCAGTTGTACCGGATCTGATCGATTTCATGTGCTACTGCTTCTATAATCAGAACTTTAAGGTAGAAAATCTTGGATTCAAGAAGTCCAAGGCAACCATGGCAAACTGGGGAATCAAAGCAATCGAATGGGTGAGAAAGCCTGCAAGCGAAGCTCTTGCACAGAGTCGCCATTTTGCACCGCCTGCTGATATCAGAGATCTGGCAAAAATGGCATCTCCGATCGTTTCCACCGGAAACCAGACAGGTGAGGGATGGTTCCTGACAGGTGAGATGATGGAACTGATCCATGGAGATGTTCCGAATATTGTTTGTATCCAGCCTTTCGGATGTCTGCCGAACCATATTGTGGGTAAGGGTGTTATCAAAGAAATCCGCAGAGAATATCCGACAGCCAATATTGTAGCCATCGACTATGACCCGGGTGCAAGTGAAGTCAATCAGCTCAACCGAATCAAACTGATGCTCTCCACAGCTCAGAAGAATCTGAAAAAAGTAGAAGAAAAAAATGCATAAATAATACCGTAATGGATATATTGCAATGTATTTTACCTTGCAATATATCCGCCTTAGAGCGTATTTGAAAAATCATTCTCGCAATCTACATATCCTGCTTTGCGAAAAGCATTTTTCAAACGCGCTCAAAAAAGAGTTATATTTCAGAAATTTTAAATGTGTTTCTATTTCAGAACTACATTTAAACCATGAAATATAACTCTTTTGTTTTTTATAATTTCAGTGTTTAATTATTCTGCCAGAACGGAAGTTTCTCTGCAATCCTTATCAGATAGCTTCCACCCGGAATTCTTCTAAGCTGTGATTCTGACGGCTTGCTGATAACCAGATAAGCAAACAAATAAACAATCGCAGCAACAGGAATGGAAACGATCAGACAAATGAAATTGGATTTTACAAAAATATTCAAGCCATAGCAGATACAGCCTGCAACAATTCCCATGGGAACAGATGCAAGAACAGGATACAGATATCCTTCTTTCCACGGGTTTTTATACTGCAAATACTTCTTCATCGCCCTGTCGTTTAATACACATACAACCACAGAATAGATCACCATTGCGATCAGAAGTGCATAAACTCCAAGGTTTGTAGTAAACAGTAACACTATCACTACCACAATATCCACAACCAGTGCGATTGCAGCCGTAATCACCGGAATCCTCTGCTGTCCGATTGCCTGCAGAACTCCATTGGAAATATTTGACATTCCATTGAGCAGGATTGAAAACGAACCAAGGATCAACAGATTGGCTGCCAGTCCTGTGGAATTTCCGTAAAGCAAAAATACAATCGGCTGTGCAAGCACTGCCAGTCCCATTGCACATGGGGCAGAAACTACCATAGAAAGCTGTACGGTCTGGTCAATACACTCTCTGGTCGCTTCAATGTCTCCGGTGGCATACAGGGCAGAAACTTCCGGAATCATGGAAGTAGGTGCCGTACTGGACAGGGTCAGAGGAATATTAATAATTGTCATAAAGTAAGTGGCATACTCTGCATATAAAATACCGATCTGTGCGGCATCTCCACCTCTTCTTCCCAGAATATCCGAGAAAAGATACCCATTGATATAAGCATTTACATTATAAACAAAGGCGCTGAGAATGATCGGCGAAACAACCAGGATGATCACACGAAAAATCTCTTTGTAGGACTCTTCCTGATGTCTGTGATCTCTCTCTACCCGGTGCAGGATTTTTCTGCGGTTTACACCATATACCAGAAGCATGAATGCCAATGCAGTCACCACTCCGGCTCCGGTTCCTACTGTGGAACCTGCTGCCCCCCATTTTGCAATGCTGTTCCCTGTTCCATCTGAGAATGCATTGATGAATCCCCAGGCTGCCAGAAGACTGACTGCCGCATTAAATACCTGCTCAATGATCTGGGAGATAGATGTTGGCATCATATTTCTGTATGCCTGAAAATATCCTCTGAATACCCCAAGAATACCGGACAAAAAAATCGTCGGAGCCAGGATCTGAAGTGCCGGAATTGCATCCTTCTGATTCTGAGGGATGATCAATCCTGCTCCAAAGAGACAGAATAAACCGACCACTCCACCAATCACCATGGCATAGATCATAGCACCCTTAAAGAACTTATGTGCATTTCTGTAATCCTTCAGAGCAATACGCTCGGAGATAAGCTTGGATACCGCCTGTGGAATACTAAAGGATGCGATCATCAGAAGGATCATATAGGCATTCTGCGCAAGGCTTGTATAGCCCATTCCCAGACTTCCGATAATATTGGAAAGGGGACTCTTGTACAGAAGACCGATCACCTTGGAGATCATAGCTGCAATCATCAGAAAGGATGCATTTTTTACTAAATTGTTTTTCTGATTCATGTTATCACTGTGTGTCTTTTACCTGACTACACATTACCTCTTTTCTTATATATTTTCTATCTGCCAGTCGATTGGTTCCAAACCATTGGCAACAAGAAATTCGTTTGTTTTACTGAAATGTTTACACCCGAAAAATCCCCTGTAAGCAGACAAAGGACTTGGATGAGGTGCCTCCAGGATCAAATGCTTCGGATTATTCAGCATGGATTTTTTCATCTGCGCCGGACGTCCCCAGAGTAGAAATACAATAGGACGATCCTGCTCATTCAGAACCTGGATCGCAGCATCCGTAAACTGCTCCCAGCCGATCCCCCTGTGTGAATTTGCCTGATGGGCACGTACAGTCAGAACTGTGTTCAGAAGAAGCACCCCCTGCTTTGCCCATTTCTCCAGATAGCCGTTATTGGGGATATAGCATCCGCAGTCATCATGGAGCTCCTGATAAATATTCACCAGAGACGGCGGAGTCTCCACTCCTCTCTTCACGGAAAAACAAAGCCCATGAGCCTGTCCGTCATTATGATAGGGATCCTGACCCAGAATCACTACCTTCACTTCATTTAACGGTGTAAAATGAAATGCATTAAACAGATCATCTGCAGGAGGAAAAATCTTCCTGGTCTGATATTCTGTCATCACCGTTTTATATAATTTTGCATAATACGGCTGGTGAAACTCTCCCTTCAGGGCTTCCAGCCAGTCACCTGAAATTGCTGACATACCTTATCCTTCACCTCTTGTATTTTTCGTGGTCATCGTCTGACAGAAATTCCCCTGTCAGACAGATAATCCTTCACCTGAGAAATCTCCAGTTCTTTATAATGGAACAAAGACGCAGCCAGTGCAGCATCTGCTCCCCCTTCGGTCAGTGCATTATAAAAATGCTCCAGTGTCCCAGCACCCCCTGATGCAATCACAGGAATGGAGACAGCATCAGCGATTGCTCTGGTAAGAGCCAGGTCATATCCTGCTTTTGTACCGTCACAGTCCATACTGGTGAGAAGAATTTCCCCTGCGCCCAAAGCTTCCACTTTCTTTGCCCACTCTATGGCATCAATTCCTGTATCCAGTCTTCCGCCATGTTTGTAAATATTCCATCCGCCGTCTTCTCTGCGCTTGGCATCAATAGCCACAACTACGCACTGGCTTCCAAACTTGTCAGCCGCCTCACTGATCAGTTCCGGTCTGTCAATTGCTGCAGAATTTACGGAAATCTTATCTGCTCCTTCTCTCAGCAGTTTCTTGAAATCATCTACAGTACGGATACCGCCGCCTACTGTAAACGGGATAAATACATTGGCAGCAACCCGTCTTACCATGTCAACTACCGTATCTCTCTGTTCGCAGGATGCTGTAATATCGAGAAACACCAGTTCATCTGCTCCTGCTGCATCATAGGCTTTGGCAATCTCCACCGGATCACCCGCATCGCGAAGCTGCACAAAATTTACGCCCTTTACCACACGTCCGTTATTTACATCCAGGCAGGGAATAATTCTCTTTGTAAACATCTTATTTTCCCTCCTTCTCAGTATTGCCGTCTTTTCCCACAGCAGCAAAATTTTCAAGTATCTTCAGTCCCCATTTGCTGCTCTTTTCCGGATGGAACTGGCAGGCAAATACATTGTCCTTTTCTACGGAAGCATGAATACAGGTGCTGTATTCTGTAGTAGCCTTTACAATCTCAGGCTCCTCTGCCTGCAGATAATAAGAATGCACAAAATATACATAGGTCTGTTCCGGGATTCCCTGAAACAGTCTGCCATTATTCTGAAAATGCAGGGAATTCCATCCCATATGTGGAATCTTAAGCCCCGGCGCAGGCGGAATCTTAACAATTTTCCCTTTCAGGATTCCAAGACCTTCCACACCCGGTGTCTCCTCGCTGCTTTCAAACAGAAGCTGTAATCCCAGACAGATTCCCAGAAACGGAGTCTTCTTCTCTACAATCTCATGGATCACAGGCACAAGTCCGTATGTATGAAGATTCTCCATAGCCTGTCCAAAGCTTCCCACGCCCGGCAGAATGACTTTATCTGCATTTAACAGAATCTGTGGATCGCGGGTTACTGTTGTTTCTTCCCCAAGATAATGAAGTGCTTTTTCCACACTTTTAATATTTCCGGCATCATAGTCGATTATTGCTATCATTTTATCCTCCTGATGTCATTATCTTTTTTCCTCATTATGGTAATCCGAAATCTATCCGGATCACACGTCAGACCGGAATAAAATATCCGATTAAAACGCTACAATACAGTATACCCCAAAAACAGACAGTTGCAAAGTGCTTTCTTTTTTCTACACAAAAAAAGTGTGTACCTTGTCACATAAGCTGGACTTACGCTGACAGAATACACACTTTTCACAGCAAAGTTTCCTGTTTTTTAATCAAATTTTGCAGGTTATTTAATTCAGATAATCACCAACCGGCGATGTATTATACTGTTTCTTAATCTCAATCACAATAGAACCATCCTCATTTGTTTTTTCTGATAAGATTCTGTACTCTGTCCCGCTCTTTTCCAGCTGCGCTTTATACTTTTCACACTCCTGTACAATCGTCTTTTTTGCATACTCTGTCGTTTCTCCGTCATGGTTGGAAAAACACAATGTCTGAGTGATACAAGCTGTTTTTATTTCGCGCATTCCATAATTATCATCTCACATCTGTCATATCCAAGCTGTGAGCTGTTCAGGCACAGTGTGTAATTGCTGGCTTTTCCCCAGTTCTGATCTGTGTAAAAGTTATAATTTGTTCTTCGCCTTTTATCTGTGTCTGCCATCATTTTCACAGCTTCCTTCTCTTCTACATTGTATAAACTAGTAATACGCTGTATTTTTTCCGGCATGTCCCCATGAATAAATACATTCAGCACATCGTCCCTGTCTTTCAGGATATAGTCTGCATTTCTTCCAATGATCACACAAGGCTCCTTCTCCGCCAATTCTAAAATAATATTTCTCTGTGCCTCATACACCATGTCCTCCACAGATTTTCCTGTGATATCACGACCGGAAAATGCATATGCGAACAAACCCTTTTTCGGTGATAATTCCGCATTTTCCTGAATATATTCCGGTGATAAGCCAGACTTTTCTGCAATCTGACCAATGATATTTTTATCATAATAGGCAATTCCAAGTTTCTTTGCCACTTCTTCTCCGATAAAACGTCCACCGCTTCCAAATTCCCTGCTGATCGTAATAATTCTTTTTGCCATCTCTGATTCCTCCTACTTTAAAACATCAACCTTATTTTTTCTGATTTTCTTTAAAAATACATATCCTACAAAACATGAAATTATCTCAGTAATTGGAAATGCCCACCAGATCAACCATACTCCCATCTGACCATTTCTGACAAACAGAGAAAAGATTCCCGCCAGTGGCAGAATGATAATAAGCTGTCTCAAAAGTGAAATCACTAGTGATTCCAGGCCGCCATCCAATGCCTGGTAAATTCCCTGATAAGCAACATTAATTCCGGCAAACAAGAAACTCACTGAAATCACTCTCATCGCGGCAATAAAATATTCTCTTGACTGTCCTGCATTAAACAGCATTGCAAACGCTCCGGGGAAAATCTCCGTAATTGCAATTCCCAGAATCATTAATGCAATGGTATAAATAAGTCCATATTTGATACCATCCTGAATTCTCTTTTTACTTCTCATTCCATAAGCAAATGCAATGATCGGAGTGATCGCATCTCGCAGACCAAAAGCAAGGAAGAGAACAAACTGCTG
The DNA here is from genome assembly GCF_013300825.1 of Blautia wexlerae. Classification (GTDB taxonomy): domain Bacteria; phylum Bacillota; class Clostridia; order Lachnospirales; family Lachnospiraceae; genus Blautia_A; species Blautia_A wexlerae_B. The sequence continues at coordinate 48,354 of NZ_JAAIMY010000025.1, forward strand.
GACTTTATAGAACAATCCATAGGCTGTCTGTGCTGATGGATTGAACTTCAGGATCAGATTCATCACATAAACCATAATAGACATCAGAGCCTGCGCAATAATTGCCGGAAGTCCGATTGCATAGATTTCTTTTATAACACCAGCATTCGGTTTCATGTATTTCGGTCCATGCCCGAATTCCCTGTTCAGTTTCATATGAAAAATAAGCAGCAATACAGCAGAAGCAACCTGACCAATTACAGTTGCGTAAGCTGCACCTTTCACTCCCATTTCAGGACAAGGTCCAATACCATAGATCATGATCGGATCGAGAATAATATTTACAACAGCACCAACTACCTGTCCGATTGTAGAATAAAGAGAACGACCTGTTGCCTGTAATAGCTTTTCAAATAAAGAAAAGAAAATAATACCAAAAGAAATCACACAGCATATCCGCAGATAGCTGACTCCCATTTCAAGTACTTCTGCATCAACTGTCTGTGATGAAATATATACTTTCACTCCAAAAATACCAAACAGTAAGCAGACCACATAAATGATCACACCCAGGAACAGACTGTTTCCTGCTACCTTTGCAGCCTTTTCCCTGTTTCCCTGTCCAAGTGTCCTTGCAAGAAGTGCATTGGTTCCTACACCTGTTCCGATTCCTGCCGCTACCATAAGCATCTGAACCGGAAATACCAGAGTGAGGGCATTTAATGCAGCTTCACTGCCCACTCTCATATTTCCTACAAACGCACTGTCTACAATGTTATAGACCGCCTGCAATGCCATGGATAAGATCATAGGGATTCCCATCTGGATCATCAGCTTATTCACCGGCATATCCTTCATTTTGTTGCTTTCTGCCATTTTACTTTAACTCCTCTCTTTTCTGCACAAAAAAAGTGCGCACCCTGTCACATAAGCTGGACTTACGCTGACAGGCTACACACTTTTTTCATGGCAAATATTTTATTTTAACAAAATCTGCTCCTTGCTGACTGGCATTCTTATTCCGTAAAAGTATAACGTACAAAAGAACCCTGATTGTCTCCTGTTACTA
>NZ_JAAIMY010000026.1 GCF_013300825.1 Blautia wexlerae
TCTGTTTTCGTAATTCTACACCATAACTGGATATTATCTGCATTTTTATTTCTCCATGATAACTCTTTTCTCAGATTCTGTTGTTTTTTCTATTACTCATGGCTATATTTTAGCACATATAGTGCCAGAAGTAAACATGTGTTCTTTCTTTGAGTAAAAAATTTGCCCGTCTAACTCATCACTACTACAATATATTTATGGGTAATCCCCTTACATCCGGTAAGGATTTATCCATCTCATTACTTAAACTGTTAGAATGTAGAATGCAATGGTATATCGACTTCATCACTTGGACCTCGCGTCCGTACTTTAGACTGATAACCGGCTTCTCATTCGCAGTGTTCGTTTTATGCAGGTTGAATCACATCAGGTGCATTCGTGTCACACACAGTAGTTTGAACAGGTAATGAGTAAAACTGGTAGTTATCCATTGCAATAATCTTAAGGAGCGACAATTTATGAACGCAGTAGGTATCGATGTTTCAAAAGGCAAGAGTATGGTTGCTATCATGCGACCTTTCGGTGAAATCGTTTCCTCACCTTTTGAAATCAAACACACAACCAGTGATATCAATTCACTTGTAGAACTCATCAACTCTGTTGAAGGTGAGTCCCGAATCGTGTTGGAGCACACCGAACGTTATTATGAAGTCCTCGCCCATCAGCTTTCAAAGGCAAATCTTTTCGTCAGTGCCATTAACCCCAAACTTATCAAAGACTTTGATAATGATTCTCTTCGTAAAGTGAAATCCGATAAGGCGGATGCTGTTAAGATTGCCCGATATACTATTGACAAATGGCAAAATCTTAAACAGTATAGTGTTATGGATGAATTACGCAATCAGCTTAAAACCATGAACCGTCAGTTTGGCTTCTACATGAAGCATAAAACAGCCATGAAGAATAATCTTATCGGCATCCTTGACCAAACCTATCCTGGTGTTAATACTTACTTTGACAGTCCTGCACGCAGTGACAGTAGCCAGAAATGGGGTGATTTTGCATCTACATACTGGCATGTGGACTGTGTCTGTAAAATGTCCAAAAACGCTTTTATTAACCACTATCAAAACTGGTGCAAACGCAAGAAGTACAACTTCAGTCAGTCAAAGGCTGAAGAAATCTATGGGAAAGCCAAGGAGCTTGTTCCTGTACTTCCTAAGGATGACATTACTAAACTTATTATTAAGCAGGCTGTAGACCAACTTAATAGTGTTTCTACAACTGTTGAATCCCTACGCACACTTATGAATGAAACTGCATCCAAACTTCCTGAATACCCTGTCGTTATGGCAATGAAAGGAGTCGGCACATCACTCGGGTCTCAATTGATGGCTGAGATTGGTGATGTTTCCCGTTTTACTCACAAAGGTGCTATTACCGCCTTCGCCGGTGTAGACCCGGGTGTTAATGAATCTGGAAGTTATGAACAAAAAAGTGTTCCAACTTCCAAACGAGGTTCCTCTATTCTTAGAAAGACTTTATTTCAGGTAATGGATGTCTTAATAAAAACGCACCCACAGGATGATCCTGTATATCAGTTCATAGACAAGAAGCGGGCACAGGGTAAGCCTTACTATGTCTATATGACTGCAGGAGCCAACAAGTTTCTAAGAATCTATTACGGACGAGTGAAAGAATATCTTTCGTCTCTTCCAGAATCCTAATCATCATTATGATTTTCAGACCAGCACTGGTGTGGTGGTCTTATTTTAATGCCTAATTTTTAACCTATAAAGTTTTTTAATTTTCTTCAATTTTAGTATTGACTTTTTATTTGCAGGCTAAAGTAACGAGAATGCGACGCGCAGTTATTCAATTCCCCAGTCACGAAACTGCTCTACATAATCACTGGCTGCTTTGGACGAGTTATTTGTCAGAAAACAGAAAATTCCACCATTTTCCTTTACTGTCTGAAGAAAGTCTGCTGCACCCGGAAGAAGTTCACTTCCCAGAGCAACAGTTCCGTCAATATCCAGGAGGAACAGTTTTTTTCTTTTATCATTGATGCAAGATTGTTTTGCATATTGATATTTCTCTCCTCTTTTTTAGCTATATTGCTTTTTTATTGTCATTGCACTGTCCACCGACATTTTGCTTTTGACCACTGGCATTATTATAAAAACTTTTTGACATCACCAACAATCTTATTTTTGGCAAATAAATGTTAAATGCGCATAAAAAAATCACGACTGTTCGCCGTGATTTTTTTACATTTTGATTTTATTGCTGTTGTCTTAATTATCTGTTTCTACATTATTCATGCATTGGAAATGAGTTTTTTTCTCATTTTACTTAAATTTTACTTTACAGAGATTCCGGTCTTTCCACCTCATAGCTGGACCAATCATCGACTGTAGTAGATGCAGATGTATCTGCGCTGTCCTGATAAGAGCCTACTGTGATTGTGTAATCACTGTCGCCTTCTACATAAGTTGTTCCGTCTGTACCTACGATGGAAACTGTTTTGCCGTCCGCATCTGCGATGGTTCCTGCGTTTGAAAGGGATGTAATGGTGCTGTCGCCGGTTACTGTCCATGTGGAATCTTTGTCGATCACTACGTTGCAATATCCGTCTCCACCGTTTCCTGCGTTGGATTCGTCATTGACAAACGCACCTTCCAGTGTACTGCCATTGGTCATATAGAAATCAAGGTCACTGATGGAATCCCAGATTACATTTCCTTTCATATCCTGGCTGTCTGCTGTGAAATTGCAGTCAGATCCGTTAGCACCGCTCTGGCCCCATCCACGCTGGTTGTTGTTTCCTGTGCACTGCAGGAAGAATTCATTGTCATCATTGTATGTGATGTCTACGTCCTTTAATGTGATTGTACATTCTGTATTTGTTGTATAGAATAAGCCGCCATTCTTGGATGTAATCGTTCCACCATCCATCTGGAATGTACTGTTACCTACTTCGGAGTCACCGGACATACTCTGATAAAGAATGACTGTCCATGTGGTATCATTCTGTTCATCATCACTCATATTTCCGGTCAGGTTGCTGTTATAGAGTCTCAGAGAGTTTAATCCCTCGATGCAGACTGCTTCTGAACCATTTGCTGTCAGTTCTGCGTTGTTGACTGCAATATCTGCTGTACAGTAAACCGCAGGGGAACCTACACCATTAGAAGTATAAGTACCTCCGTCCACTACCATTGTTCCGCCGCCTCTGTCACTGCGGATTGCTGCGGAAGATTCGCCGTTAGTTTCAACGTTCAAATCCCATGCGTAAAGTTTTCCGCCACCTGCTGCGTGGATTCCGCCTGAAGTATCCTGCTGTGTGGTGATATCTGTATCTGCTGCATATACAGTTCCGTCACCGTATGCAAAGAGTCCTGCACCGCCTTTGCTGTCTGTGGTTACTGTACTGCCTTTAACATATGCAGTTCCGTCTGTGGCAAGAACTGCTGCTCCTACACCATAGAAGCTGGAGTTATCACCGCCCTGGCTGTCTGAAGATGTTCTTGAGATTGCGTCATTGCTGAAAGTAACCTCTGCACCATTGGAAACAAGTGCTGCGTTTTCGTCTGTTCCTGTAGATTCCAGAGAGGTATCGGAGACTGTTTCATCTTCGCTGTATTCATTTGCTGCATCGTAGCTGTCCACACCGGAAGCCTGACCGCCAGGACCACCCTGTCCGCCGCCCATATCCATGGACTGGACTGTGATGGTTGCTGCGTTTCCGTCATCATCTAATGTGATAGCTACTACGTCGCCCTCTTTGATGTCATCTAATGTAATCTCTTCCGTCTGACCTGCACCATCCGGTGCTCCCTGGCCATCTGGTGCCTGGCCGTTGCCGTCCGGGGCTTCTCCCTCTGGTTTTTCCGGGGCTTCGCTGTCTGCATTTTCACTGTCAGATGCTTCTTCCGTCTTTTCTGCGTCACTGCTTTCTGAGTCGTCAGATGCATCTGCCTTTTCTGAATCATCAGTGTTTTCAGTATCTTCCGATTTTGCATCTGCATTGTCATCGGCATTATCTCCATCCGGTTTCTCTGGTGCTTCTCCGTTATCTCCGTCTGGTTTCTCCGGAGCCTCTCCACCAGGTGCTCCCTGACCGCCGCCCATGGACTGTTTCGTAATCACTGTGCTGTCTGTAACTGTGATTTCCTGTTCTTCGCCTGTCAGATCTAACATAGATGGTGCTTCTCCGTCCGGAGCTCCCTGACCATCACCGTTACCATCTGGTGCTTCGCCTTTGTCTGCGTTATCTGCGGATGTTTCATCTTCGCCATCTGTAGTTTCTGCGTTTTCCTCTGCATCAGTAGTTTTATCTTCACTGGTATCTTCTGTAGCTTCGCTGTCTGTTTCTTCAGCATCTTCTGCAGCACCGTCTGCTTTTGAGTCATCACTTTCCGGTTTTTCCGGAGCTTCTCCGTTCTCGCCACTCTGAGGCTGTTCACCAGGCTGCCCCATTTCTTTTCTGGTTCCTACTGCAATGGTGATTTTTCCATCTTCCACAGATTTTACTTCTCCGAGAATTTCATTTTCCTTTGTTTGCTCTGTATCGTCATTCTTTTTTTCAGCATCCTCATCTGATGCTTCCGCTGTATCTTCTATAGTGTCACCTGCATCCTGAGTGTTTTCTGTCTTGCTCTCTTCTGCAAATACTGTTGCCGTAGAGCCCACAGATGTTGCTGTTATCATAACTCCCATGATCATTGCCAGATGTTTATATTTCATAGTAATACCTCTCTGTTCTTTATATTTTGAATTCTCTCTGTTTCTTTTGTTTTTGTTGATGGTATTACTATATCTGGTAAATGTGTTTGATCTATGGTCAGTCTGCGAAAAAAATGTGTTCTTCTATAAATGATACATTTCAGATTTGCGGTGTTTTAATAATGGAAGCTGTTCTCTGATCTGGTCTTCCCGGTCCAAATCTATTTCTTCTATTAAAATGCCCTCTTTCTCATCTAACTGTTTCATGACCTTTCCCCATGGATCTGTTACAATAGAATGTCCCCAGGAAATATATCCTGCCTGTGTATCTCTGGCAGGAGCACATCCAAGCATATAAATCTGATTGTCAAGAGCTCTTGCCCGAAAAGTCAGTTCCCAATGTGCAGGGCCTGTAGTCATATTAAATGCTGCAGGGACGAAGATCATCCTTGCACCGTCCAGTGCCATTGTGCGGGCAAACTCCGGGAAGCGGATGTCGTAGCAGATCATGACACCCATTTTCCCAAATTCAGTAGCAAATACTGTGGCATGATCTCCCGAAGTCAGAGTATCGGATTCTTTGAAGTACTGTCCATTTTTTACATTGATATCAAAGAGATGAGTTTTTCTGTGCTTGCCAATCTGTTTTCCATCTCTGTCAAAAATATAAGAAGTGTTGTAAACATTTCCTGCCTCATCGACTTCCGGCATGGAACCTGCAATCAGATAAATATGGTATTTCCCTGCATAATCAGACATCGCCTGCCACGATGGACCACCTTCTTTTTCTGCATAAATTGGGAAATTCTCGGTCTGATATGGACAGCAGAACATTTCCGGGAGGATTACGAAGTCCGGTTGTTCTACTTTTATTTTTTCCATATAAGTGCCTGCGGTACGGATATTCTGCATTTTATCTTTTACTGTTGGCATCTGGATTGCTGCTACCTTCATGTGTATCCTGTCCTTTCTTTGACAATAATATAATATTTTCCCTGTCTATTATAGCCAGTAAAAAATACTCTGACAATCCAGTGATTAAAGTTGCTTCCAATATTTTTATATGCTATATTAAACATACCAGAATACATTTCTGCTTTACGAAAGATAACAAATAGAAAATTCTATAATAATTTCGTAAAGGAGTGGTAAAACTGGAAATCGAATATTCAAAACAAGCCCTTAAGTTTTTGAAAAAACAAGATGTTACAACTCAAAGGCGTATTATTAACGCAATTTCTAACTTACCTAAGGGAGATGTAAAAACATTACAAGGCAAAATTGGTTATCGTTTACGCGTAGGAGATTATCGTATAATTTTTGATAATATCGAAAACATTATTGTTATCAGACTTATTGGTAATCGTGGACAGATATATAAAGGAGTGTGATTTTATGACAGCTGTCAAAGAACGTATTATAGGTGCTGTATCCATTATGAGCGATAAAGATGCTGATATCTTCTGGCATATCATTCAAAAACATTTTACAGCTCCTGATTTGTTTGCAAATATTGAGGAAGTAGAACCTGATGAAGTAGATTTAATGATGTTAAAAGAAATTGAAAACAATCCTGACTGTCATGAATTTATTTCTCAGGAAGAACTAATGAAAGAACTTAATTTGTAATTTTCATATTTATATTCAAAATATCCCCCACACATGAGCTTTTCTTCCCATGTGTGGGGGATGTTTGTATTCTGTATTAATTAGTCATCATAACCATTCGGGTTATTGGACTGCCATCTCCAGGAGTCGGCGCACATTTCTTTGATGTCGTTTTCTGCCTTCCATCCCAGTTCTCTCTCTGCTTTGGAAGCATCAGAATAGCAGGTTGCGATATCGCCTGGACGACGTGGCTTGATCACATATGGAATTTTAACACCTGTAGCAGCTTCAAAATTCTTCACAATGTCAAGAACGCTGTAGCCTTTTCCTGTACCAAGGTTGTAAATGCTTAATCCGGAATTATCTTCGATTTTCTTAAGAGCTTTTACATGTCCCTTTGCAAGGTCAACAACATGGATGTAATCTCTCACACCTGTTCCGTCCGGAGTATCATAATCATTTCCGAATACGCCAAGTTCTTTCAGTTTTCCAACTGCAACCTGTGTGATGTATGGCATCAGGTTGTTCGGGATTCCGTTTGGATTCTCGCCAATAGTTCCGCTCTTATGAGCACCGATTGGGTTAAAGTAACGGAGAAGAACTACGTTCCATTCCGGATCTGCTTTCTGAATGTCTGTCAGAATCTGCTCAAGCATGGATTTTGTCCATCCATATGGATTTGTGCACTGTCCTTTCGGGCACTCTTCTGTGATCGGGATGATTGCCGGATCTCCGTATACAGTTGCAGATGAAGAGAAGATAATGTTCTTTACATTATGTTTTCTCATAACATCTACCAGTGTTAAGGTTCCTGCAATGTTATTTTCATAATATTCCCAAGGTTTGGCAACAGATTCTCCTACTGCTTTCAGACCTGCGAAATGAATACAGGAATCAATATCTTCTTTATCAAAAACTTCATTTAAAGCATCGCGGTCCAGGATGTCTGCTTTGTAGAATTTCACTGGTTTGCCTGTGATCTTGGAAACCCTTTCCAGAGATTTCTCACTTGCATTGCTTAAGTTATCCAGAACTACAACATCATATCCTGCGTTCTGCAATTCTACAACTGTATGGCTTCCAATATAGCCTGCTCCACCTGTAACTAAAATTGCCATAATAATTCCTCCTAACCTGTCTTCCTGCTACAATACCTGTTTTTTGCAATTTCTGTTTTTTTCTCTTTCAACAATACCTATATTAGTTCACAGTATCAGAAATATCCTTGATAATTCTGAGTGTAATCTATAAAATTCTGCGGATATCCTGTTTCACATCTGCAAAATTTACCTCTGTATTTTACAGCACCCTATATTCAGAACTGTAAAATACCGTTTCCTGGCACATCATGTATTGTAGAAAATCCTGCGAAAATATGATTTCTCTCATATCCCCGCAGGATAATTCTATCCGAATCAGTTCATAAACACAAGTCTTTATGGACATTTACGTTTTTTTATACCCGTTTATACTTATTTACAATCTCTTTCATCCGGGAAAGTTTTTCTTCCATGTCTTTCACCAGTTTAAACTGTGTTCTGCAGCGATCCAGATTATGTCCCTCTCTGTGAATCTTGAAATAATGATCTCCCTCCAGATAGTCTGTGAGAAAACGCATTCCACATTCAAATGTCATAAGAATTGCTCCCATGGGAAGCATATCCAGTTCTGTCTCAGTCAGTGCACCGCCACAGCCTTCAATGAAACCTTTGACATAAACTTCATACAAGTGAAGATCACAGGACACCTTCGTCAGGTCTTTCTCATCCTCTGCTCCGGTACTTGCGCCAAAGCGGATAGAATCACCGAAATCATTTACGGAAAGTCCCGGCATTACAGTATCAAGATCAATCACACAGATGGCTTTTCCCGTTGCATTATCAATCATAATGTTATTCAGCTTGGTATCATTATGCGTAACACGCAACGGCAGCTTTCCCTGATCCTGCATATCGCACAGGACATGTGCCAGTTCTGTGCGGTCCAGCACAAACTGAATCTCTTTTTCCACATCTGCTACTCTGTGGCATACGTCTTTCTCCACAGCAGTTTTAAACTTCTCCAGCCTGTCCACCGTATTATGAAAATTTACGATAGTCTCATGAAGAGTTTCTGCCGGATAGTCTGCAAGCAGCCTCTGGAAATGTCCGAAAGCAACTGCACTCTGGTAAAAATCTTCCTCATCTTTTACCATGTCATAGCATGTGGCATCTTCAATGAACAAATATACTCTCCAGTATTCCCCGTCCTCATCTACATAATAAGGAAGTCCATCCTTTGTCATCACAAGATTCAGAGTCTCTCTCTCCACATCTCCACCGTTTTCCTGGATCTTTTTCTTCAGCCAGGCAGTAACACCGCTGACATTCTCCATCAGTTCCACAGGTTTGGTAAAAATACTCTTGTTCATTTTCTGAAGAATATAATGTTTGCCTGTATCATAAGTCAGGCGGTAAGTATCATTGATATGTCCGCTTCCATAAGGAACACATTCTGTCAGATTATCTTCCAGAACAAATGCACTGGTGATATTCTTTATTTCCCGGTTAATTTCCACTCAATTATTCCTCCCATAATTTCTGTGGATACAGCCCTCCATCTTTTAAATTCTGAATGGCAGCTACTACCACAGGTTTATCTTCTTTGTAGGTTACGCCATACCATTTATCCATAGATTTCAGAACTTTTACAGTTGCTCTCTTCTCACCGAGAAGTTCATCTACTACAAATGGCAGGAAATATTCGCATTTCAGCGGGTTTACTTTCAGATTCTCATCCAGGAATTTAGGGAATCTGTCTTTCAGCTCTTTCAGAATGCTTGCTGAAAATCCCCACATATTCATGGATACTGTACTGCCTTCCGGAAGCATGGTCCATGTTTTTCCATCGTCTTCTGTATAAGCTGTGCCGCCGTCATGCTTTTCGATATGGGTACGTTCGTTGATCTTAAGAAGATGTCCTTCTTCGTCTGTCACGCACACACCTCTTGCCACATGGCCATTCTCTGTCAAAGTATTCTCCAGTTTATAGCCGACCATCATATATCTGTAAATATCTGCAGTATCTTCATTCTCTGTCAGGAAATCATATGCCATCTTAAATGCATGGCTTCCATAATAGTCATCTGCATTGATCACAACGAATGGTCCGTCGATTTCATTGATGCAGCTTAATACGGCATGTCCGGTTCCCCATGGTTTCACACGTCCTTCCGGTACTTCATAGCCTTCCGGAATATTGTGAAGATCCTGGAAAACATATGATACTTCTAACTGATTGCTGAGACGGTCACCGATGGCGCTTCTGAAGTCTGCTTCATTTTCTTTTTTAATAATAAATACTACTTTCCGGAATCCGGCCTGTACTGCATCATAAATGGAGAAATCCATGATGATGTGTCCCTCTTTGTCCACCGGATCAATCTGTTTCAGACCGCCGTAACGGCTTCCCATACCTGCTGCCATAACTACTAATACTGGTTTCTTCATAATTTTTTTCCTCTTTTCTTTAAATGTTTTTCGTTACTCTCAGATTGCCTGGTAACTTTTTTACATTCATCTTATCATACTATGATTTTGAGGTCAAAACGTGTTACATAATACCTTTCGCAATCACAAACAATTGCTATTGTCCTACTGTCCTTCTATTCTTATCCCTTAATACCACCGGTAACACCACCGATGATCTTCTCTGACAGGAAAATATACAGAATAAATGTCGGCAGGAATACAATGATCACTGCTGCAAACATTCCGGCCCAGTCACCTGTATATTTCATGGAGTTGATCATTCCATAAAGTCCAGGTGCAACAGGTTTCAGCTTGTCCGAGCTTGCGAAGATCAATGACAGGAAATATTCATTCCAGATATTAATAAAATTAAAGATTGTTACCGTTACGATTCCTGACTGCGCCATAGGGAACATGATTTTCCAGAAAGTACGCATGGGAGGGCATCCGTCGATCGCTGCCGCTTCCTCATAAGTTCTGGAAATATTACTGAAGAAGGTAAGCAGGAAAATTGTTGTATAAGGTACATTAATTCCTACATATAATATAATCAATACGGTTCTTCCTGCTGCTACATTATTCAGAATTCCCATACCGGAAATAATACTGAAAAGTGGAAGAACGACCATGATCGCCGGAACACCCATGGCAGATACGAAGCTGGTCTGGATAAATTTATTTGCAATAAAATCAAATCTGGACAGTACATAAGCTGCCGGTGCGCACACCAAAATCAGAATTGTGCAGGAAATCACAGAATAGATCAGTGAGTTTCCGAAGAAGCCGGCAACTCCGGCACCATTCCACGCTTTTGCGTAGTTTTCAAAATGTAACCCGGACTCAAACTTCAGGGCTTTTCCCTGGAAGATCTCTGCTGTTGTGGAAAAACTCGCCCCGAATACCCATCCCAGAAGCGCAATGGTAAAGATTACCCAGAGCAGCAGGATGATGTATCCCGGCAGGAGTTTGACTTCTCTTTTCAGATTAAAGGGTCTGCGTGCCTCTTTTTCTTTTGCCATTTCTCATCCCTCCTTAGAATTCCAGATCATCATCTTTGATCACTCTGTTACAGATTGTAAATACAATGACTACGCAGACACTGAGCAGTACACCGATGGCAGCTCCCAGACCTGCATTTCGTTCTGTAACTGTATTGCCGCCGCCAAAAATCTGCATATACATATAAACATAAGGGGTAATTGTCTGTGTGTCTGCAGTTACTGTGGAGAAAAGCTGTGACCATACAAAAAAGCCTACACTGCTTACAGACCACATGGTAATGTTTGTCTTAAATACTCCCTTTAACAATGGAAGTGTCATGTAACGGAACTGTGCCGGTTTGGTCGCTCCGTCAATGGTTGCCGCCTCATAATATTCGGGACTGATACGCTCAATACCGCTGAGCCAGATCAGCATATGGTATCCAACCATGCCGAAACAATATGCAAACAACAGTGCCCAGAATTTGTGGTCATTATCCAGGAACTGGATCTTTGCCAGATTGTCCAGATGCAGTGCTGTAAAAAGATCCTTCAACAAGCCATATCTTGGACTGTATACATACTGCAGCCACATAGTTGCAAGCGCTACTGCACTGACAATATTTGGCATATAAATGATCGCGCGGAAAAATTTCTTTCCTCTGATTCCACTGGTAAGAATAACTGCAAATAAAAGAGACAGGCTCATTACCACCAGACCGCCGATCAGCCAGATACGAAACAGGTTAAAAAATGAAGTCTTAAATAAGCTGGTACTCATCAGCTTTGTATAGTTGCCAAATCCTACAAATTTCCATAAATCCATGGAATCTGTAACTCCGTCGATCTTGAAAAAGCTCATGATCACTGTTCTGATGATTGGATAAAGAAAGATTCCCAGAAACAGCAGAACTGCCGGAGTCAGAAATACAACGATCATCGTTTTATTCTTCTTCAAATAAATACCTCCTTTGTAAGTTATACCATATCTACGGATTGCTACGCTTCGCTCCCGCAATCCTCCAGCCATTCGGAATCCGCTGATTTACTTCGTAAATCGCTACTTCCTCATGTCTGGCGGTTTCCAAGTCTAAAAGTCTTATCGTGCAAGCACGAACGACTTTTTGCCTTTGAAACCTGGATATTCAAAAAGACAGATGGCGGCAGCGTAGATACGATGCCACCATCTCTATAAATTCTTTATTTATTTCGCTGCATCCTGCATAGTAGAAACAAATTCATCTGCTGTAATGGAACCTGCCATTAATTTGATAAAGTTTTCTTTGATAACCGGAGTCATATCTACGTTAGATTCTACACCGCATGCCCATGTGAAACGGTTTGTGCTCTGCTCAATAACAGGTTTTGCACACTCAACCATTGCCGGCCATTCTGTGTTTGTTGTATCAGCCGGGATACCTACAGTTTCATCTGCAAGTTTCTGGTCGTATTCACCTTTTGTAAGGAATGTGATCAGATCAAAAGCTTCTTTTGCAAGTTTTGTATCTTTGTTAATACCAAATACCTGTGCACCAAAGTTGTTTGTTTCGATTCCGTTTGCTCCGTCTGTAAGTGCCGGATATGCGAAGCATCCCCAGTGGAAGTCAGGACCTGCCATCTCTTTTACTTCGTTTGGTAACCAGGAGCCATTCAGATACATTGCAGCTGTTCCAAGTGCAAGCTCTGTGTTCTGACCTGCAGGCCATACGTTGGAACCAACCATCTCTGAATAATATCCGTTAGATGCAAGTTCTTCGATATCCTGTGCCATCTGAAGAACTGCAGGATCATCCCATTCACCTTCAGTTACGATCTCTTTTACTTTATCTTCGCCAACCAGTCTTGCAAGATGATATCCGATCACACATGTTGCATAGGCATCATCCATAGTCATTGGTGTGATTCCTGCATCTTTTAATTTCTGGCATACATCTTTGAATTCATCCCATGTCTTCGGTTCTTCTGTGATTCCTGCCTGCTCAAACAAATCTTTGTTATAGAAGAAAGCAAATACGTTTGGCTGATATGGAATTGTTTTTAATGTGCCGCCGCCGGCATCACGGCATGCTGCCATCAGACCTGCATTTGCAGTTGCTTCATAGTCATTCTCTTTCGCAAGGTCTTCCAGATCCAGAAGATATTTGCCATACATTCCGTTTACACGGTCGATATCTTCGTCAAAAATATCAATCTGTGTGCCGCCGTCCAGTGCAGGCTGAAGTGCTTCACGGTTTCCGGTACGTCCCTTAAACTGAAGGTCTACCTTAACTCCTGTCTGTTCTGTATAAGCGTCAACTGCTTCCTGAATCACCTGTCCCTGTGGCTCTGTAGCTTCCCACATTGACCAGTAAACTAATGTGTCATCTGCTGCCTGAACAGTGAAAGCCGGTGCTGCAAGTGAACCAACCATAACCGCACATAATGTTGCACTAAGCATCTTTTTCTTCATACCCATAACCTTTTTCCTCCTTTGTCGGTTTTGACATTTTGTCTTCTTCTTTTTTCTCTCTTTTCGTTCTTTTGTTGAATTTCAACAATTATTTCTTTTGGTAGTTCTTATTTTATCATTTTTGCACAAATAGTATTTGCACAAACGTCCATTTCTTTTGTACAAAAATTCATTTTCAACTGGTTTTTCATCTGTTTTTGTTGTATACTTATACACAACAACCATATTGCAGTTTTCGGACAGGCTAAGGGAGGTGGCAGTAATGGCTTTTGAGAGTATGTATCTGGAAGAAGATATTCATATTGACCGGATTTATACAATCCACTATTTTGAATACAAAAGCGATTTTCACTTTGCAGGAGAACGCCATAATTTCTGGGAATTTCAATGTGTAGATAAGGGAAAGGCAGAAATAGAGACAGATAACGGTATCTACCATCTGACAAGCGGACAGCTCATCTTTCACAGACCAAATGAATTTCATAATCTTATTGCCATAGGAAATACCGCACCTAATATTGTGGTAGTTTCTTTTGAATGCGATTCTCCATGTATGAAATTTTTCGAGAAAAAATTGCTGAAACTTTCTGATCCTGAGAGAAATCTCATGGGAATGCTGATTGCCGAGGCACGCCGCTGTATCAAAACCCCTCTGGATGATCCTTATACAGAAAAGATGGAAAAGAAAGAAGATTTTTTGTTTGGTTCTCAGCAGCTTATCCGTATTTACCTTGAGCAGATGCTGATCTACATGATCCGGAGAAATTCTTCTCCTCCCATGACTGTACCTGTCAGCCAATTTGTGAATCTGAAACATAATTCCGCTGTCTATAAGCGTGTCATTGCTTATATGGAAGACCACATCCGGGAAAATATTACACTCTGCGATCTGTGCCATGACAATATGATCGGACGCTCCCAGCTTCAGAAAATATTTCAGGAACAGCATCAGTGCGGCGCCATGGATTTCTTTTCCCGGTTAAAAATCGCCTATGCCAGACAGCTGATCCGCGAGAACCAGATGAACTTCACACAGATTTCGGAATTTCTGGGATACTCTTCCATCCATTACTTTTCCAGACAGTTTAAAAAAATTTCCGGAATGACACCCACAGAATATATCACATCAATAAAGGCGCTCTCAGAACGAGAGCGCCAGTAATACCAGACCAATATTTTCATAATGTTGAACAGCCTTTTTCTTATTTCATATTGCTGAGATTCTCTATAAATTCATCCGATGTTTCTTCTAATCTTGTAAGCTTCAGAAGTTCGCTTTGTATCTGTTCTTTATAATCCGGATCTGCCTCCAGACCTGCAGCCCACATGTACGGCTTTGACATCTCTTTCATATACGGTACTGCATCTGCCAGCACTTCCGGCCATTGTGTATTGTCCGTATCTGCCGGAATGGAATTAACCGCATCTGTCATTTTCATATCTGTTTCCCCGGTACAGATGGAATATGCAAAGTCAAAAGCTTCCTGCTTCATCTGCGAATCCTTTGTGACTCCAAATCCCTGTGCTCCCACCATAACACCTTCTGTGCCGTCTGTTCCGGCCTTTACTGCAGGCCATGGAAAAAATCCCCAGGAATCATCAGATTCTGTAGCTTCTGTCACTTCATTCGGAACCCAGGAGCCTTGCAGCACCATGACTGCCTCGCCATCTCCCACTTCATCCTGACCTTCCGGATGCTGTGCCGGTGCACTCTGACTCATATATCCCGCAAAAAACAAAATTCTGATATCATCTGCCGCCTCTTTTGCCTGTGGAATCTGTGACCAGGTACAGTTACGGATCAGCTGCTGCACTTTTTCCTGTCCAAGATATCTGGCAAGCTGATATCCATACAGAAGATTCACATACTCTTCATCGCAGGTCATGGCACTAAGGCCACTGTCACTGTTTTTAATCTTACGGCATACTCTGATCAATTTCTCCCAGGTATCCGGGATATCCTGTTCTGTAAGTCCAGCCTCTTCCCATAAATCCTTATTATACCAGACGCCTGTGATATAAGGCTGATACGGCATTGCAAGCAGTTCTCCATTTCCCCAGTTCTTCACCTGCTCCAACAGTACCGGCATAATATGCTTCTCATAATCCACAGTATCTGCCATTCCTTTTAATTCTGCCAGATAATCCCTGTGTTCCTGAGCCATCCTCTGATAATCATCATCAAAAAGGTCAATCTGTTCTCCGGCATCCAGGGCAGGTTCTATCAGAGACCGGATTCCTCTGCCCTTCCACTGAATCTCTACAGAAATACCTGTTGCTTCTTCATAAGCTTCTGCTGCTTCTCTGATCACATCTGCCTGTGGTTCATCTTCTTCCCACATGGACCAGTATACAATACTCTGTTCCGGAATTTCTGTGATTTCATCTGATGCTGATACAGTAACCGCTCCTGTTGCGAACAGCATTGACAAACAGCTCATACCCGCTGCAATGCTTCTCCATTTTTCCATACTGAAAATACCCTCCATTGTCTCTCAGACTTGTCCACATGAATTTATTTTTGTACCTGCCTCTACAGAGGAACTGTCTGACTTTATTTTCTCTAATAATCACTTGTCTGTCAATCCCCAAAATTCACCTGAAAGCAATGGAAACAAGAGCTTTACTTAGTTTGAGCAAACAGGATTTCCATCTTCGTTCCCTTACCCGGCTCACTGTCCAGAAGAATCTTCGCATGATGCAAAACTGCGCCATGTTTTACAATAGAAAGCCCCAGGCCTGTACCTCCGGTTTCACGTGAATGGCTCTTGTCCACTCTGTAAAAACGCTCGAAGATTCTCTGCTGTTCGCTCTCCGGAATTCCTATTCCGTTATCTTCCACACGAAAGTACGGTTTCCCATTGAGTTTTCCCACAAAAACCTTTACATCTCCACCATCCGGGGTATAGCGGATAGCATTATCTGTAATATTGTAGAACATTTCATATAATACATGGCGTACTCCTTGCATCTGTGCAGGTCCGCCTGTATATTCCAGATTAATCTTTTTCTTTGCTGCCCTGTTCTGCAGATTGTTGATCACATCTTCCCCAAGCTCTCCGATATCAACCTGTTCAAACATAGTTTCTCCGTTCTTCTCATCCAGTCTGGAAAGCTGAATGATATCTGCAACCAGATTTGATAAACGCTCGGACTCATGAAAAATCCTGCCGGAAAAATCCTGCATCTTGTCCGGCGGTACCATTCCATTCATCATAAGCTCCGCATATCCGGAGATTGACATAAGAGGAGTTTTCAATTCATGGGAAACATTTGCCGTAAACTCTTTTCTTGCACTCTCTGCATTCTTAAGATCTTCCAGCTGTTTCTGAATCTGTCTGTTCTGCTGATCCAGACGAAAAAGTAACGGCCTTAATTCTTCGTAGCATACATGCTCCAGAGGATGTTCCAGATCAATCCGGTTGATAGGCTCTATCAGCTTTCTGGTCTGTTTCTGCACAAGAAAAAGTTCAATTACAAGGATCACGCATACCAGTCCGCCAAGCAGAAGAAAGCTGGTTAACATTGTTACCAGAAGACTGTCTGTAGTCCTGGCTACTCGCAGAACCTGATCATCCTTTAATTTTACAGCATAGTAAAACGTCTGTTTTGATAAAGTGTCTGAATAGCGGACCATCTCACCGGATCCCTGCTTCTCAGCTTCAATAAATTCCGGTCTGTTACTGTGATTTTCCATTTCTTTCGGATTCTCAATACTGTCAAACAACACCTGACCATCTTTTCCCAGAAGAGTGATCCTGCTGCTGGTGGCGTCTCCGACCCTGTCTGAGAGAAAAACGTCTCCGTCTTCTTCCAGACCTGTTTTAATATATGCGGCTTCATCTCTGACACCCTGTTTCATATAAATATCATATCTGTTATACATGACAGTTCCTGCTGCCAGGAATGTAAGTATTACGGATAAGATAATAAGTAAACTGGTGTGACTGAATATTTTATGCTTCATTTTTCCACTCCTGTTTTTCGTCTGTTTTATCTGTTATGCGCCGATCCTGTATCCTACACCCCGGACCGTTTCGATCAGATTTCCTGCCTTGCCAAGTTTCTGACGCAGAGTTCTCACATGGACATCCACAGTTCTGGTTTCACCGTCAAAGTCATATCCCCATACATGGCAGAGAATCTGATTTCTTGTCATAACAAGTCCTTTATTCTCCAGCAGATACTGAAGAAGTTCAAATTCTTTTCGGGTAAGATCGACCTTCTCTTCCCGGTAATGCACCTCATGACGTCCTACATTCAGATAAAGCTCGTCGTAATGCAGTTCCTTATCTTCATTCTGACGGGCACTTCGTCTGAGAACTGCTTTTACTCTGGCAACAAATTCCATCATACCGAAAGGCTTGGTAATGTAATCATCCGCTCCGCCTTCCAGACCTTTTACTTTGTCAAATTCCGCTTCTTTTGCAGTAACCATAATTACCGGCACATCCTTTACAGATGGCATACTTTTCAGCTGTTCCAGAATGGTATAGCCATCATCCCCCGGAAGCATGATATCCAGCAGGATCAGCTCCGGTATCTCTTCCTTCAGCGCTTTCATCAGTTCATTGCCATTTCCAAACCCCCTGGCTTTAAATCCTGTTGTTTCCAGTGTATAAATAAGAAGCTCCCTGATATTCCGCTCATCTTCTACACAATAGATCATTCTGCTTTGCCTCCCCTTTATTTATCACCTGCTTTGTCGTCACAAGTGTATTTCTTTTTTCAGTATACTTATTTTTTTATCCCTGTACAAGTAGATATCCGGCATCTGCTTCATTTCTTTAAAGCAAAAATCCGGCCATTTTCTCTGAAATATCTCTCTCAGATACTTCAGAGTGCCCGGATTTCCTGATCATGCGGATAACCATCATCCACCTGTTTATTTTTATGAAAGCTGATATTTGATTCGTGCGTCTTCCAGTTCATGATAAAATGTTTCGTCCGGATGGCTCTTGACGATATTCAGATGACTGTGAGTATCATACAAATCTTCATTCACCTGCGTCACACAGACTCCAATATTGGAACAATGGTCTGCCACACGTTCCAGACAGGTTGTAATGTCCGAAAGGATAAATCCCATCTCTATTGTACATTCACCGTTTCTCAGTCTCTGTACATGACGACGTTTTACTTCTTTGGAAAGTTCATCAATCACTTCTTCCAGTGGTTCAATTTTCTCCGCAAGCTTCATATCCTGTTTGTCAAAAACTTCATATGCCGTATTTACGATATCTTCTACTGCCTGTCCCAGCACTTCCAGATCTTTCTTTGCATTTTCGGAAAATTTCAGTCCTTTTTCATAAAGCTCCTGTGCTGATTCCATAATATTTACAGCATGGTCGGAAATACGTTCAAAATCCCCGATACAGTGAAGCATAATGGAAAGGCTGTGACTGTCTGCTTCTGAGATATCTTTGTGGCTCAGCTTCACCAGATAAGTTCCCAGTTCATCTTCATAGCGGTCAACCTTGGATTCCATGTTTTCCACACGTTCTACGCCTTCTTCACTGTATTTATCCACCAGACTCAGTGCTGTAAACAGTGCATTGTGGGATTCTTCTGCCATTTTTCTGGCAGCATTGCGGCTCTGCTCTACTGCAAATGCCGGTTTCTCCAGGAAACGAGGCTCCAGGATCATAAACTCTCTGTCCTCTGCTGAAACAACAACATCCTCTTTTTTGTCCCGGATTGTAAGACAGGCAAGTTTCTCCAGTCCCTTTGCAAAAGGAAGGAGAATGATCGTTGCAGTAACATTAAATACACTGTGGATAACAGCAATTCCTGCCGGTGTTGCTGCCTGATGGAAGAAAGAAAATCCAACAACTGCATTTATAAGATAGAATACAGTCATAAAGATAACCGTACCGATCAGGTTGAAATACAGATGTACTGCTGCTGCACGTTTTGCATTCTTCTTGGCTCCGATTGCAGAAAGGATTGCAGTAATACAGGTTCCGATGTTCTGTCCCATAATGATCGGGATTGCTGCACTGAACGGTACTGCACCTGTAAGACACAGGGCCTGCAGAATACCTACAGATGCAGAAGATGACTGGATCACTGCTGTAAGAAGGGCACCTGCTATAACACCTAACAACGGATTTGAGAATTTAAGTAACAGGTTTGTAAATTCCGGCACTTCTGCAAGAGGTTTTACAGCAGAACTCATCATATCCATACCGTACATCAGGATTGCAAAACCTATAAAAATTGTTCCGATATCTTTTTTCTTTGAATCATTGATAAACAGAATGAAGATCACACCAATGATCGCAAGCACAGGGGAAAATGATGTTGGTTTAAACATCTGAATAATAAAATTATCACTCTGTATTCCTGTCAGGCTTAAGATCCAGGAGGTGATCGTAGTACCGATATTGGCACCCATGATCACTCCTACTGCCTGTGATAATTTCATGATCCCTGAATTTACAAAACCTACTACCATAACAGTCGTAGCTGAAGATGACTGGATCACTGCTGTTACTCCTGCTCCCAAAAGCACTGCTTTTATCGGATTTGAAGTAAGATTTTCAAGAATCTTCTCCAGCTTTCCGCCGGAAACCTTCGCAAGGCCATCTCCCATTGCATTCATACCATACAAAAATAATGCAAGGCCTCCGATCAATGTTAATATACTGAATAAATCCATGATTATTCTCCTTTTCCCTTTTCATAAGTATATGGTTATTTAACTTGTTTCCCATCATAACCATGCTTTGTAAAATCATCCCCATGAGAATGTTAAATCCATGTAAAATTTCCAGTCATCATATTCATTCTGTGTAAGGTTCCCATAAATCCATCCGTATTTTTGATATAAAAATAAAAAGAACCATTGCAGGAGATATGACACTAACCGGTGTTCATCTCTTACAATAGTTCTTTTATCAATCCGGATCCTGTATTTCGACAGTATTATTATCAGAATCCGCGGATTTCTTCATCCTCGGAACCAGTCTTATCAATAGAACGGATTTCCAGGAAATAACTGTAGTTATCATTTACCTTTACTTCCACTCTGTCTCCAACCTTGTGACCTTTCAGAGCCATACCAATGGGAGATTCAATGCTGATGCGGTTTTCCATGGAGTTTCCTCTTATGGAAGTAACCAGTTTGTATTTCTCAATCTCATCGTCTTCCTCGAAATATACCTCTACAATATCATCCATTCCAACTTCATCGTCTTTGGAATCATCAGAAACAATGGTTGCTGTTTTCAGCATATTCTCAAGGTAGCGGATGCGGCTTTCGTTCTGATTCTTATGTTTCTTGGCCGCATAATATTCAAAATTCTCACTCAGGTCTCCCTGAGCTCTGGCTTCCTTTACAGCTTCTATTGCTTCTTTTCGTACAACCAGCTTGCGGTGGTCGATCTCCTGCTGAATTTTCTCAACATCTTTTTGTGTCAGCTTTTCTTTCATGACTGCATCTCCCTTTTACTGTTTTCCAAGTCGTTTCTCTTTCATATATTGTGCCATTTCATCAGAAATATTGTCGATCAGATAATTCTTACTGCTCTGACGTTTCTCATGCCATTGCTGGCGGATCTGATTTTCTGTAGCTTTTATTTCATCCCGAAGACCTCTGGCAGACATACGGTGGGCACCCTGTCCCATGATGATGATCTGCTCCAGTCCATCGGAGGTAGCTACCGTTACCTGGTTTTCACGGCCGATCTTATGGACCGTTTTCTCGATATACTGATCTGCTGTCTCAGCTTCTTTTGTGTAGACTACGTGGATGTTATGATAGGTGATCACTTCCTCTGCATGGCCCTCTATCTTGTAAGCGTCAAATACAAGAATTAACGTACATTTCTTAAAGCCCTGATAGTTGCTCAGAATATCCATCAGTTTTGTCTGGGCAGCATGGAGATTTGCATCTGCCAGTTCTTTTAAATCTTCCCAGGCATAGATGATATTGTAACCATCTACAAGGAGATATTCTTTTTCTTTCTTCTTAGCAGAAGAACTGTTGCGGTAATAGCTGCCGCTGTCAGATTTTGCAGAAAATGTTCTCTTAAACTGTGGTTCTTTGTAACGCTTGACCGGTCCGAATGTGCGCTCGAAAATGGCTTTCAGCTCTTCTTCATCCTCATAGCTTCCTACGCCGGCATTCCTGGGTGGACGATAACCTGAATCTGTCTGATTGTTACTGTTCCTGTTTTTCCCCTGTCCTGCACTCCCTGAAACATAAGAAAATCCACTATCAGCTCCTGTTTCTCCATTTCCCGATCCGTATTTTTCTCCATCGTATATACGGCTGCTCAGTTCAGAGTCGTCCACTCCCTCCAGGTGCATATAATCCTCTACTTCATACCATGGCACCACAAATCCTGCTCCATGAGCACAGAATACAGAACCTGTGGGATTGTCCAGGTCACGTTCAGAATCATATCCTATCTCCTCTACAATCTCATCCTGATTCTGACATGGGGCATAGCCTTTCAACGAACAGAATAATCTGCCACGTCCCTTTGTATAGGAAGTTATCTGGGTTTGATAATCTCGCATCATTGATACAGGCGCACTGCCTTTCAGAACCATCATATCATCCTCATCTGCTTCCGGCTGCTGGAAGGTTCCATTCATTTTCTGAATGTCAGTCATGGCACGCCCTATCATATCTCCCGGAATCTCAAGTCTGAACTCATAATATGGTTCAAGCAGGACACTCTTTGCTTTCTTTAATCCCTGACGCACAGCCCTGTACGTCGCCTGCCGGAAATCGCCGCCCTCTGTGTGTTTCAGATGGGCGCGTCCTGTGATCAGTGTAATCTGCATATCCGTAATCGGAGAACCGGTCAGTACTCCCGGATGCTCCCGTTCTTCCAGATGAGTCAGGATCAGTCGCTGCCAGTTACGATCCAGCACGTCCTCACTGCATGCAGTAAAAAACTGCAGACCGCTCCCCGGCTCTCCCGGTTCCAGAAGCAGATGTACTTCTGCATAATGACGCAGCGGTTCAAAATGGCCTACACCTTCTACTGGCTCTGCGATTGTTTCTTTATATACGATATTTCCTGTGCCAAACTCTACTGCTACATGGAAACGCTCCCAGATCAGATGCTTTAATATCTCGATCTGAACCTCACCCATCAGCATGGCATGGATTTCCCCAAGCTGTTCGTTCCATACAATGTGAAGTTCCGGTTCCTCCTCTTCCAGCTCTTTGAGTTTCTTAAGCATCTGGTGAACATCACAGTCCTCAGGAAGCAGAATTCTGTAATTTAATACAGGTTCCAGAACCGGCATCTCAGATTCCCGTTCAATCCCAAATCCCTGTCCCGGATGTGTCTGGGAAAGGCCGGTCACTGCACAGATAGTTCCTGCAGGAGCTTCCTTTGCAAGCTCAAATTTCGCACCGGAATAAATACGGATCTGATCCGCTTTCTCTGTATCTGTAAGAAGTTCCTTTACCTTCAATGTTCCTCCGGTGATTTTCATATAGCTTAAACGATTGCCCTGATCGTCTCTGGCAATCTTGAATACTTTTGCACCAAACTCTGAAGGATATTCTGGTGTCTCACAGTATTTTTCCAGCCCATGAAGGAATTCTTCTACCCCTGTCATTTTCAGAGCAGAACCGAAGAAACATGGGAAAAGTTTTCGCTCTTTGATTACTTTTCGGATATCCGATGTTGATATTTCCTCTGTTTCCAGGTATTTTTCAAGCAGTTCCTCATCGCAGACAGAAACATCTTCCAGAAACTGAGACTGCAGATCTGATATTTCATCTTCTGCTTTCTCCGCTGTTTCGTCAATACTATTTTCCATTCCACTTGTGTTTTCCCAGGTGAAATCAACGCAATTATCACTTAATCGCTTCTTTAATTCTGCCAGAAGTTTCTCTTTATCAGTTCCGTCCTGGTCCATTTTATTGATAAACAGAAACGTCGGGATCTGGTATCTTGACAGAAGTCTCCATAAGGTCATAGTATGCCCCTGCACACCATCCGCTCCATTTATCACAAGAATGGCATAATCCAGAACCTGCAGTGTCCTCTCCATTTCCGCTGAGAAATCCACATGCCCCGGCGTATCCAGAAGAGTTATCCCCTTGTTTCCCAGTTCAAACTCCGCCTGCTTGGAAAAAATCGTGATTCCACGCTCCCTCTCCAGGTTATAGGTGTCCAGATACGCATCCTTATGATCCACACGCCCCAGCTTACGGATTTTTCCCGTTAAATATAAAATCCCCTCCGACAACGTAGTCTTACCTGCATCTACGTGGGCAAGGATACCAATGACAAGTTTCTCCATAGTATATTTAAAAGCTCCTTTTTCTTTATAAAATCAGTAGTTATTCTTTTATCGCTTCATCTGTTAAAATCCTTTATCAATTAATTATTTTAACATACTGATATAGATAAATCCAATAGGGTTGTGTTTTTATGTGTTCATTTAGTCCAAAAGAGCCCACATTTACAGTTAATGTGGACTCCACTTCCATTATTTTTAATATGTGGTTTTCATATTCTTTTTTTCATTCAGCCACTTATGTACAGTCTTTTCTTCTACTTTTACTCCCTGAGCAATCTGCTGCACAGATAATCCCATTTCAGCCAATGAAATTGCTGTTTCCTTTTTAGTTTTCATTACTCCTTCTGCCATACCAGCTTCATACTCAGCTTTCCTGAGTTTCCTTTTTTCCTCTTCCTCGTTATATTCAAATATACTCATAGCGACTACCTCCGCTCGATTCTTTTGCAGAAATTCTTTGAGAATTCCCTCCTGAATGCTTTCGCTCACTGCACGTTCTACTGCCGTATTCAGTTCCATTTCATTAGAATATCTGCGTACTTTATCAACATACTGAGCATATTCTCTTAGCGTCCGGCATTCTTCCATTAGTTTTTTATTATGCCCTACATTGATATTTAATGTGATGACCTTTAGTTCAAGATTTGGTTCTCCTGACATATTTTCATACGATTCTGACAGATAATCTACCCACCTATCTTCTTTTTTCTCTGTTCCATTATAAAATACGATAAAATTCGGTGTGGGTATTCTCAGTCTTGTTGAGGTATACAAGGACTTCCAATCCACCATTTTCTGATATTCGCTGGAAATGTAGAATAAGTCTCTCAAAGGCATGTTCGGGTTATACGTAGACTGATGTTCATACAGAAACAGATTCGTATTTATAATAAACGCCAGATCATTCTTCATTCCCATATAGATTGCGTTCTCAAGTGTCACAATCTCTAATTGAGCAGCATCTGTATAAGAAGTTTCATTGATTGCATTATACAGCGACAACAGATTCTTTCTGTCTGAAAACAGCATACGGAAGACTGTATCTTTGTACTTACGGTTTGCAGTTGCTGTGTTGCCTTTCAATCGGTTTCTTTTCACAATAATTTTTTTGTTCTTTCTTTTTGCCATTGGCAATACCTCCTGTTTTCCGCAGGAGTCAAAGAACATTTTGTGCTATTCTTATCACTTCTCAGCTCCTGCTTTTCATAATTAACTGGAATTAAAAGCATGGATTTCTGAATTGAGATTAGAATAATCAGACGGCAAAAATGCCTTGAAATATAAGAGAAATATGCTTTATACTTATGTTAGCATTACTTACTCTTATTTTCAAGGCATTTTATATTCTTTTTATTTTATAAATTGTATGGAAGTTACTGTTCACACGCCACTGTCCCGCGAGGTGTTTTGGCATGAATATGCCAAAATCCCGAGACATACAAGCCAAAATTCCATTGCCGCAGGCAATCTGGAATGAATTTTGGCTACGTTACTGTGAACGGAGTGAACAGTAACGTATGGGAACTTTTTTATTCCTTATGTGTCCCTCTGACTACTTTGATTCCACGTTCTTCTATCATATTGCAGATCTGTGTCATCCTTGGACATTCATGCTTTCCATCCGGGAGACGACAGACACCAACGTGGATGGTACTGATTTTTTCACTGACCAGTCTGTCTATCTTTTCCAGGATTCCTTTGTCTTCTATGGGTTCTATCGGGTTGGCGCCTTTGCATCCGTTACAGGTCATCATTGCTGCCAGACAGGTATCTTCCGGATAATCCTGAAAGAAATCGGTTCTGTTCTGAAATGCTGCCAGGCATCCAACTCTGGCGCATACATTATTAGAATGAATACACGTCAAAATTCCTATTTTATTCATCTTTTTCCTCCATATATAGCAGGCCAGAGTCAAAAATTTTCCTGACTCTGGCCTGTCAATACTCAAACATTCGAAATCCTCTGATTTACTACGTAAATTGCTACTTTCTCATGTTTGACAAGTCCCAAGCTCCAAAGTCTTATCGTGCAAGCACGAACGACTTTCTGACCTTTTGACCCTGATATCATATTATAAAAATAAAATATGCATCTTCCCGCGGCTGTCATTTACCACTTCCGAATCTACCTGGTAAATCCTTTTAATCAGCTCCGAAGTGAGTACTTCCTGTGGAGTTCCATATCCTTCCAGCACACCATCTTTCAATACATAAATCTTATCGCAGTATGCCGCCGCAATATTCAGGTCATGGATAGCTGATATTACAGTTACGTTAAGTTTCTTTACCAGTTCCATCAGCATGATCTGATGTGTGATATCCAGATGGTTAGTCGGCTCATCAAGGATCAGTGCAGGTGTCTGCTGTGCAAGTGCTCTTGCCAGAATAACCCTCTGCTGCTCTCCACCTGACAGCGTAGAAAATGTGCGATCCGCAAATGCATCCATCTGTACCGTTTTCAGTGCTTCTTCAACAATCCGGTAATCTTTTGCATTATCCCGTTCCAATGCTTTCTTATGAGGTGCACGTCCCATCAACACGACTTCCCGTACGGTAAAATCAAAGTTGTAGTAATTGTGCTGTGCCACAACTGCCATTTTTCTGGCGGAGCTTTTTACGCTCATGGAATGGAGTTCTTCGCCGTCCAGATAAACGGCACCTGCATCTGGCTTCAGGATACGGTAGATACATTTTAATAATGTAGATTTTCCGCTTCCGTTTGGTCCGATGATCCCTACCAGTTCCTTATCCTTTGACTCTATGGAAATTCCCTTCAGTATCTGTCTGGCGTGAAATCCAACCTGAATATCTTCTGTAGTGATTTTCATTACTTACTACCTCCAAATCCATAGGATTTCCGCACAAGCAGATAAATAAAGCATGGAGCACCGATAATGGATACCAGCACACCGATCGGCATCTCAGAATTCTTCAGGATCACACGACATGCCACATCACACCAGATCAGGAATGATGCACCAAGCAGTGCACTTAATGGCAGTAATCTTCTGTGGTCTGTTCCAAACAGGATTCTGATCACATGAGGGATCACAAGTCCTACAAAGCCGATCACACCCGCACAATATACTGCAAACCCAATCATTACAGAAGCAACGATCAGATAAAAAGTTCTCAGCCTGTGCAAATCAGTTCCCAGTGTGATCGATACATCATCTCCTAACAGCATCAGATTCAGATTACGATATTGCGTCCAGAAAATCATTACACAGATCAATGTAACAGGAAACATTACACCTACTCTGCTCCAGCTTGCGCCTGCAAGGCTTCCCATCATCCACTTCATTACTTCTGTTGCTGCATTTTTGTCATTGGTGATATAGATAACAAAATTGGAAAAAGCAGAACATACCGCACTGACAGCCATTCCGGCAAGGATCAGTTTGGCAGAAGTAGCTTTTCCGCCCATGTTTGCAATGGCAATTACTGCAAAAGAAGTGACCATTGCACCAATAAATGCAGGAACACCAACTGAGTTTCCACCGAGAAATCCACCAACTCCAAGCATGATCGCCAGTGTTGCACCAAGGGATGCACCGGATGAAATACCAAGTACATACGGATCTGCCAGTGGGTTCTGGACAATCGCCTGCATAACTACGCCACAGACGGAAAGAGCCATTCCAACTGCCAGAGCCAGCAGGACTCTGGGCAGCCGGATCAGCCACACAACATCGTGAACTGCGCCTTCTGCATAGGCGGACAGGCTTTTGATATGAAACAATTTATATGCAATGACACTGTAAACATCTTTCAGTGACAGATCTGCATTTCCAAAAGTGATTGCTGCAAGAATGGAAAAAATCAGAAATGCCGCAAGCCCGATAAGAACTGCCACATACATGGATGTCCTGAGCACACTGCCTTTTTTTGTCTGTGAAACCTGTTCTTTCACTGTTATGTCCTCAATCAGTCAAGATTCACATCCGGATATAATCCTTTTGCGAAAGTTTCAATACCATCCTGTGTACGTGTTGCACTTGCGTACATTTCACTGAGCATGATCGGATAAACACGACCGTTCTTTACAGCGTCAAGGCTCTGAAGTGCTTCGTCATCCTTGATAACGGCAAGCTGGCTTTCTTTTACAGTTTCCGGATCATCACCTGCATATGGCATGTATACAACAAAAATCACATCAGGGTTTGCTGCAATGATATCTTCTTTTCCTGCTGTAGAAGCATCCGGGTTTGCCAGAGTCGCACCCAGTTGTGTTACCATATCTCCACCAAGGCTCTTTGCACCATAGTTTGTGATATCTTCTCCAAGAGGTTCCAGAACCATTACGCTTGGTTTCTCTTCTACATCTGCTGTTGCTGTAAGAGTTTTATCGATCACTGCCTTTGCATCATCTACGATTGCCTGTGCTTTGTCCTGTACATCAAAAATCTTTCCAAGATTTAAGATGTCTGTAAATTCATTTTCCAGAGTTCTGTCTCCGTCAGGACGTGTGTTTGTGTTGTAATAAGTGTTGCAGCCTTTGTCGATCCAGTCTGTTACATTTCCGAGATTTTTATCAGAAAACAGGGAGCTCCAGGATAAGATCATGTCTGGCTCCAACATCGTTACAGTCTCAAGGGATGGGGTAAATTCATCAAGATAATTTGTTTTTGAAAATGCATCTTTAAGTTCATCCGGAACTTCATTGTCAAGACCTGCAGTAGCTACCAGACGGTCTTCCAGGCCAAGTGCAAGCATGGTTTCAATGCTTCCCTGATATACAGCAAGAACTTTTTCCGGTGCCTTTTCATAGGTTGTTTCGATTTCATTTCCATCATAATCATAGGTTGTGATGGTCAGAGGATATTCTGTCTTTGTACCTTCTGCGTCTGCTGTCTTATCTGCATCTGCTGAATCCTGCGCGTCTGCATCTTCCTGTGTATCAGAGTCTGCATCTGCTGCCGGCTGGTTGTCCTCTTTGATTGTCTCAGAGTCTGCTCTCTCTGCTGCAAAAGCTGCCGGAGCTGCGGAGACAGCCATAGCTGCTGCCATCATAATTGCCATGATTCTTGTGGATAAATACCTGTTTTTCATTTGACTTCCTCTCTTTTCGTATATGTTATTTACCTGTTCGTGTAACCGAAAAGATGGGACTTCAGAAAAAGTAAAATAGAAGTGATAAAAATAACGGATACTTTTTACGGAAGCTCCTTCTTTACGCTGTCAGGCAGGTTTCCTGACTCACAGATCACAGAAAGTTTCCATAAAATAAAAACTGATACAACATCCATGCTTCAACAGTTCATGAATGTTGTATCAGAAATATTTCCAGATACTCTCTGACAGCCGGATTCCGCCTTCTCACATATTTATGCAATGACATATTACAATCCCGCTTTTTTCTGTATACAGTGGCCGCAACCGTTCAGGCATTTCACCTGATTCCCTCTCATATTACCATACACAAAATCTGCATATGATAATGTTCACTTAACAGCTTATTCAATTACGCTGATACAATTTTAGCACACTGCTTTTATAATTACAACCATATTCGATACACATCAGAATTCTTTCTTCTCCATAAGCCGGACACCAATCCAAAAAGATCCCATATATACAATTACTGTAAATAATACAACTCCGGCCAATACCATTCCCCGGTTAAGTCCATTCAGCCATTCATCGACTGCGTCTGCTGAAAGTCCCATTGTTTTTATCAGAGCATAAACTACGGCAATTATAATAGCCCACATGACCATTGCAATATAACGTCCTTTTTCTGCTCCAAAATGTATTACAAGCGGGAGCGATACTGACAACATAAGAAGCGCCAGTGGAATGTATATCAGAGTGCCAATAATTTTCTCACTCAGGCACCCCTGAAGCTCTGCCACACCTTTACAGATCACTCCCGTTATTGCTTCAATTCCCCACGCTGCAGCCGTAAGCCCTGCTCCCAGCAGATATTTCTCCGCCACATACTGTTTTCTGGTAACCGGCAAGGTCATAAGAAATGCAAGACCATTATCAAACTCATCATAACTTATAGTCGTAATGGCAAAAATTGCTGTGACAAACGTAAAATATCCTATAGCAAAACTGACGCTCCCACTTCCTGCCAGATTCAGGATGACTCCCATTACAATAACCAGGATAAAATACTGTTTCTGCTGTTTCATCAGTTCTATATCCTTTACAAATAATCCCTTCATACCTGTTCCTCCATCATCACTACCAGATCATCAATCTTTCCATTCTCAATTACAACATCCGGGTAATTTTCCATATAAAATTGTTTCTGGTTTGTCAGACACCTGTATCCATAAGCTTCTTTCCGGATCTTAATAAGGTATTGCTGATCCAGTTTTTCGTACTCTTCTTCTGCAACTTTAAGAACTGCATAATCTGACAGCAGTACATCTGTATCCTCATGAAGGATAATTTTTCCGGCATGGATCATATAAAAATCGTCACAAAGACTCTCCAGTTCTGATGAAATATGGGAACTGATCAGAATAGAACTGCTTTCATTTTCTTCCATATATTCTCTCAGCATGTTCAGCACCTCATCCCTGGCAATCACATCCAGACCAACTGTGGGCTCATCCAGAATCAGCAGTTCTGCCTTATGGCTTAATGCTGCCAGTACTTTAAACTTTGCTTTCATACCAGTGGAAAATTCTTTGATTTTCTTGTCTGTGGGCAGATTGAATCTCCTGCACTGCTGCAGAAATTCATCTCTGTCAAAATCCGGATATATGCTTTTCATAATATTGGCCACGCCCGCTGCTGTCAGATACATACTGAAGCCTGAATCTGCAAAAACAACTCCCAGTTTCTGCTTATCCTCCGGCTTAAGCTCTTCTGCCTTTTTCCCAAAGACCTCTATCTCTCCGCCATCCGGATGAATCAAGCCGAGCAAAGCTTTAAATGTGGTGGATTTCCCGGAACCATTTCTTCCAATAAGTCCTGTAATCATCCCAGGCTGTACTTCCATAGAACAGTCCAGCGAAAAACCTCTGTAATGTTTCTGCAAATGACTGATTTTCAACATGTCTTAGTCCTCCATGATCATTTCAAAAAGATTTCTGATTTCCTCATCGTTCAGTCCACATCTTCTGCCCTTCATGATTGCCTGCTCCAGATCATGTTCTACTTCTTTGAGCTGTTCTTCCCTCATCAGGTTTTTATTTGTGGCTGCAACGTAGGTTCCTTTTCCATGAACAGTGACGGTAAATCCCTCTTCTTCCAGATTGTCATAGGCTTTCTTCACAGTCAGGGCACTGATCTTCAATTCCTTTGACAAACTGCGTACTGAAGGTAATACAGTGTCCGGCTGTAACTCTCCTCTGATAATCGCAGACTTAATCTGGTCTATGATCTGTTCATAAATAGGTACCATGGATGAATTATTGATTATTATATGCATATGTTTCTCCTCCATCTGCAAACAGTATATAACAGTGCATAACTGTTGTCAACTGTTTTGTACTGTTATACATGGTATTTATTTGATTATAATCAAAAATGGATATTCAACCTTATTTCCAGCAATCTTTCACAATTGCCTTCTCATAAAATTGAATATCCATATAACCTTAATCTAACTCTGTTTTTTCGAATTAATTTTTAACGGAAGCCTTATGGTTACAACTGTGCCTTCTTCCAGCTGTGAGCTTATGGTAACCCCATATTTCTCTCCATAAATCATACGAATCCTTTTATTTGTATTTCTGACGCCTATACTCTTTCGCTCTTTATTCAGAACCTCTTTCAAATCTTCCTCGCAGATTCCACATCCATTATCCTCTACATAAAAAAGAATATCATTTTCTTCTTCCTCTGCTGAAATCCAGATCTTCCCGGAATCCTGATAATTTTTAAATCCATGCACAATGGCATTCTCTACAAACGGCTGCAGAAATAACTTTGGAACTTCCAGACTTCTTAAATACTCCGGTATATCCATACTCACTTCAAATTGATCCTGATATCTTTTCTGCATAATTCCAATATACCGTTTAAGCCAGTCCAGATCCGCCCACAGCGGAACCAGAACATCACCATTCTGGCTGGTATACTGAAGCATTCTCGACAGATCCAAAAGCATTTTGCTGGCATTTTCCTGTTCTCCTTTAAGGCATACCCAGTTAATGATATTCAGCGAATTATAGAGAAAATGGGGATTCATCTGTATATTTAACGACATGATCTCCGTGTCTCGTTTCTGGATCATCATCTCATATTTCTCATGAACCAACATCTGCAGGTTCTGATTCATTTCATTCAGTTTTTTATAAAAAAACGCAAACTCGTCCCTGTCGTCATATACAATTCTTGCAGTAAAATTACCCTCTTCTGTTTTCTCTATCATGTGCAGCGGTTTATAAACTTTTTTCCCGATCTTTCTGGAAATAAGAACAGCCGTAGTAACAGATAAAATAATTTCTATAGTTACCAGAATCAATATTGCCCTGGTAAGATCTGTAGCAATATTCTTGCTAAAAACATTAACTGGAATCATGGCAAGTGTATACCATCCCGTCACCATACTTTTGGAATAGGTTACGATATATTCCTGATTATTTGCACCGTAGTATTTTACAGTTCCTTTATTCTCCGTAATTCCCATATCAGCTGCAGTTACATTTCGAAACAGCTTTGATTCATTCTCACCGTAAGGACCAACAACACTGCCATCTTCACTCATGATATAATAAAGAATCTGAGAATTTGCCTTTGTATACTTTTTCAGCATATTATTCAGATTATCCTCTGTAAAATTAACCACCAGATACATTTGATCTGCCTTATTTTCCAGATGTTCAATATGTCCTGATTCTACCCTGCTTAACTGCAGCTTTCTGACAGCCGTAAATACATGCTCATATTCCAGAAAATCTATCGACATATCTTCAATTGAAAACATGTCCAGATAATTATATGCCGGAATCCACACAAGTTTTCCATTTGACTCATCTGCTGCTTTCTGTATTTTAGAACCCATAAAGCTATGATTTGGATAATAGTTCTTTTCCTTTTCGCCAAACTGATAATACGGAGTCACAATATGCGTAGAATAAACCGTGTTATTCCACGGCAGATAGTCCAACAAAATTTTTGAAATTTCCTGACTGGCACTTTCAAGCTGCACACTGTCAGACGTATCCAGATTCTGAAATATTTTATAAATTCTCGCATCTACATTTATTTTTAATGAAAATTCCTCAATATAATCCAACTTTTCATCCAGAATATCACTGACATTCTCAGCATTTTGCCACATTTGTTTTTCTGACTGCCTGATCAGTTCCTGTTTTGACAAATGGAAGATAAATAAACCCAAAAGCACAACAGGAATAATGGAAATACAAATAAATGAACTAATCAGCAGAGTTTTAAATTTTGTATATTTTAATTTTTCCATCATCACCCAACTCTTTTGCGAAATTCTTCAGGTGTCATATTATGACGTTTCTTAAATGCCCTGTTAAAATAATTGGGATCCTTATACCCTACTTCCAATGCAATCTCCCTTACCTTGTCGGAAGATGTTTTCAAAAGATCCTCTGCTTTCTCCATACGAATATCTGACAGATATTCAGAAAAGGAAATTCCGAATCTCTGCTTAAATAAAGTACTGAAATACGAAGCATTAAAATGATACAATGTTGCAATCCTTTCCAGACTGATCTCGTCCCGATAATGTTCCTCTATATACCTTCTGCTTTCATCCAAAGGATCTGTCTCCTGTGAATCTGCTATTTCCCGGAAAGCGATTATATTTTTTATTAATTCCGCTGACCTTTTTTTCAATTCAGAATACCACTGACTTTCGATCAGACGATTATCCAATGCATTTAATTCTGACAAGTGTTCAGCTTTCAGATAGGGCTCCATATAACGTAAGATTCTGAAAAAAAAGAATACGATTTTTCTTTTAAAAATATCCGGCTGAACACTTTTATGCTCTGACAGAACCTCTGTTATTTTTTCAAAAATTGCTTCGCTTTTTTCCAGATTTCCTTCTTTTATAGAATTCAGAATTGCTTCACTACCTACAGAATCCTCCTGCTTTTCATCAGACAGATATTTCTCTGCCTGCAAATATCTTTCTTCTTCATAAAAAGAATACTTCATCGCGGCCATAGCCTCTTCATATGCCTTTTTTCCGCAGCTTTCCATATCCGGATACAGAGAGCTGACTGCAAAATAAATTCTGTTTTTCTCAAGTACCAGGATATTTTGAATAAACTCCTCTATCTGAGTGATCTGTTCCTGTTCAATTCTTGATCCTGACAAGGCCAACACAGCCAGCAGATTTTCTGTTCCGTTGACCTGAAATGTAATTGACGATGTATCTATCAGATGTTTTTTTATAAAATACCCTATCTCCCGTTTCATCTCTTCATTAAGAATCAGATGCTGCTTATTGATCCGGATCAACATCAGATAGCCTTCCTGTCTCAGAGGAAACATCTCACTTAAGGGCTCCCATACCTTACGTCGTGTATGGTGGATATACTGATTCAGAAGCCACTCCATATATCCATATGCAGATTCCTTCAATCGTCGTTCCATCTGATCTACTTTTTGTTTTTGAACCTGATCCTGATTTTTTGATTTCTTTATTTTCTTAATGGCACGCTTTAACTCTTCTGCATCTACAGGCTTTAGCAGATAATCACTTGCATGAAACTGTAACGCCTCTCTTGCATAGGAAAAATCTGCATATCCGCTTACAATCACAAATGCAGTTTCTGGATAATCTGTTTTTACTTTTTTTTTCAGCTGTAAGCCGTCCATTTCTGCCATACGTATATCGCTGATCACAATCTCACAGGAAATATTATTCATGATCTCCATTGCCTCCTGACCATTTGATGCTTCCCACAGCATATCGTCCGGGCATATTTTTTCAAGAAGCATAATAAGTCCTTCTCTGTGAATTCGCTCATCATCTACTACTAATATATTGTACATTTTATCTCCTGTTCTGTCTGATATATACGTTTTGATTATAGCACAACAGGTGTGCATGAACAATGCACACCTGTCTTTACAAATTCTATTTTTTTGTTCCGTGATACATCTTATCCAATGCATCGGCATAGTCTTCCTTGGAAAGAATCAGTACCGGTATTTCTGAAACCTTACACTGTTTTCCATCCGTCTCAAGACTTGCACTGATCACTCCTGCTGCCTGTGTTTTCTGTCCCTCCACATACAGGGTTACCTGTTTCATTTTATGCTGTGTATCCTGAGGGAAAGGATGCTCTGACAGCATCACGCTCTTCTCGCCTCCTGCCAGTTCATCTGGCAAACTGATATAAAAACCAGCTACCTTATGGGTATTCTGTGGTACTTCTCCCACCATGCATACTGCCTTATTGTCTGAAAATACAGGTTGATAATCCCAGTGATAGAATTGTTTATACTGTACTTTCCATCCATCAGGAACTTCTATCTTCACTTCTGCATTTTTCCATTCTGTGTCTGTTGACTGGCTGATCAGATAACGGAACAAAAAGATTCCACAGTCTGAATTATAAAGTTTAGGCATAATAATTCCATATGGACTGAACAAAATTCCATCCTCTGTCATTGTGCTGCACTCAGCTCCTGCAATATCCGTTTCCTGTACAGCCATTGTCTCTGTAGCAAACTCTTTCTCAACAAAAGCTCCAGCCAGTACCAATTCCTCTGCTCTTATACATTCTCCCTGTGCACCTGCACCATACTTACGCACTTCAAAAACAACCTTTATTGCTTCTTCATTATAGTTTTTAATATTAATAACAGTTTTTCCTTTTTCTTCTCTATATTCAATATCAAAGACATAAGCTCCAAGATGTGTTTTCTGAAGTTTATAACCGGAAAGCAATCCCTGTGGCTTGATGACCAGCGTTTTCTGTGTTCCATCCATCCTGAGGCCAAACCACTGCTCAACACTCTGCTGAATCCATGCACCCTGTCCCTGGCTGCATCTAGTCAGGCATCTTTTCTTATTTGTTGCTCTTGGCCACCAGAAAAGTGAGCCTGTTTCATCCAGACGTTCGTAAAGGAGATTCAGGTTATCAAGCATTTCCTGTCTGGTAAGACTTCCGCCAAGTTTTAAAGTACAGCCTGTTGCAGATGGATTCATGCCAAAATGTAATTCACGCATTGTCTGGAATTCCGGATCATAGTTTGTGATATACATAGAACGTGCATATCTATGAAGATTTACATATGGCTCATAATCGAAATCATATAGTCCATACAAAGGTGCCATAACTGTAGCAGTATCCTCACCACCATAATAATTCAGATCATCCTGGATGTAGAAGCGTTCCTCATTCTCACCTAAGTTGTTTCCGCCTGTAATCTGTCTGCCGAATGGTCCGCTACCTTCCATCAGTTCTTTCATGTCTGCTTTCATCTGTTCCATAAATCTGTCCACATCTGTCGCATCCCGTTCCAGAAGTTTCAGAATTCTTCTGTAAGATTTCAACGCATAATAACACTGTACATTTGCACCATAATCATACTTGCGGAATACAATAAGATCGCTGGCGTATCTGCTAGAAATCAGTGCTTTTTCTTTATGTTTATGCTTCATCATTCCATCGTAGATCTCATCAATAGCAGCAACCAGTTCCGGATGATCTCTGAAGAATTTCTCATCTCCTGTCAGCTCCAGATATTTTCCTGCTATTACAAGCAAAGAAATGTAGTAAAACATACTATGATCCGAATACAGGCTATAACGTGGCCGGTTTCTTTCTGCCAGATAAAACATTGCACTTTTTCCTACCTCAGGTACTGCATACATAACACTTACCACATCAGGAGTAATATCAATTCCCCAGAGCCTCGAAAGACTATGGGACGGTGCCCCCTGCCAGTTGGTCAGAAGACTTCCATCTTCTCTGAAAGAAAGACAGTTAAAATTATCAAGAATAAACCGTACCTGCATATCACGGTATTTCTCACCAGCCTCCTGGTTTTCCCGAATATCTGTAGTGATTTTTCCAAATCTTTCTTTCCAGAAATCATCAGTAACATTCAACCATTCCAGCGGTGTATGTTGATACAGTGTTCCAAGGGCAGAATAAATCTCTTCTCTCTTTGGAGTAAGAGCAATTACTGTTGTAAATGTTCTGCTTTCATTTGCTTTTAATTCAAATGGTACATAAATTCTGGGATTATCTCCCTGGCCTTCACATACGGAATCCAGAAGCTGAATTGCTGCACAGGCTTCCGGGTGCCATAATACTAGCAATTTCTGATCCCATTCTGATTTATATGGTGTTACTGTATAATCATCGAAATATTTTCCATAATGCTCAAACTGATTTACAAACTTCTGGTCAAATGACAGGCGGAGTTTTCCTTTAATTTTGCATCCAGAAGTATTTTTTACTTCTATACAGTAGAATGCTCCTGCAGGTCCCGGAACCGGATGGATTGATGACGCCGGAACTGCTTCTTTCTCCAGAATCGGCGCAAAAGAAAATATTCTGGTTTCCAGTTCCGGATGCTCTGTAGCAGTAACCGGAAGAAAATCATCATAATAAGTTGTCCATGACTGCTTATTTGCACCTGAGATCATCAGACCATTGTCCAGCTCCAGATCATATTTCATTTTTCCAAGAAGTAATGCTGTGTCATTCTGATAATACTGACCTATGTATCCTTTAAACTGTCCTCCCAGATCTGTTCCTCCGGATGGTACTGCATAAATTTTATCATGAGGAGTGCACAAAAAGTGCAGTCTGCCCATGGTATCCTGGCCCAAAAGTGTTCTTCCATTTGACTGTGTAAATAGCTGTCTCTCACTTAATGACCAGTCTGTGCGCTCCGAAGTTTCATCATACTGTGCTCTGAAATAAGAAGACTTATATGCCTTTTTCCAGAAATTTTCCCATGTATTATAAATCACATTTCCTCTTAAATGCATTGTTTTTCCTCCTATTCTTAGCCTTTCACACCAGACATTGTTACACCCTCAATAAGATACTTCTGACCAATGGCAAATACAACCACAACAGGTGCAAGCACCAGGCAGGCTGCTGCCATCATTAAATTCCATTCACCTCTGTAAGAACCAGTAAACAACTGAAGTCCCAGTGCAACTGTATATTTTTTCTCAGAATTTAAATATACAAGCGGATTCAGGAAATCGTTCCAGGAATTTAAAAACGCAAACATACCTACAACAGCCAGAGCCGGTTTTGTAATTGGCAGGATAATTTTTGTAAAAATCTGAATATGGGAAGCACCGTCCAGATATGCTGCCTCATCAAAATCCCTCGGGATTCCCAGATAAAACTGACGAAGCAGGAATATGTAAAATGCACCGCCTCCAAACCATGCCGGAACAATCAGTGGAATAAAGCTGTCTGTTATTCCAATAGTTCTCCACATCAGAAATGTAGGAATCAAAGTAACCGCAGCTGGAAGCATCATACTGCTGATAATGCAGGCAAATACCACATTTCTGCCTCTCCATTTAATTCTTGCCAATCCATATGCACAGATGGAACTGGTAAGCATTGTTCCCACTACACATCCTCCGGTTACAATAAATGAATTCAGGAAATATTTTCCAAAGGGAAGTGTATCAAAAACTTCCTGATAGTTTTCCCACATAAATTTAGAAGGAATCCAGCGAGGCGGCATCATAAACACTTCCACTGTGTTCATTAGTGAACTTCTGATCATCCAGTACAAAGGAACCAGACAAAACAAAACACCTAAAATCAGCGCAAAATATATTAGAATTTTTGAAATAATTTTCTTTGTATTCTTCATATTCATTCTCCTCCATAATAAACCCAACGGTTGGAAAACTTAAATATGACTGCAGTCAGCACCATAATGATCAGAAACAATACCCAGGCAACTGCACAGGCATTTCCCATTCTTCCAAACTCAAATGCTTCTCTGTACAGATAGTATACATAGAACAAACTGGAATTGTTTGGTCCACCCTGTGTCATAACATAAGACTGGGTAAATATCTGGAATCCATTGATGATTCCCATTACCACATTATAAAAAATTGTAGGAGTCATCATAGGAATCGTAACATGAAGCAGCTTTGCCCAGAATCCGCCTCCATCAATCTCAACTGCTTCCAGAAGCTGTCTCGGTACATCCTGCATTCCGGCAAGGAAAATTACCATTGTAGATCCGGTAGTCCACAGATTAATAAAAACCAGTGTGGGAATAACTGAACTTTCACCTGAAAGCCATGTGCTTACCGGTAAATGCATTGCCTTTAAAATATTGTTTGCCAATCCCATGTCCGGATTGAAAATCCACATCCAGATCGCTGCCATTGCTACGATCGGAACTACAGTTGGAAGATAAAAGATTGTTCTGAAAAATCCTTTTCCTTTTACATTTGTATTTAACAGCATTGCTATAAAAAAAGAAACTATGATAGCTGTCGGTACAGAAAGCGCAACATAAATTACTGTTACAAGTAATGATTTATAAAAATACGGATCACTTCCACTGAACAGATTTTTATAGTTGCTGATTCCTATAAACTGTCCGCCTGTTGTAAAATTAAAATTTGTAAAACTCAGCCCCAGACTGACTGCCATCGGAAGCAATGCAAAAATCAAAAATCCCAGAATACAGGGAAGACTGAATAAAATTCCCCAACGATTTTCTCTTTTCTCGCGATTTGTCACTTTATACTTTATTTTCGTCTGCATATTTATTCCTTTCTGGCATTATAGCTATTTCAATCAGGAAAGGCTGCCAAAAGCAGCCTTTCACTTGAATACTTTAAGAACGTTCTCCTGAATAGGTTCCTTCTACCAAAGAATCCGTCTGGCTTTTTACTTCTGTCATTGCTTCTTCTGCTGTTTTCTTTCCAGACCACACCTGTTCCAGTGCAGAACCCACTAATGTATTAATCTCATTAAAATTCTTTACGTTAATTTCGGTTGCCACTACTGCATGATCATAAGTTGCCTTTACAATAGCGTCCTGAAAGCCCTCTGGTCTTGCAGGCAATTCTTCAGATGCCCAGAAATCAATCTTATCCGGATCAGTATAATATTCTGTCTGTACAGGCATCCATAAAGTTCTGTATAATTCTGTGATTCTTTCTGAACTTTCTGGATTTGTAAGCCACAGATAAAGTTTTTCGGAAGCCTCCAGATGCTTTGTACTCTTGAATATAATCAAAGAACCACCATCAAAGAAAGTAGTATAGTTTTCATCAATTGGGAGAACACCTACACCCCAGTTGCATCCTGAATTCATAAGATCCAGATGGTTCCAGCTTCCGTCAATGTACATTGCTGTCTGTTTTGCAGCCAGTGCTGTTGCTGCACTTGGCATTGCATTCTTCTGTACTGCTGTAGGAGATACATGGTACACATTGATCAGATCTGCAAAATTCTGTAAAATCTGAGCTGACTTCTCATCATTTAATCCAAGTCCGTCCATACTCTCATTTAAGTAACCGCCGCCTGCTGATAAAATAAACGGCATATATACATTCCAGTCTGTTCCAAACATTACACCGTACTGTTTAATATTATTTGCATCAAAATCCGGATCAGCTGCATTTCTTCCTTCTGTATCCAGCGTCAGTTTTTGTGCCATCTCTACAAATTCATCCCATGACCAGGCATCCTCTACCTTAGTCGGCGGCAGATCTACCCCTGCCTCTTCGAAGCAGTCTACATTATACATCAGGTTTGTTGTAACATTGGCCTGAACAGGTCC
The DNA here is from genome assembly GCF_013300825.1 of Blautia wexlerae. Lineage (GTDB taxonomy): Bacteria > Bacillota > Clostridia > Lachnospirales > Lachnospiraceae > Blautia_A > Blautia_A wexlerae_B. Next base: position 40,185 of record NZ_JAAIMY010000026.1, read on the forward strand.
TGCTGATTCTGTAGGACTCCAGTTCCACCAACAGGTAGACAGATAATCATCTTTACTAAGTCCCATATCATCCAGAAGATCATAGAAGTTATAAATCAGGCCATCCTCACCCATCTGACATTTCCATGAAGCTGAATAACTTACATCCGGTGCTTCGCCGGCTGCAATCATAGCATTCAATTTTGTCAGGAAATCCTCAGATGGAATATGCATCAGATCCACTTCAATATTGGGGTTTGCTTCCATGAATTTATCTACAGATTCCTCAATAGCCTTTTTTTCGTCTCCACTTCCCCAGTAAGTGAATTTTATAGTTTCTTTCTCGTCACTGCCCTTGTTTTTTGCATTCGCAGTTGTGGTAAATAAAGCAGTACAGGTCATTAATGCCGCCAGACCTAAAGCCATTCCTCTTCTCTTCATAAAATTTCCTCCTGTTTTTTATCAGCGCGCTTGTTTTTGATGGTTTTATTATATAGCCTTTAATAGCATTTTCTCTATGGGACTTTTTTCGGATTATAGCATTTAGATTAGGAAAACACATTGATATATTTGCTGTTTACAGCAATAGAACAAAAGTATTATTTTGCGAAAAAAAAAACAGCAACTGATAAATCAGTACTGTTTTAATTGGTTTATGTACCAGTTTTATACAATTTTTATTCCTGTCTGTTTTTACTGACTTCGTTGTATCTGACAGCTTTACTGATAACTTGCTGCTGTTCATAATTCCTCACCCAAAGTCAATTGCAATCAGATGGAAATCTATCACCGGATTCGCTACCTGCTGATAGACTAAACATTACTCTGCCAAATACGCCTTCAGTTTCTCCATATCAGCTTTCATCACTCTCCGTCCCACCTCATAAATCTCCTTTAAATGGGCGGGATCACGCTCAACCGGTTTGGCACTGATGTCTCTGTCCGGGCGGATAACATGGATCCTGCCCTCTTTTTCCAGATATGCGATTTTATCCAGCATACGGTTATACTGAATATGACGTTCATCCAGAAGCTTTACAAGCTCCGGATACTCCCTAAACTTCAGTCTGAGCAGCGGCATCAGCTTATTATGTTCTTTTCTGTATCCCGGATGACGGGTACATACTACCACATTTTTCTCATAACCCTGTGAAAGCATCCAGTTTACAGGAATCGGATCTGAGATACCACCGTCCAGATACATTCTTCCATTCAGCTTTACCGGTCTGGCGGCCAGTGGCAGGGAAGCTGATGCGCGCATCCATTCCACATCCAGCCTGTCTCCCATTCTGCATTCCTGATAACAGGGTTTTCCTGTTTCAATATCTGTACATACAACCGTAAACTTCATGGGTGATCTGGCAAATGTCTCTGTGTCAAAAACATCCAGCTTCCAGGGCACCTCCCCATATGCAAAATCTTTGCTGTAAAGATCGCCGGTAGTGATCCAGCTTTTCAATCCCATATATCGTTTATCCTTGCAGAATCTGGTATTATAACGAAGGGTTCGTCCAATCTGGCGGGACTTATAATTACATCCAAAAATTGCACCGGCGGAAACACCAACTGTAGAATCTGCATAAATCCCCTGCTCCATCAGCTCATCCAGAACTCCGGCTGTATACAGTCCCCGCATACCTCCACCTTCCAGAACCATTCCAAGGCCTTTCCTTTTATTGTCCTCCATAGTTTTTCTCACTTTCGTCTTTTTCTTAATGTCCTATAGCAATCCTCGTAAATAATGCATTTAAGACAGTCAATTGTATTTTTACTCATTTCATTTGAAAAACAAATTATTTAGAACATATTTTAACACCTTGAATGAAAATGTCAAACCTGTAATCTGTAAAAGCCCCCTGAAATTCATCCAGAAGGCTTAATACAACTCACAATTATATGTTATTTTCCAAGAAGTTTTGCTGCAACTTTCTCCAGATCATCTCTGATCTTAATATGCTGCGGACATACTTCTTCGCACTTACCGCATTTCACACATTCATTGGCAGATTTCCTGCCATGTTTGCCTACCAGCCATTCTTTCTGGTGAACTGTGCAGTTGCTTCTTCTCTTGTCTTGTAGTTGATCCATGCTGCATTCTTTGTAAAAAGAGTCATATATTTTTTACATACTGATAATTCCCAAAACGTTTGCAATAGAACTCAGCAAAATAATGATCAGGCAAATCGGTGCAAAGTATTTGATAAATACTCTGTACAGTTTCTTTCTGCGGAATGGAGAAGACTGTTCAATTTCTTTTTCCATTCCATCAATACCAACAACACGAAGAATCAGAATACAGGTTGCAAGTGCTGCCAGCGGCATCATTACTGAGTTTGTCATAAAATCGAAGAAATCAAGGAAGTTCATTCCAAAGATACGAATGAAATCCAGAAGTCCATATCCCATGGAAGATGCGGTTCCAAGTACAATCATGATCACGACCATCAGACCGCAGCATTTCTTACGGCTCCAGTGAAGTTCATCCATGAATGTGGAAACACTGGTTTCCATCAGGGAAACTGCACTTGTCAGAGCTGCAAGTAATACAAGTATGAAGAATACGATTCCTGTTGCAGTACCAAATCCCATACTTGCAAATACTTTTGGCAATGTGATAAACATCAGAGATGGTCCTGCCTGAAGTGTTTCAGGATTTCCACCGGAGAATGCAAATACCGCCGGAATAATCATCAGTCCCGCAAGGATTGCGATACCTGTATCGAAAACCTCAACCTGTGTGGTAGATCTCTCGATATCCATATCTTTACGGACATAGGAACCGTAAGTATACAGGATTCCCATTGCAATGGACAAAGAATAAAACATCTGTCCCATCGCTGCTACTACTGTCATCCAGGAGAAATTTTTCACATTCGGGATCAGGAAATATTTCACACCTTCAACAGCACCCGGACGTGTGACAGAATAGATTGTAACCACGACTGCCAGAACTACCAGAACCGGCATCATGATCTTTGACATTCTCTCTACACCGTTCTGTACACCACCGAGAATGATGATGAATATAAGCGCCGCAAATACCAGAAACCAGAGTTCCACCTGCCAGGAGTCGGAAATAAAGTTTCCAAAATATCCGTCTTCCGCTACTGCCTGGACATTTCCTTTGAAATATTCCACAAGGTACTTAATTACCCATCCGCCAATCGTACTGTAGTAAGGAACGATCAGCATTGGAATCACTGCATTTAACCATCCGCCGATTTTGAAGGATTTCGTTTTTCCAAAATGCTCAAATGCACCTACCGGACTCTTTCTGGTCATTCGTCCAAGGGCTGTTTCTGACATGATCAGCACATAACCAAATGATGCAGTCAGAAGAATATAGATCAGCAGGAAAATTCCGCCTCCATATTTCGCTGCAAGATACGGAAATCTCCAGATATTTCCCAGTCCTACTGCAGAACCTGCAACTGCCAGCACATAGCCGATCCTTCCGGAAAAGCTTCCTCTGTTATGGTTATGTGCAGAATTGTTTTCTTTTTTCATTATACACCTCACCTCGTTACAAAAACCTCCCATAGGATTTCTCCCATGGGAGGTCTGCTAGTTTTTTACTGATTCTATAGTATCAAAAAGATGCGGGAATGTCAAAGACTAATAATAATTACAGACTTAATTGTAACATATTTGTTACTGTTCACACACCACTATCCCAGTATATATTTCAAGTATAGTCTTTCTGTACACATTGTTCTATGATATAATAGTTGAGCTACCACCCCTAGACAGGTGCAGAAAGGGGGTGTGTTGTAAATGGATATGATCTTATCATTTATGCTTTCTATCTTGGCAAGTGTAATCGCCTACTACATTTGCAAATGGTTGGATAGAAAATAGCAGCTGGTAGCCAGCCTGGGGGAATAAGCCACCCTGCCCAAACGGAATAAAAAAGCCTCAGAGGTCGCAACTCTGGGGCTTTTGCTGTGTTATAAATGAATTTAACCTTATCATTTTGCCTACTGGCATTATATCATATGCATTTTTTGTTTGCAATATACTCAATATACTTTTTCGAATCAAGTCAAACTTTTGGTTACTGTTCACTTCGTTCACAGTAACGTATTGGACGGTCTTTGGATCAACACCAGCATAGAGAAGATTGGTAATGTAAGTGTGCCGCAGCTGATGCGGGGTTACATCAAAGTCCAGCGTATATCTGATTTTGGGTTGATTTTTCTGGGTCATGCCCAGCGTTGGGGTAACCGTGTATTTGATGCTCTGTACGCCATGCCCGCCTCACCGATAGATAAGGTGTATCCTCGTCCAGAAATACACAATCCCATTGCATCCTGCCTGTGATAATCTAGTTGATTAAAGTCTGCTGACTTTTCATCCCTTTCAACCCCTTACAAAAATCGGCATAATCAAGCCTATTGACCGGTATAATAACAGGTCTCCGCTGGCGCGGCTGTCATAACTCCGCAGCACCGTTCGTATCGTGTGCCGCAGGGTTCCCCCCAAGTCTTTGGCGGGCCGTGAGGAAGTATCTTTAAGCCCCCATGCAGTCATCGCGCCGAATCTGCCACAATCCGTTTTATGAAATCGTAGATTGCTCCGATTAACACTGACAAAAAAGGCAAAAAACAGGCGCATCAAATGAAATTTTATCAAA
>NZ_JAAIMY010000027.1 GCF_013300825.1 Blautia wexlerae
ATCCCGCATAAAATCAAGGTATATTAGAATGTAGAATTTACTTTTTCATTCAAGCTTTCTTCGTTATTGGTGAATGCCCCAAAGTAGGGTTTCATAATCAGTAATGACAGAAGATTGAGCAAAGCACCAATTCCAAAGGCCAGTAATAATCCATGTGTGACGGTAGCATTTGCCTCATTCTGCTTTCTCTGTCCAAGATACCCTGCAATCATTACATTCACGCCAACGCCGATCCAGATAGATGTCGCATTCATCAAAGTTGTAATGGGAAACGACAGGGAAACCGCCGTCAAAGCATTTTCACTCAGCCGCGCTACAAACGCGCTGTCTATCAGATTATAGGAATATTGCAGAAACATGGAAATCAGCGGCGGTATCGACATTTGCCAGATGAGTTTTCCAACGGGCGCAACCGCCATTTTGTTATTGGTTTGCATGCTTTCCCTCTTCTCCACAAATTGTCCGAACAATATAGTTTTGTTTGCGTGCTGCGTGCTGACCGGCTTCCTGGGCAGGATAGCCCAATGCAATCGCCCGCCTATATTTGGAGTCTGTAATTGCAATGATGGTTGGAGATTGATGTCCTCCGCCGGTAGGAGCGTAAGTCCCTGCTTCCAGTACAGCGTCCAAAACCTTGGAAGGGACAGGTTCCGATTTATAAGCCCGTACACTACGGCGTGTCTTGATAAGAGACAAAAATTTTTTTTCCATACAGATATAGTCCTCCATTCTGCTAATACTTCCGAGATACAGGCAACAAAAAAGCCACACAACTATCACAAGATAGCTGTGTGGCAAAAAGATGACCGAATCCGGAAAAGTCCACTAAAATTTTGCGTTTATTATTATAGCGAACTTGAAGGAGACTGTCAAGCATCAATCATTACGGAATTGTGGTGGCTGTCTGTTGTTTTTTGTGTTACTTTATGGCACATGAGAAATTCTGTCTGGTTTTGTACTCGTAGTGAGTGGGCATGTTCTCCCATTGGGAGGCCACCCACCAGTCCAATTCATTCAGTACGATATTGGATAGGATGCCGCCCTGCGGCGTTCCCTTAGTCGGGTAATCGCAGCTCATAGCTGGCTGGTTACCGACTCTGCCTCTTTAACAACAGTTATATGTAATTTGACAACATTGATTAGAACTTTTACATTTAGGGGAAAATAGCGGAAATTATTCGGATAGCATTACTACTAATTTTTACTCTTGTTTTATTGCTGCAACAGAATATAACAGCAATCAATCGTCAGGTATTTTTCATAGGTAATTCATTTCTGTTATAATTCCATATACGGATTTTCAGAATCTACAAGTCCGACAATTGTTTTGCAACCCCAATCCGCGCTATTCGCATCTGGAGTTCATCCTGCGCAGCAAGTACACGCTCGCGATTGAAAGTCCGTAACCTCTGCTCCTTTTTCATGATTATCAAATCAAATACAATAAATCTGCATGTACCATTTGGCAATAAAGGATATACACCTATTACATCTGACCCATCTTCTTTTATGCCTAACAAATGAACAATTATTTTTTTACATCCAGACTTATCCATTTGGTATTTTCACATTCATCACAAAATACCTTCTCCTTACAGTGAGTTAACGCTTTCTGTTCAGCTATTAACTTTTGCTTCTCTGCACGAATACGCTCCAGAAGAACGGAAGCCGGCTCATCATTTGGGTCTTGTGGTACAAGTTTACCTTGTACTGCCCATTGGAGAATTGATTTTTTCAGGGCATCAGGAAAATTATTTTGTAATACATAATACATTCAACGAATTTTCTTTTCCAACATATTCTGCCAACTTTACTTCTGCTTCAAGGATTTTATCAACGATACGCTGTTGCTCAGACAATGGAGGTATTGGAATTAAAATTGTTCCTAACTTATCACCAGAAATATGAACAATAATATTTCCGGTAGCAAGATTAACCTTTCGTCCAACTATATACGGCGATGCCATAAGGTATGTGAAGTAAAGAGGATTCATTCCATGAGCTGTCCAATATGCCAGATCTCCGCCAGCTGCAATTAAATCATTCCCAAGATAAGCCACAGCATTGACTATATCAGGCTTATTCTCGCCGGCGAGAGTCATAAGAATATCGCCGTAAGAGAAATGCTTGCATCGTTCAAATAAATCTTCTGAAACAAACGAAACCGCTTGATTGAAAGACGTGTGATATGTTGTGTATAGCTCTTCGTAGCGTACGCAAGGTTTTCCAAATTCAATGGTTTCGGCTCTTTTTATTCCACTTCCTCGGACAATACTTCCGATGGAACTAATTCTCACCCACTCCCAACTATCCGGAATCTCAAACGGTACTTCATCCGCAATACATACCGGCTCGTTCTTTCCAATCTTCTCATAAAGCAAATTATTGATACTTAATAAAGCAATATATGTTATACTAAGAATAGTTGTAATTTATTATAAGTATCTGATAAACAGTTAAGGCAGGAGGATTATACCATGGAACGAGTAGTAAATTTTTTGAAAGAAGCAGAAATATATTATTTGGCAACAGTGGAAGGAGATCAGCCAAGGGTAAGACCTTTTGGAACAGCACATATTTTTGAGGGAAAATTGTATATTCAGACCGGTAAGGTGAAGGATGTTTCAAAACAGATTCATGCAAATCCAAAGGTGGAAATCTGTGCATTTAAGAATGGAGAGTGGCTTCGTGTAGCAGGAGAACTTGTAGAAGATAATAGAAGAGAAGCAAGACAGTCTATGCTTGATGCTTATCCATCTTTACAGAATATGTACTCAGCAGATGATGGAAATACAGAGGTGTTCTATTTTAAGAATGCGACAGCTACATTTTCATCATTTACACATGAGCCGGAAGTAGTGAAGTTCTAAGGATAACATAAAATGGCAAAAAGTAAGAAGACAAAAATACATAAAAAGATAGATGGTCAGCTTTTATAAAAGTATTGTTGATCAGGACAGGGCATCCGTTGTTATATGCAATCTTAAGCATGAGATTATTTATATGAATCCGACAGCTGTTATTAGCTATGCGAAGCGAGGTGGCGATAAACTTATTGGAAGAAGACTGTTAGATTGTCATAATCCAGAATCAAGAGATAAAACACAGCAGGTAGTGGACTGGTTTGCAGTAGATGAAAGTCATAATATCATTTATACTTTTCACAATGAGAAACAGAATAAAGATGTTTATATGGTGGCACTCAGAGATGATGGGAAGTTGATAGGATATTATGAGAAACATGAATATCGAAATGCAGAGACTATGAAACAATACGATTTGTGGTGATGATATGACGAAGGATGAATGGTACAAACAGTTGTTTGAGCGACTGGATAATTCTAAGTTTCGAAGCAGTTTCCATCTGAAGCAGAAGGATATTGATTACATAAACGAAAAAGGTTGCGGTCGTCCAGTGGACGACCCTGCGTAGCAGGAGCAACGACCGAGCCGGGAGGCAAGACATGGATACAATCAGACAACATGCAGAGGAGTTTATCGCAAAGAGAGAAGCTCCGGCGTATATAGCAAATGATGGCAAGCAGACACCAATGCGTGGAGGTAAAGGCAAAGACAGGGAATACTACGGATGCAACTGTTTATGCAGACTGGTATAAGTCGGTGTATCTGCCGGCTGCAGATCCGGTTTCTTTGCAGGCATCTGATAGTGGAAAGTCTGTTGTGGATGCTTCAGGAAATGGAAAAGCACTGAGCTGAGGAGGATTCAGATATGAGCATGATGAAGAAGATTGAGATTGACGGGAAGGCGGTTGCTTTTAAGGCTTCTGCCGCCATTCCGCGTATTTACAGGATTAAGTTCCAGAGGGATATCTACAAGGATTTATCTGTTCTGGAAAAGAGTATCGGGGACGGGGATCCGGAAAAGTCTTCCCTGGATCTGCTGACTATCGGGATGGTGAATGATATGTTTGTGGAGAGCAGGAATGATGAGTACAAAGGATGGAGAAAGGTTGCTACACAGGAGGATTTTGACAGGTTCTGATTGGTGAAACATGATGACAGGATAAGCGAAAAAAGGTATAATGATTTCATGAAATCAGAAACTGGAGGTAACATACATGAAAATCGTAATTATTAACGGAAGTGCCAGAAGGGGAAACACGCTGACGGCGATTGACGCATTTATAAAAGGGGCGTCAGAAAAGAATGAGATTGAAATCATCCAACCAGACAGACTTCATATAGCACCTTGTAAGGGATGTGGGGCCTGTCAATGTTATAAAGGATGTATTGATCAGGATGATACAAATCCCACGATTGATAAAATTACTGCTGCAGATGTGATTCTTTTTGCTACTCCGGTATATTGGTGGGGAATGTCTGCGCAGTTGAAACTTATTATTGATAAGTGCTACTGCCGCGGTTTGCAGCTGAAAAATAAAAAAGTTGGAACAATCGTTGTGGGAGGATCCCCGGTGGACAGTATCCAGTATGAGTTAATTGACAAACAGTTCGATTGCATGGCGAAATATCTTTCATGGGATATGATTTTCCAAAAATCATATTATGCAACAGCCAGTGATGAACTTGCAAAAAACAAGGATTCTATAAAAGAACTTGAAAATATTGGAAAAAACTTATAAAGCATATTTAAAGTTCCAGGTTTCAGGAAAGAAAAAAATAAAAATAATGATGAAAGCATTTGTCAGGATGGCAGGTGCTTTTTTTGTGCCTTTATTATGGGATTTAGGGGGTGAGCCGTATGGCAGGGAACAGAATTAAGGGGATCACTGTCGAGATTGGCGGCGATACCACGAAATTGCAGACTGCCCTGAAAGGGGTTAATACAGAAATCAGGAATACGCAGAGTCAGCTGAAGGATGTGGAGAAGCTTCTGAAGCTGGATCCGGGGGATGTGCTTACGTTTGCAGGAGGACAGGCCGATGAGGGACAGATCACCTGTATCACTTCCATCAGGCAGAGGATCGGGATTCACACGTTTACCAATGCTTCCGTGCATGAGATCGGGCAGACGAAGCAGATGACACTGTTTGAGGCAGTGGAACTGGATTTTGAAAAGAATCTGCTGTATTCCATCACCTTTGGGACTTCCAGTGTGACCATTACGAAGATCCGGATCCCGGTGTTTAACATCGGACTGAATGAGAAGCTGGATGATACCACGTATACCGTACTGGAGGAACAGACACTGACAACGGAAAGTTTTACGTTCCTGGGGGATTATACGAAGTACGGGGAATTTATGGACGGACATGACGGATACTGGTATGGATTTTCCAATGAGCCGAATTCTTCCGGGGATGCGAAGATGGTGTGGATCCGGATCTCCAAAAAGGATTATTCCTTTACGGAGAGAAGCTGGACACTGTCCAAGGCGAAGCTGTCGGAAGTGGGCACAAGGGCAAAGGACGGTTCCTATCCAGAGCGGAATGTAAAATGCTGTGTGAGGAAGGGGTATCTATATGTGCCTTCTTATGATAAGAAGGGAGTTTATAAGATCAATACTGCTAATTCAGCGGATCTGTGCTGAGGACAGCGGTGATTTTTTTCTATATTTCCAATGAGGGTGTGAGTTTGTTGGAGAATGCAGGACATCTGGGGCTGCCGATCCCCAAGAAAATGAAAGAGGTTCTTGGTCAGTTGCATGATAAAAGTGAGGGAGACTCCGATGATGCATCAGAGGATGAGGAAGAAGGTGAGTGATTATGGGATACAGTAATAGTTCTTTGGTGGTGTACACGATGCTCAGTCCGAACCATTCCGGACTGAGAACGGAGCAGATTGACAGAATATCGCCGCACTGTGTAGTAGGTCAGTGTACAGCAGAAGGTCTGGGAGACTGGTTTCATAAATCATCTACCCAGGCTTCTTCAAATTATGGAAGGCGCGGGAACAGATACAGCGAAGACCGGGAAGTTTACCGGAGTTGGCGTGTTTACTATTGTAGAAGTGAAAAATGGTAAGGGTACTGTGAAAGGATGGGGAAAACTGAAATCCGGGGCTGGATGGATTAGTTTGGATTTTGGGAAGAGAGAGTGATTGTATAAGGCATAGGAAAAGCCTGCGGGAATGATATGTGTTCCGGCAGGCTTTGTTTTAAGATAGATGGCTCCGAAGTATGCTGGTTCGGTGTCGGTTCCTTACAAATCATTGTTTTGATAATTCGGTGGTATCCTCTTTGTGGATTTCAGAATTTGTTTCTCAGCTTTCGGTATTCTCTCGGCGAATATCCTTTCAACTTGTGAAAAAGCCGACTGAAATAAAGCTGGTTATCATATCCGACAATCTTAGAAATCTCATTGATGGAATAAGTTGTTGTTTCAAGTAACATCTGAGCATTGTTGATGCGGATTCCCACAATGAATTGCATTGGTGTAGAACCGGTATATTTTTTGAAATTTCGGATAAACCAGCTGACACTCATGCCTCGTGAGGCAGCATAATCATCAATATTGATATTTTGATTGTAGTTTTCACTGAAAAAGGTAACAGCATTATCCATCTCATGATCAAGATATTCATTTTTTAATATGTGCTCTCTTGTCAGTTCCCGGTGGAAACTGATCAGAAGATGACGTAGCAAAAGGACAAGCATTTCCTCATAATTGTCTTGACAGCGTTGGAGCTCGATAATGATACGTTTGAAAATTTGTTCATATTCATTAGATGTACCCACTTGAAAGACACGTTCTTTATCCGGAAACCCATATTGACGTAAGATATTTTTCACATTGCTTCCTGTGAAGTGAATCCAGTATACTTCTGTCTTATCTTCTCCGTAATATTCATATTTTTGGAGTTCTTTCGGTCTGTACAGTACAATGTTGCCGGCTGGAACAATCGTTTCATTATTTACATTATCAAAATGAAAATGCCCACAACCAGCAGTGATATATATAATCTGATAATCCAGACGACCCCTTGGACGGTAGGTCGGAAGTTTGGGATGTCTGGAAAGACGGTAAGTACCACAGCTACCGACAATCAGCTGACGACTTTTGTCTTTGAAATCCATATGTGAGTGGTTCAAATAACCGGTGTTCAAATACATAGGACAGCACCTCTTTTCGTACTTTTTATCATTGTATCATTTAGTGCATATTTTGTCTAATCCAATTTATAGACATATTTTGCGAATTAAGATAAGCTATATATAGCATAACTAAGGAACGTAAACAAAAAGTAAAGTATAAGGTTTGCTGTAGGAAAACAAAGAACAAAAAAGTATATGTATTGGAGGAGAGCTATTTATGATCGTACCACGTTATTATGAAAATCTAAGCGTACTGCACGAAAACACAATGCCAGCCAGAGCCTATTATATTCCGGCATCCAGAAGAATGGATAACTTGGTGGAACACAGAGAAGAGTCAGATCGTATGCAGTTATTGAATGGAACTTGGAAATTCCAGTATTTTAACAGCATCTATGACATTCAGGATTCTTTCTTTGAGAAGAATTATGATACCAAAAATTTTGATGAGATTCAGGTTCCAAGTGTATGGCAGATGGCTGGATATGATACACACCAGTATACAAACATCCGGTATCCATTTCCGTTTGATCCACCATATGTGCCACAGGACATTCCGTGTGGAGCCTATGTACATACTTTTGAGTACAGTAGAGATGAGAAAGCGCCAAAATCTTTTTTGAACTTTGAAGGAGTAGACAGTTGCTTTTACGTATGGATCAATGGCTCTTACATAGGATACAGCCAGGTTTCGCATATGACCAGTGAGTTTGATGTTACCGATGTACTTCAGGATGGAACGAATACGGTGGCAGTGTTGGTAATGAAGTGGTGTGATGGTTCCTATTTGGAAGATCAGGACAAATTCCGTATGAGTGGTATTTTCCGGGATGTGTACATTTTGAAACGCCCAAAACAGGCAATCAGTAATTATCATATTAAAACAAGAATTGAGAATATGCTTGCGAAAGTAGAAATTGAAATGAAATTCTACTCTCCGTTAAATGTAAAAATTTCGATTGAAGATAGAAACGGAGCAGTTGTAGCACTAGGAAGTATTGCTGAAGAAGGAACAGCTGTATTAGAAATCGCAAGTCCGGAACTTTGGAATACAGAAAATCCATATCTATATAAACTGATTCTTGAAACAGAGAATGAAGTAATTGTAGATCACATTGCATTAAGAAAGATAGAGATTAAAGACCAGGTTATTTATTTAAATGGACAGAAGATTAAATTCCGTGGTGTCAATCGACATGATTCTGATCCGGTTACTGGATTTACAATCAATCCGGAACAGATTACAACCGATCTTACGTTAATGAAGCAGCATAATTTTAATGCGATCCGTTCCAGCCACTATCCGAACGCACCATTTTTCTATGAAATGTGTGACAAGTATGGATTCATGGTAATAGATGAAGCAGATATTGAAGCTCATGGTCCATTTATGATCTACAGAAAAGAAGACACTGATTACAATCGGTTCAAACGATGGAATGAGAAGATTGCAGATGATCCGGTATGGGAAGAGGCAATCGTTGATCGCGTAAAACTCATGGTGGAACGTGACAAAAACCGTTTCTGTATTGTCATGTGGTCAATGGGAAATGAGAGTGCTTATGGCTGCAACTTTGAAAAAGCACTGGAATGGACAAAGAATTTTGATTCAGACCGTATCACACAATATGAGAGTGCAAGATATCGTAATTATGATGAAACATATGATTACAGCAATCTGGATGTGTACAGCCGGATGTACCCAGCGCTTTCCGAAATTCAGGAATATCTGGATAAAGATGGAAGCAAACCCTTCCTTTTGGTAGAGTACTGTCACAGCATGGGAAACGGACCTGGAGATTTTGAAGATTACTTCCAGATGATTCAGGATAATGATAAAATGTGCGGCGGCTTTGTCTGGGAATGGTGTGACCATGCGATTGCTCATGGAACTGCTGAGAATGGAAAGACTATATATGCTTATGGGGGCGACCATGGCGAAGAAATTCATGATGGCAACTTCTGTATGGATGGATTAGTATATCCGGACAGAACGGTACATACAGGACTTTTGGAATACAAGAATGTTTATCGCCCGGCAAGAGTTATTTCCTATAACAAAGAAAGCGGAGAACTGGTGCTTCATAACTACATGGATTTTGATGACTTGAAAGATTATGTGAAGATTAGTTATGAGCTGACACAGGATGGTCTTGTGATCAGCAAAGGCATACTTCCGGAGTTTTCTGTGGCACCACACGGGGAAGGAAAAACAAACCTGAAGATCAATGTTCCAGAGAATGGGAAGTGTTATTTAAAACTTATTTACCATGTGAAAAAAGAATTGCCATTGTTGGATGAAGACCATATTCTTGGATTTGATGAAATTGAGGTAAGTAAAGAGGATACAAAATGTAAACTTGCAGAGAAATGGATACCAAAAACAGTAGTGGACTCTGAATTACAGGTAAATGAAAATGATACACAGATTCATATCAAGGGGCGTGAATTTGCTTATACCATAGACAAACGTACTGCACTCTTTACAGAGATGAAATTCGCAGGGCGGGAATACTTGAACCATCCGATGGAATTAAATATTTGGAGAGCTCCAACAGATAACGATATGTACATCAAGTCTGAATGGAAGAAAGCCCACTATGATAAGGCTTACACAAGAGCCTATACGACAGAGGTTGTGCAGGGAAAACATGGTGTGAAGATTACAAGCCATGCTTCCGTTGTGGCAGAGACAGTACAGAAGATTCTTGATGTGACGATTACATGGAAAATAGAAGCTGCTGGAAAGATTGATGCAGATATTGCAGTAACAAAAGACGATGAATTCCCGGATCTTCCGAGATTTGGTGTGAGGATGTTCCTGGATAAAAAACTTTCAGCTGTAAGATACTTTGGAATGGGACCACAGGAAAGTTATTGTGATAAACATCAGGCTGCGAGCCACGGTTTGTACCGGGCAGATGTAGGGGATTTACATGAGGACTATATCCGTCCACAGGAAAATGGAAGCCATTATGATTGTGAATATGTAGAGCTTAACAACAGCCGATATGGAATTGTGGCATCCGCAGAAAAGGCATTTTCATTCAATGCTTCTTATTATACACAGGAAGAACTTGAGAAGAAAACGCATAATTATGAATTAATAGAATCAGATAGTGTAGTATTCTGTGTTGACTACGCATTAAATGGCATTGGTTCTAATAGTTGTGGTCCAGTTGTATTGGAGCAGTACCGATTTGATGATGTATTATTCCGGTTCCAGTTTACACTGATACCGTATATAAAGGGATAATAAAGTTTCATGTAACCCGTAAACAAGGAAAGAGAGTCTGATTGTTATGTAAAGTCCGGATATACAGAGCAATCAGACAAAATCAGAGAAAAAACAGAATTAGATATCATACGGTTAGCCATATTGAGATTCTAAGTGCGATGAAGATGAGGAGCAAAGAAATTCGATGGAAGAAAAAAAGTATTTGAAATGGTATAACAAAATTGGATATGGATCAGGCGATATTGCAGGTAATGTAGTCTATGCGTTCTTGACATCTTTTATGATGGTCTATCTGACGGACTCAGTAGGACTTGCTGCAGGTGTCGTAGGTACCCTGATTGCCCTATCAAAACTATTTGATGGTTTTACGGATATATTTTTTGGATCAATGATTGACAAAACACACAGTAAAATGGGAAAAGCGAAACCCTGGATGCTATATGGATATATTGGTTGTGCCATTACGCTGGTCTGCTGTTTTGCAATACCAGTCAGCTTGGGAACAACGGCTAAATATGCATGGTTCTTTATTTCTTATACACTGTTAAATGGTGTGTTTTATACAGCAAACAATATTGCTTATTCAGCACTTACGTCACTGATTACAAAGAACAGCAAAGAGCGTGTACAGATGGGATCTTACCGTTTTATTTTTGCATTTTCAACAAGTCTTCTGATTCAGGCGGTTACAGTTGGATTTGTAGATAAATGTGGTGGAGATGCTGCGGCATGGAGAACGGTTGCTATTATCTATGCAATCATTGGTCTGGTCGTAAATACGATTTCAGCACTTTCTGTTAAGGAACTTCCGGAGGAAGAACTTAATGAAGGAGAAGTAAAGAATGATAATGAAAAGTATGGAATGGTACAGGCATTCAAGCTTCTTGTCAAAAACAAATATTACATGATGATTTGTGGAACATATATTTTACAGCAGTTATATGGTGCCATGATTGGAGCTGGCATTTATTACATGACATGGGTACTGAAAAATAAGAATTTGTTTGGACAATTTGCATGGTCAGTAAATATTCCACTGATCATTGCCCTGATTTTCACACCGACATTAGTTGGTAAGTGGAAAGGTATGTATAAACTGAACTTAAGAGGTTACGTCTTAGCAGTCATCGGTAGAGCACTTGTTGTTGTTGCCGGATATATGGGCAGTGTTCCGCTGATGATGGCATTTACAGCTCTTGCAGCCTTAGGTCAGGGACCATGGCAGGGAGATATGAATGCAGTTATCGCATCTTGCTCTGAATACACTTATCTTACGCAGGGAAAGAGAATTGACGGAACGATGTACTCTTGTACTTCTCTTGGTGTAAAAATCGGTGGAGGTATTGGAACCGCTGTTGTTGGATGGATGCTTGAGTTCAGTGGATATGTCGGAACAAATGCAACTCAGCCACAGTCTGCACTTGATATGATGCAGTTCATGTATCTTTGGCTTCCGTTAATCTTTGATGTATTGATTATGTTTGTACTTTCAAGAATGAATGTAGAAGATGCAAATAAAAAACTGAAAGCAGAAAAAAAAATTGCTGCAGATGAAGTAACAGATGCATCAGACATAAATTAGAATTGACAGGAGAAAGCGTTGTCTGGTCATTACTCGATGAGACAGTGCTTTTTTCTATATATAAAGTGATTGAACTGTATTTTGAAAATAAAAAAGGACCACTTCATTTTTGTGAAATGGCCTTAAGAAAATATTCAGTTTTCACAAAATAGTCCTTTTAGTATTTATACATGGTAAGGATGCACAAAATATTCAGTGTAGAATACTAAAAGGTCATTCAGATATTTTTTTAGGTTGCTCATTTGCAATTCCTCCTTTCCTTATTTACAAGTTGATTATAAGATAGGTGTAAAAGGATTGCTTGCCAAATCGAAAGAAGATATAGACAAATGTTGCAAAGGGGAGTATTTCATGCAGTTAAAATATGTTGACACAAAAGAGGAGATTATAGCAATAAATAGGAAGTCAAAACATATTGAACCACATCTTCATAATGCACTGGAGATCGTTTGTGTAACAAGTGGATCATTAGAACTTGGTGTCGGACAGGAACTATACCATATGGAAAAAGGAGATATAGGCTTTGTATTTCCAGATGTTATTCATCACTATCAGGTACTGACACCCGGTGTAAATAAAGCGACTTATCTGATTGCATCGCCATTTACGATAGCCAAATTTGCAGATATCATGCAATCCATGGCTCCTGAATATCCAATCATCAAAGCGGAAAAGGTTGAACCGGAGGTATATAGGGTTATAAATGCAATTTTAGAGACAGAACAGTCGGATATTACTGTTGCACAGGCATATCTTCAAATTGTGTTGGCACGCTGCATAGGAAAATTAAATTTGGTAGAAAAGAGCAGTGTGGGGAGCAACGATCTTATTTACCAGACAGTTTCCTATATATCAGCAAATTTCAAGAAGAAGTTTTCGTTGGAAGAGATGGCAAAAGACCTGGGCGTGAGCAAATATGTTTTATCCAGACTCTTTTCCAAGACATTCCATAGAAACTTTAATCAATATCTTAACGATGCAAGGCTGAACTATGCATGCCATCGTTTGGAAAATACGAGTGATTCTATTACAAATATTTGTCTGGATAGTGGATTTGAAAGTCAGAGAACGTTTAACCGAGTATTTAAAGAAAGATATAAAATATCACCAAGTGATTATCGAAGTACTTGTGTGAAAGAAATGTTGTCATAAAAGGTTCTGTTGATCGAAATATTTACTTTGATTTTACAGTGCTATGTATTTGATTTCATGTGTGGATGATATAATATAAAAATATTTGTAGAAAAAAGAGTTTTATTCTATTATGAAAAGAGTAAGGTGTATTCTAAAGAAACAAGAAAGAGAACCGGATTAAATATGCTTGGCTGTCATTCTGTAGAAGCAGTGATGGTTGGAGATCGGATGGATTATGAAGAATCAGTAGCTGAAATATGATTTTCTTCGACATATAATTCTTGACTATTACGGTATGCTTGATTGTGCGATAATGAAAGACGAATTCCATATTTTTCTATCCATTTATCATTGCTATGGGATATAGAAATATTAAAGATATAGATGATGTCTGGGATACAATATGATAGAATGGTTACAAGAAAAATTTGTAGGAATATAAAGATATGGAATTAAGATTATTACGCTATTTTTTAACAGTAGCAAAAGAACAGAGCTTTACAAAAGCAGCAGAACAATTGCATATTACCCAGCCAACGCTATCCAGACAAATGGCGGCATTTGAAGAGGACCTGGGAATAACATTATTTATTCGAAACGGGAAGAAAATATCGCTCACTGATGAAGGAATTTTATTAAAAAGGCGTGCCTTGGAGATTCTTAATCTTGAGGAAAGGACGCTTGAGGAACTGAAAGGAAAAGAAGAGGTTGTAGAGAGCACGATAACCATTGGATGCGGTGAATTTGCAGCAGTGGAGACATTGGCGAAGATATGTAAAACATATAAAGAAAAATATCCGCTGGTTCAGATTGTATTGCATACTGCAACAGCAGATGTAGTGTATGAGATGATGAACAAAGGACTTGTAGATATTGCATTATTCATGGAGCCGGTGGACACCGAAGGGCTGGATTATATCCGGATCACAGATTGCGATCACTGGTGTGTCGGAATGCGGCCGGATGATCCGCTGGCAGAAAAAGAGTTTATAAAAAAAGAAGATCTTATTGGAAAGCCCTTGATCCTGCCGGAAAGAATGAACGTTCAAAGTGAACTTGCCAACTGGTTTGGGAAAGACTTTTCAAAATTACAGATTGCTTTTACGAGTAATCTTGGAACGAATGCCGGAGTTATGGCAGCAAATGGACTGGGGTATCCAATTTCAATTGAGGGTGCTGCAAAGTATTGGCGAGAGGATATTCTTGTACAGCGAAGAATTTCTCCTGAAATCACGACCAGTACGGTGATTGCCTGGCGACGGAATATCCCATATTCTTTGGCAGTCCGTAAAATGATCGAGGAGATTAATGCTTTTCAGGCATAAAACAAAATTCAATATAAGCATTAGACATAATGAAGCGATAGAGCTTAAAATAGATGTGTAAGATGAATGTAAATCTTATACATCTATTTTTTTGTTTTGTGAAAAATACGTATAGAAAGGGGCTTTTTATTATGAGTAAAAAATTAGTGGCATTTTTCAGTGCAAGCGGAACAACAAAAAAAGTAGCACAGATGATCGCAGAGGAAGCAAAGGCGGATTTGTTTGAGATTGAGCCGAAAGTTCCATATACAAAGCCTGATCTTGACTGGATGAATAAAAAATCCAGAAGCAGTGTGGAAATGAGTGATAAAAAATATAGACCGGCAATTATGAAAAAAGAGATGGATATGAGTTCTTATGACGAGATCCTTCTGGGATTCCCAATCTGGTGGTATGTGGCTCCGACAATCATCAATACATTTTTAGAAGCTTACGATTTCAGTGGTAAAAAGATTGTGCTTTTTGCAACATCCGGAGGAAGTGGATTTGGGAACACTGTGAAAGAATTGCAGTCATCTGCATCAGACGCAGTTATTACAGAAGGCAGACTGTTAAATTGTGGAACGAAACAGGAAATCACTGAATGGGTAAACTCTTTATAAATAACAGCGTTATGGAGGTATACAGAATATGGGAAAAATAGTACAGACAGCAGGGAGAAATACACTTGGTGAATTCGCACCGGAATTTGCACATTTTAACGATGATGTACTTTTCGGCGAAAACTGGAATAATCAGGACATCGACGTAAAAACAAGAAGCATTATTACAGTGGTTGCTCTGATGGCTTCCGGAATTACGGATTCTTCTTTAAGATATCATCTTCAAAATGCAAAAAATCATGGTGTGACACAAAAAGAGATTGCTGCAGTGATCACACATGCCGCATTTTATGCAGGTTGGCCAAAAGCATGGGCTGTTTTCAATCTTGCAAAGGAAGTGTGGGAAACAGGCGAAGGAGATTTGCCATACGAAGAGGAAGCGATGCGGGCGCATGCAAAAGAGATGGTATTTCCAATTGGTGCACCAAACGATGGCTTTGCACAGTATTTTTCGGGCAGGAGTTTTCTTGCACCGATTTCTACTTCTCAGGTTGGAATTTTCAATGTGACATTCGAACCAGGATGCAGAAATAACTGGCATATCCATCATGCAAAAAGTGGAGGCGGACAGATTCTGGTATGCGTTGCCGGAAGAGGATATTATCAGGTAGAAGGTAAAGAAGCTGTAGAAATGAAGCCAGGCAACTGCATCAATATTCCGGCAGAAGTGAAACACTGGCATGGCGCAGCACCGAATGAATGGTTTTCACATCTGGCAATAGAAGTTCCGGGCGAAAATGGTTCCAATGAATGGCTTGAACCGGTAAGTGATGAAGAATATAGAAAACTAAAATAGGAAGGTTGAAAAAACTATATTTATAAGACGATTTGAAAGTTGTAAAGTGGTGTAAAGATTAATGATCTTTGTATTGGCACTGAAAATATATTTATTTCTCCGCGGCTTTTCTTCCAGGATGGGAGAGTGCCGCGGAGAATTTTTTGCGAAGAAAGAATTGCTATAGCTTTTGTAATTCCGGGAAAACCTTTATCTAAGAAAAAAATACAATATTAACATGAATATCATGAATATAATATTGGAGGCTGTGAATATTCCCAAATACTTCCCTCTCAGATTCCTGTTTTCTTTTGCAATATATTTGAAACTTATCAGGCTTGCCATGGATGCAATCAGAGTGCCGAGACCTCCAATATTGGTTCCGACAATTAAAGCCCGATAATTATCTGTAAAGCCGGATAAAAGAAGCGCAGCGGGAACATTGCTCATAATCTGACTGGCAAGAACAGCAGTAAGTGTTTCCCTTCCTGCCATGATTCTTTCCAGAAAACTGCTGAATTGCGGAATCCTTCCAAGGTTGCCGATAAAAATAAATAATGCGATAAAGGTGGCAAGCAGGGAGTAATCCACCCTGCTTATATTTTCCCTGTTTCTTAGCAGCATATATATAAGAACCAATACAAGAGGAATCTGGTATGGAATGATACGTGCAACAGTGAGCAGGCAGATTGTAAATAAGATCAGGTAAGCGGCCAGGTATTCCATGTTAAGTTCTTTTCTGTCAGAGAATCCCAAAAGAGTTTTATCTTTTTCGGAACCGCATACGTGAGGTGCTTTGGCAGCGGCTACCTGTATCCATATCAGAAGAAGGATAAGTGCTGTGGCGGAATAGGGAAGCATCAGGGTTATTAATTCTGCCGCGGACATCCCTGCTCTGGCATATAGATAAAGGTTCTGCGGATTTCCGATTGGTGTGAGCATGCTTCCGAGATTAGCAGCGATTGTCTGCATGGCTACTATTTTAAGAAGCCAGTAATTGCCCAGTTCCTTTGGCAGTTTATGCACAATGATCAGTGCAAGAGGAACAAAAGTAATCAATGCCACATCATTGGTGATCACCATTGACAGGAAGAAACATAAGAGTACCAACAGCCTGATCACACCCACAGTTCCCGATGTTCCCATCAGCAATTTTTTGGCAAGTATATCAAAAACACCAACAGCCTTCAAACCAGCTACAATTGCCATCAAACAGAAGAGGAGCCCGAGAGTCCTGAAATCGATATAAGTAAAATAAGCCTTATCCGGTCTGACCCAGAACATAGAAAGAAGCGCCAGGATCACTGCAATTGACAAAACGGTTTCTTTCCTGAAAAAAACATATAATTTTTGTAACATAATATTTCCTTTCCGGTCTGATACGACCGCGTATAAGTATATCACAGAAACATCCAGAAAAAAAGAATATCATTTTGTATTGTGGATTGTGTTTGCGATTACCGCCTTATTCCTGTATAATAAAAATGTTATCAATGGCGACATCATTTCAAAAGTTCAGAATATGAAAGGAAAACGTTTTGGAAGAACTATACAGAAAATATCAGGGAAAAACAATAAAAGATGACTATGGGAAAAATTCCAAGGAATTTATAGATTTTGCAAATGACATGAAAAAGAGCATGAAAATTAATGCCGCAAAATATGGATTAAGGCTTATTACCTTTGAGACGGGGCCTTACGATATGTGCGGATATTTTAAGGACAACGAAACAAAAAAAGTATGCATATTTTTCATTCCATGAGTATAATGAATTTGACCCAAAACATTACAAAGGAAAGTGACCCTGTACGACAAAAACATTATACAACGAAAAAACACTGAGTGGTAGACTTCATCAATATTTTTTGATTTATTTTGAAACTTTTTCTGTTCCGACAGCAGATACCTTATTTCTGCTGATATTATCCATACTGACCTTAGAATCTGCACATTCCATCCGGTTTCTGTATCAGCATTTTTTATCCGAAATAACGGAGAAATCACTGAATGTATTTTATTATGCATGTTCCTATAATATTGGATATGGATGTTCATGTAATGCAGTTAAATGATTAAAGTGAAGAAAGATTTTAGCACTGCATTTTAAAGATATTAGAAGATTAATTAAGTTGGGAAATTTGTTTGAGCAGTAGTCTGCACCCTCTAAACTGACTACGATTTGACTACTACAGATGGAAGTGATTTGATTCATTTTGCACTTTTTTGCAAAAAATGTAGTAAATGAGAAGAAAACTACGATACCTTGAAATGCTGATAAAACCTTGCAAAATACGGCATTTCAAGGCAATTTGAGAGGAGAAAAAACAATGATTCGAGTACTTTTCGTATGCCACGGCACTACCTTAGCAAAATTCTGAAAAACCTTGATTTTACAGTATATTTTTGAACCAGTAGGGATGTTTTACTAAGTTTTTACTAAAGAGGAATCCCTAGCACGAATTTAGAAAAGTAACATATAGTATGACCTTATTAATTGGTAGAACAATTGGTAAGGTCCTTTTTTATTTCAAGGAGGTTCAAAATGAAAAGTACAGCGTTAGGAGCAGAAAACATTATTTTTATCAGTGATGCACATGAAAAATTCTACTATGAAAAATTACAAGAAGTACGGTATCAGGATGTGTACCATAAGGCATTGTGTTATTGTCTGGGTATTAATGGAGATACCAGAAAAAATGCTGACAGAATTTATAATTTTAAAACGGGGTCTGTTAAAACGAAATGTTTACATGAAGGATGGCAGACAAGCGGTAGCTTAAAAGTGGTAAGGATGGCATTTAATCTGTACTGTAACAGCACGCCAAGCGTTTGGGATTATGAAGATGCAGAGGAACAGGTAAACGAGTGCAGACAGTATACAGTAGAGGATATCTTCTGCTGTGTATATGCACCATATTTTTGGCAGGCAATACAGATCCGTTATCCGGAATATGTAGTGTACAATCAAAAGTTACATGCCATGCTTGGAGGAATAGATTAATGCTGAAAGTGAGACTGATGGGAACAAAAAATGATATTGCATGGTTTCAGAAAATCCTGCAGCGTCATCCTAAAATTGAAGTTATGGAATTATCGGAACTTTATTCCAATAAAGGGACGAGCAAATATTATAGAGCTTATGCTGAAATTGAAAAAAGTAATGTAAATAAAAAATAGTAGAAAAACAGGAGAATTATATCATGTGCAAAATAATCGCAATCGCAAATCAAAAAGGTGGAGTAGCAAAGACTACAACCACTATTAATCTTGGAGTAGGACTGTCTAAGGTTGGAAAACGTGTAATGCTGATAGATGCTGATCCACAGGGACATTTGACAATGGGACTTGGTTTTCCAAAGAACTTAAGGGTAACATTGAAAACAATGATGGAAAATATCATTATGGGATTAGAATTTGATCCCAGGGAAGCAATTTTACACCATGAGGAAGGAATAGATGTAATTCCATCTAATAAACTTCTTTCGGGAATGGACATGTCATTATTTACGGTAGAGGACAGAGAAAAAGTCTTAAAAGAATATCTGGAACTTTTGGAAAATGATTATGACTATATCCTGATTGATTGTATGCCCTCGTTGGGAATGATGACAATTAATGCGTTAAGTGCAGCTGATAGCGTTTTGATTCCGGTGCAGCCTCAATACTATGCGGCAGATGGCCTCATGGAATTACTGAAAGTTGTGAAAGGCATTCATCAGAGATTTAATCCTGATTTACAGATTGAAGGGATTCTGTTTACAATGGACAGCAGTCATTATAATAATTCAAAGAGAAATAAGCAGGCAGTACGAGATGCTTATGGAGCAGAGATTATAATTTTTGATCAGACAATTCCAAGAACAGAAGCTCTTGCCGAAACTGCATCAGAAGGTGTCAGTATTTTTTCTTACGATGCAAAAGGAAAAGGTGCGTACAGTTATCAAGCACTTGTCCAGGAGGTGCTGAATCATGCGTAAACCTAAGAAAGAAATTCAGCTTACTTCTTATGATGAATTGCTTGGAATCAATGAAGCTGAACAGAATACTCTTAATCAGATTGTTGAAGTGCCATTAAATGAGTTACATCCTTTTAGAAATCATCCATTTCATGTAAATGATGATGAAAAAATGGCTGAAACAGTAGAAAGTATCAAGAATTATGGCATCTTAAATCCTGCATTGGTACGTCCTCGCGCAGAGGGAGGATATGAACTGATTGCTGGTCACAGGAGAAAACGTGGTTGCGAACTGGCTGGAAAAAGTAAAATGCCAGTACTCATACGGAACTATACCGATGATGAAGCCGTAATCGTTATGGTGGATTCTAATATACAGAGAGAAAATTTGCTTCCAAGCGAAAAGGCATATGCTTATAAGATGAAGATGGATGCAGTAAAACATCAGGGCATAAAAGACGAAAACGCAGCTTCTGTTGACAGTGCAGATCTGGTTGGACAGGCTGCCGGTGACAGTGGAAGAACCGTTCAGCGTTACATACGCTTGACCTGTCTTATTCCGGAATTGCTGAAATTGTTGGATGAAGGAAAGATTAATTTTACAGTAGGTGTTTCATTAACCTATTTATCAGAAACGGAGCAGATTTGGGTGAAAGACTGCATAGTGTCTGGAGCAAGCTCTGTTACAGGTTCAATGGCGACAAAACTGAAGCAATACAGCGATGAAGGTAATCTGACAGAATTAGCGGTACAGCTTATTCTGAATGAAAAGAAAACAGAGACAGGAAAAGTTACTTTAACTGAAAAGAAAATACGAAAGTATTTTCCAAAGGAATATAACAGAGAACAGATTGAACAGGTTATCTATGAACTGCTTGATAACTGGAAGAAAAGCCAATAACGAGGGAAGGAGGGAAAGCAAAATGGCAAAATCCGAAAGCACAAAAATAGAGTTTGGTTATTTTCACGATTATGAATCGGAACAGTTTGCTTTTTACCGTATTCCCAAAGTATTATTCACAGATGAATATTTCCGTAATCTGTCCAGCGATGCAAAGGTTCTTTATGGGCTGATGCTGGACAGAATGGCTTTATCTATCAGACATCAATGGTTTGATGAAGAGGGTAAGGTTTATATTATTTTTACTGTTGAACAGGTTATTCAGTATATGAATTGTGGAAGAGATAAAGCAATGAAAACGCTTGCAGAACTGGATACCAAAAAGGGAATCGGATTAATTGAAAGAGTCAAACAAGGATTTGGTAAACCGGATATTATTTATGTAAAGAACTTTATTTTAAGGACATCAAAAGATGTTAAAAACAATGATGAATCCGAAGAGAGTATTCAACAAAATCGAGAGGTCGAAGAAGTCGACTTATCGGAGTCGGAAAAATCGACTTATCGTGGTCGGAAAAATCGACTTCAAGGGGTCGGAAAAACCGACTTCAAGAGGTCGGAAAATACGACTTATCGTGGTCGAAAAATCAGAACTACAGAGGTCGGAAAAATCGACCCAATTAATACTAAATATAATTATACTGATATTAGTAATACGGACAGGAATAATACTGATCTTATCAATCTTTCAGATTCTTCCGAACAGCAGTCAATGGATTTGATGGAAGAGATGGAGTTATTCCAGATGAATACTGCACTTGTAAAAAGAAATATTGAATATGACTGTCTTGTACAACGATGCAGACTAGGGGAACAGCAACAGTTGGATGAAATTGTGGCACTAATTGTGGAAACAATCAGCATAGAACGGGAGAATATTACGATCAGTGGAGTGAAATACCCATATCAGTTCGTAAAAAGCAGATTATTGTTGCTGGAAGAAAGCCACATAGAGTATGTACTTGATTGTCTGCATGAGAATACCAGGGAAGTAAAGAACATAAAAGCGTACTTGCTTACCTGTCTTATGAATTCAATAACGACAATAGGCAATTATTACCAGGCAAAAGTAAATCATGATATGTACGGAGGTGGCATATGAGAGGAAAAGAAATTATAACAAAATTGATAATTCCTGGTGCAATAGCTATGATTATCTGCTTAATTGTTCACCCTATGTGCATGAATGGTGAAATATTAGCCTGCAAATAAAAAGTCAAGGCTAAATTGAAGAACATTGAAAATTTTATACAGGTTGAAAAGTAGGTATCAAAATAAGACCACCACACCAGTGCTGGTCTGAGAATTATAATGATGATTAGGATTCTGGAAGAGATGAAAGATATTCTTTCACTCGTCCGTAATAGATTCTTAGAAACTTGTTGGCACCTGCAGTCATATAGACATAATAAGGCTTGCCTTGTGCCCGTTTCTTATCTATGAACTGATACACAGGATCATCCTGTGGGTGTGTTTTTATTAAGACATCCATTACCTGAAATAAAGTCTTTCTAAGATCAGATGAGCCTCGTTTTGAAGTTGGAACACTTTTTTGTTCATAACTTCCCGATTCATTAACACCGGGATCTACACCGGCAAAAGCAGTAATAGCACCTTTATGGGTAAAACGGGAAACATCACCAATCTCAGCCATCAATTGAGGACCAAGCGAAGCACCAACCCCTTTCATCGCCATAACAATAGGATACTCTGGGAGTTTGGATGCAGTTTCATTCATAAGTGTGCGTAGTGATTCAACGGTTGTAGAAGCACTGTTAAGCTGGTTTACAGCCTGCTTGATAATAAGCTTTGTAATGTCATCCTTAGGAAGTACAGGAACAAGTTCCTTTGCTTTTCCATAGATTTCCTCAGCTTTGGATTGGCTGAAGTTGTACTTTTTACGTTTGCACCAGTTTTGATAATGGTCGATAAAGGCATTCAGAGACATTTTACGGACACAGTCCACATGCCAGTATGTAGATGCAAAATCAACCCATTTCTGGCTGCCATCACTGCGTGCAGGACTGTCAAAGTAAGTATTAACACCAGGATAGGTTTGGTCAAGGATGCCGATAAGATTATTTTTCATAGCCGTCTTGTGCTTCATGTAAAAGCCGAACTGACGGTTCATGGTTTTGAGCTGATTGCGTAATTCATCCATAACATTATACTGTTTAAGATTTTGCCATTTGTCAAGAGCATATCGGGCAATCTTAACAGAATCCGCTTTATCAGATTTCACTTTACGAAGAGAATCATTATCAAAGTCTTTGATAAGTTTTGGGTTAATGGCACTGACGAAAAGATTTGCCTTTGAAAGCTGATGGGCGAGGACTTCATAATAACGTCCTGTGTGCTCCATCACGATTCGGGACTCCCCTTCAACAGAGTTGATGAGTTCTACAAGTGAATGGATATCACTGGCTGTGTGTTTGATTTCGAAAGGTGCGGAAACAATTTCACCGAAAGGTCGCATGATAGCAACCATACTCTTACCTTTTGAAACATCGATACCTACTGCGTTCATAAATTGTCACTCCTTAAGATTATTGCAATGGATAAATACCAGTTTTACTCATTGCCTATTCAATCTACTGTGGTGTGACGCGAATGCACCTATGGCGATTCAACCTGCATAAAACGAACGCTGCGAATGAGGAGCTGGTTATCAGTCTAATTTACGGACGCGAAGTCCAAGATTGGAAGACGATATACCGATTGCTCCATCATTATACAGCTTAAGCAACAAGATGGATAATTCCTTACTGGCTGTAAGGGATATTAACCATAAACATATTGTAGTAGACTGGAGAAAATTATTGCTTTTTGTGGGAATACCTTTCGGAATCCAGAAAATGTTTTTGCTGGTCGTTCCAAGAAATGTGGGGACAGGGGAAATGCTTGGTTTGGTGGTACTTAAACTGATGGTAGGAAGTTTGATTGGAATAGGGGTTCTTGCCTGGAGATTATTAGCTGTAGCAGGCATTTTGCTAAAAAACGGCATTTCTGGAATTATATGGATCATAAAAAGACTGAAAGAAATGGTGATCAAAAATGAGCGAAAAGCAACTGGAAAAATTGTATTATAGCATTTATCCAATGAATCAATGTGAGACACAAAGTAAAAGTTATGAAGAGACAAAGGAACTGTGTGAAACATTAGAAAAGGAAATGATAAGTCTAATGAGTCCGGATCTGCAGGCAATGTTTGAGGATTACAAGGAATATACTTTAAATCTTAAACAAACAGAACAGAGAGACGCTTACATAGATGGATTAGCGTTTGGGATTCGCACAATTTCGGAAGCCTTTTTACATGAGAACAAAAATAGAATATGGTGATTGAAAAAGCAGTCTGTCAAGGCTGCTTTTTCTGTACCGCTTACATAGGAGGATGAGATGTGATTGATTTGATAATTATTATTATGGCAGGAATAGTGCTTTTGTTTTTGCTGTCTTGTTGCTTTATGGTTGCAAGGCTATTGGATGAGGAAATATCTATGTATGGATATGAAGGAAAAGAAAACAGGGAAAGGGAACAACTTCCCGACAAATTGTCGAGAAGTTCAACAGATGAAAGACATGGAGATAAATGAAAAGATTCGTTATTTTCGGAAACAGAGAGGGCTATCGCAGGAGCTGCTTGCAGAACGAACAGGAATTAATGTGAATACAATTCGGAAGTATGAAATAGGCATACGAAAGCCGAAAGTAGAACAATTAAAGAAAATTGCGGATGGACTTGAAATTAGTGTAATAGAATTTTTGGATATTGAAATAGAAAATGAAGCGGACTTGATTGCTATGCTGAAAAAAATCAGTCCGTTTTTTAAATGGGACGGATTGCTTCATGTATTGGTGGGGGAAAAGTTTTTATGATTGGTGTTGGAAGTGCATTGGTATCACTGTTGCTGATCTTTGTTTGTTATTCACTGACACTGACAGCGAAAAGAGCAGATGAAAATTTATTGATGATTTGTGAAAAGAATCAGAAAAATGAAGAAGAGAGAGGAAACCGAGAAATGGAATCACAGAGAGACATTTTAAGAGTAATTGAAAAAGAAATCAAAAAAGGAAGTGCGCCAGTTGCATTTGCAGGTTTGGGGGTTTCCGAGGAATGTTATCATTTGGTAGATAGTCAGGCTAAGATGAACCAACTTTTAGATTATTTTTTTCGCAATGAAGAATACGCAGCTTTGGCAGAGCGGCAGGTGAAAAGTAATATCTATGCAGAAATGGGCAAAAGGCTGAATTTCCGTAGTGCCAGATCTGATCGAGACAGAAAGAATATGGAGGTAGCGGCAAAACGATGGATTAAGAAAAAGCATCCAACATTTGATGGTGATGTATATGTCGAAAATATCCGATGTTTTCTGGACATTTCCCAAGAAGAGTTAGAAAAACGTAAATGTACAGTCAATGAACAGGATACGACAGCACTTATTTTCAGCCAGAAACATCTTGAAGCATTATACTTGCAATGTCTTATGCACAGACGAAATGCGATGCAAGAGATTCCGGAATTAAAAGGTTTGTCAGAAACGTGCAACAGGATTTATAAATTGCAGGATGTAGATGTATTATTCCAATGCCTGCTGATGGATCAGATGGATTGGGAAGAAGAAAAGTTATATGTGCAGTTCAGCACAATTTATTTATTGAAGCAGACAGTGGAAAATTAAAACCCATGACTTCTCGACAATTTGTCGGGAAGTGGAAAGGAGTCAAATTCCAATGAAAATATATCTCCCCCATCTGTTAGTACCACCGTAATTTGCGGATCAGAATCGAAAGGAGGCGTGCAAATTGCAGGAAGAAGTTACACAGAAAACAATCGCATTGTCGGTTAAAACTGCAAGAGTGACTGCCGACGTGTTAAAAAATATGCTGCGGAAGTATCTGTCAGGACAGAAGCAAAAGGGAAAGAATCCTTACAAGGTTGGAAAACAGTCATACAAAGAACTGAAAAGCCAGGGTTCTGGTTTATCCAATATTGAAATCACAGATGGAAATATCAAGTCTTTTGAGCGTGTGGCGAAGAAATACCGCTTAGATTTTGCCTTGAAAAAAGACAGTTCGACCAAGCCACCGACTTACTATGTGTTCTTTAAAGGGCAGGATACAGAAATGATGAATCTGGCATTTAAGAAATATTTGGGTGTACAGATGAATAAAAAGGATAAACCATCTATTATGAAAAAACTTATGCACTTTAAGGATGCTGTGTCTAAAGGAAAGAACAGAGAACGAGCAAGAGAACAGCAGAAAGACAGAGGGCAGAGTTTATGACGGAGAAAAAACAGCAGCATAAGAAGAAAAGAGGAAAAGTTCAGCATATCAGAGGCTCTCCGAAAAAGAGAAAAATATCTGGAAAAGCTTTTTTTTCTTCAGAGAGTATCCCAGGAAAAATTCTTGCGGATGTGAAAAATCAGATTACGGATAAGGCAAGTGAATTGAAGAGGGCAGATCAGAAAAAGCTGTTTTTAGCTAATTTCCCCTATCTGATGTTTGCTTATTTTTTCAATAAGATTGCCTGGCTGTATCGGGTAAACACCGGAGCAACTTCCTGGGATAAATTTATGAACACTATTACTTATTTTGAACTGGCATTTCGGAATCTCTGGCCAAGCTTGAATCATATGGATCTGTTTTGGGGAATTACAGGAGGCGTGGCTGTAAAGTTTATTATTATTTACCGCACGAAAAATGCCAGGAAATATCGGCTGGGTGTGGAGTATGGTTCTGCCAGATGGAGTGCATAATTTTAAGTGTAAATGACACATACATGGACGCACAGGAGGTTATGCACATGACTGATTATAGCAAAATTACAGCCCTTTACTCCCGCCTTTCCGTGGGCGACGAGGACAGGGACGGCGGCGAGAGCAACAGCATACAGAACCAAAAAATATTTTTGGAGAACTATGCCAGAGGGCAGCACCTAACCAATATCCGGCACTACATCGACGACGACGAAAGCGGCAGGTTTTTTGACCGTTCTGCCTACTCCCGCATGATGGACGATGTGGAAAACGGGAAAATCGGTGTCTGCATTATGAAAGACCTTACCCGCTGGGGGCGTGACTATCTCCAAGTCGGAAACGCGATGGAGATATTCAGACGGAACAATGTGCGCTTTATCGCGGTCAACAACGGCATTGACAGCGAGAAGCCCGACACATTGGAGTTTGCGCCCTTTATCAATATCATGTCGGAGTGGTATGCAAAGGACATCAGCAAGAAAGTGAAAACGGGCATTAAGACCAAAGGCATGAGTGGAAAGCCGATTGTCACCGAAGCCCCTTACGGTTATGTCAAAGACCCGGACAACAAGGATTTTTGGATAATCGACGAGGAAGCTGCCGAGGTTGTACGCCTTATTTTCCGCCTGTTTATCGGTGGGAAGAACCGCAACCAAATCGCCGTATATCTGACACAGGAGCAAATCCCTACCCCCACTTTCTACATGAAAGACCGCGGGCGGGGAACCTGTAAAAATAAGACACTCAACGAGGATAACCGCTGCAAGTGGAACAAAGCCACCTTGACCAATATCCTCACACGGCAGGAGTATTGCGGCGATGTAGTCAACTTCAAGACTACAAAGCATTTCCGGGATAAACATAACCACTATGTAGACCGGAGCCAATGGCACATCACAGAAAATGTGCATGAGCCGATTATCAGCCGCAGCGATTTTGAAACCGTACAGCGGATTTTGGGAAACGCACCCGTCAGACGCCCCAACGGGGACGGGGAAATCCACCCTCTGTCCGGCTTACTTTTCTGTAAGGACTGCGGCGCAAAAATGCACATTCGTATTGATTACCGGAACGGCGGCAAGCGGCACGTTGCTTTTTGCAGCGAGTACCACAAGGGAAAAGCCAAGAACCCCAAATGCCATTCCCCGCACATCATGGACGCGGACTTGCTCATGCAGACCATCGCGGAAGTGCTGAAGAAAATCGAGGACTATTCTATCAGCAATCGGGCGGAGTTTGAAGCATTAGTGAAAAAGAACCTTGCCATGCAGCAGACCGATCAGACCAAGAAGCAGCAGAAGCGTATTCCGCAAATCACGACGCGCCTTGAACAGATTGACAAGGTGCTGAACAAGCTCTATGAGGACAACGCCCTCGGCACGATCCCGCAAGACCGCTATGAGCAGATGTCGCAGAAGTATTCAGAAGAATACTACACGCTGAAAGCGGAGCTTGCCACGCTCCAAGAGCAGCTATCCGCTTTTGAGAACGCGGGAGGACGGGCGCAGAAGTTTTTGAAGCTGACGGAACGCCATGCTGCCTTTACCGAGCTTACCCCCGCCATTCTCAACGAGTTTATCAGCCGGATTGAAGTGCATGAGCGCGACCAGAAAAGGGCGAGATACGCAATCCAGCACATCAGCATATATTTCAATTATATCGGCAAGTTTGAGAACGAAGTGACACAGCTTGCAGAGCCGACCGAGCAGGAAATCCGGCAAATGCGGGAGGAAATCGAAGAAGCCAAAAAGGAAAAGAGCCGCGCCTACCACCGGCAGTATTCAAGGGAGTACCGGGCGCGAAACCTTGAAAAGCAGCGGGAGTATGACCGCATGAAAGCGCGGGAATACCGGGCAAGGAGAAAGGCGCAGGCAGCCGCCGCACAGCCCACACAGTAAAACAGAATAACCGTCAACCAAGAGGGATTTTCCGAGTTACGGGAAATCCCTCTTTTGCACCCGGAGAAAGGAGCCGCCTATGGCAGAACAGACCCCCGACAATATCATCACGACCCAGAGGAACGGGCAGACCATTGTTGCGGAGTTATTTTTCAATCACAGCAGCACAGAAACATTCCGCGACAAGCTGCTCAAACTGGTGCTTGCCGACAGTACGCGTTTATCCGCGTCTGACGGTCAAGAGCCGGAAAAAACAGAAATCTTGCGATAACAGCCGCCCCGACGAACCATTCCCTGTCCGGGCGGTTTCTATTTGAAAATCCTCATTTTCCCCAAGTCAAGAGCCGGGAAAAACACCCGAAAAATGCCCCTATTGCGTAACAGGGGCGCAGAAAGGAGAGTTTATGAGAACAGGGCTTACGAAGCAGGAAAAGACCACCGATATTTGGTTTGACGAGAAAGACCCGCTGATCCATATCCGCACCCACAACACCGACCTAAAGAAACGGATGCTTGCATACAGCCGCCGCTACCCGGAGAACTGCAAGCAGACCGACACCGACCCGGAAACGGGCTGCATGGAGTTTGACATTGAGAAAGGCCGTTTCTCTTTCCGTCTGACCGCCCCATACAGCGAGGAACGGCGGGAAGCAGCGCGGCAATATGCCAGAGAAAACAGCACTACAAACTTGTTGAAATAATGTGGATTTGTTCATGTTCTTGTGCTATACTTTTCTCAAAGGCACAGAATGGCAGATATAAATTCGTGGGAGAAAAAATATGAAGAAGCATAGAAAATGTAAAAAGATAATAATAGCTTTTGTAACAGTGTTGTTTATAGCATTTGTTGCAGTAATTGGGCTACACAAAACAGGGATTTATCGTTTTGATTTCTTAAAGGACATCTATAAAAAAATTGATTTTCAACTAAGTACGAATGAGCTTAACATTCCGCAGGACGCTCTTTCATTTTCTGTTTATGATATTGAGCAAGAAGAATATTTATTTTACGAGGGTGATAGCCAGTTGCCCACTGTCGCAAGTTTGGCAAAACTATTTGCCATTGATTATGCTTTGGGAAAAGTAGATTTGGAAGATATTGTTGAAGTAAATCAAGAGGTATTAGAACTTGTTCCGGCGGGTTCATCTTTAGCAAATCTGTATGCTGGGGAATACACAGTTAAACAAATCATGGAGGCTATGCTTGTTCCTTCCGGAAATGACGCAGCCTATGTGTTGGCATATCATATCGCTAAAAACGAATTAGGCGAAGGTTATACAGCAACGGAATATATAGATTATTTCATGACAGAACTTAGTGAGTATTTAATCGAAGCAGGCTATTCCAAAACAAATTTATATAATGACCCAAGTGGCGCGTCTATGCAAGCTGACTCTCATTTAGATGACATTAACCGCGTAGCGTTGAAGCTCCTTAACTACGATTTTGTTAAAGAATGTATTGGAAAAAGCGAATTTTCAATTCAAACTCCGCAAGGTGAATTTACATGGAAAAATACAAATGAATTTTTAGATGAAAATTCACCGTACTATAATGCAAATGTTAAAGGAATGAAAACAGGAACAATGGCATCTTCCTATAACATTGTTGTTCTGTATGAAAAAGATGGAAAAGCATATTTAATTACCTGTTTAGCGGCACACTCAAATGAGGGGAGATATAAAGCGGTACAGTCTGCTATCAACACGATTATTGAATAATGATGATGAAATATCCCGTTTAAGTAAAGTGTCAAAACAATAAGGGTAAGATAAAACAGCACACAATAAAACTTAATACCCACCCAAAAGGGCAGCCGAGAAATCGACTGTCCTTTTTCTATGCCGACAGGCAGAAAGGAGCGGCCACCCATGACGAAACCGAGAGAGAAAACCCGTGAGGAGCTGCAAGCCGAGATTGAGGACGGGAAGAAGAAAATCCGGCAGTTTGAGAACCGGGAAAAGATGTTGCGTCAGAAGCTATCCAAAGAAGAACGCAGAACGCGCAGCCACCGCCTTATCGTCCGGGGCGCAGTCTTTGAAAGTATTGTGCCGGAAGCAAAGAACATGACCGACGAGGAAGCCACAGCACTTCTCCGGCTTGCCTTGACGAGTGAACCAGCGCGGGAGTTTTTGAGAAAACGAGCCGAGGAAACGACAAGCTAAATAATCCCTTGGCAACAAGGGCGCACTTATACACCCTTGCGGGCGTGTGCGCTCTGCCGAGGGCTTATCTCCGCACAGGGATTTTACCCCGCGCTCCGATATGGCGGCTTTGCCGCAACAAGGGGCTGCACCCCTTGCGCCGCTTCGCGGCTATCCCTGCACACCCACAAAAACAGTACACCCGCCGTTGGCGTCTGTACCATTTTTGCGGGATTTATTATCCTATCCGGGAGGTGATACCCATAGCCATTTACCATTGGAACATCGGCATTGTGAGCCGAGGAAAAGGCAAATCAGCCGTTGCCGCAGCCGCCTACCGAAGCGGCGAAAAGCTGACAAACGAATGGGACGGAATGACACATGACTACACTCGCAAAGGCGGCGTTGTCCATACAGAAATCATGCTGCCGCCCCATGCCCCGCCCTCATTCTCTGACCGCGCTACTTTGTGGAACAGTGTGGAGCTTTACGAGAAAGCCGGGAACGCTCAGCTTGCGCGAGAGATTGACGCAGCCCTACCCATAGAATTATCACGAGAGGAACAGATACGGCTTGTCCGGGAATACTGTTCCTCTCAATTTGTTTCCAGAGGAATGTGCGTGGATTTTGCTATCCATGACACCGACAGCGTCAACCCCCATTGTCATATCATGCTTACCATGCGCCCCCTTGACGAGCGCGGCACATGGGCAGCGAAATCCAAAAAGGAATATGACCTTGACGAGAACGGCGAGCGTATCCGCTTGCCAAGCGGCAGATACAAGACGCACAAAATTGACCTTACAGGCTGGAACGACAAGGACAACACCCTCTTGTGGCGCAAGGCATGGGCTGACTTTACCAACGACTTTTTGGAGAGGAACGGAAGCCCAGAGCGCATCGACCACCGCAGCAATGCCGAGCGCGGTATAGACGAGATACCCACCGTCCACATGGGCGTGGCTGCTTGCCAAATGGAGAAGAAAGGTATCGCCACCGAGAAAGGCGAACTGAACCGAAATATCCAAAAGGCAAACCGCCTTATCCGGGAAATCCGGGCGCAGATTGGAAAGCTCAAAGAGTGGATTGCCGACCTGTTCAAAGCGCGGGAAACCGCCCCAGAACAGCCGTCGCAATCTCCCGACCTCGCAAATCTGTTGATGAAGTATTTGAGCGTTCAGAGAGAAAAGAGCCGGAAGTATTCACAGCGTTGGCAACAGCAGCACGCAGCCGAAGAACTGAAAACCATAGCGGCGGCGGTCAACTATCTTTCCGAGCATGGTATCTCTAATCTTGATGAGCTGGACGCAGCCCTTTCCTCTGTCAGTGATAGAGCCTATTCAATCCGGGAGGGAAT
This sequence comes from Blautia wexlerae, assembly GCF_013300825.1. Classification (GTDB taxonomy): domain Bacteria; phylum Bacillota; class Clostridia; order Lachnospirales; family Lachnospiraceae; genus Blautia_A; species Blautia_A wexlerae_B. The sequence goes on from NZ_JAAIMY010000027.1 coordinate 31,692, forward strand.
GAAAACCGCCGAGCAGCGCATGAAAGAACTGCAAAAGCTGATAGAGAACGGCGAGAATTATTTGCAGTATAAGCCCATTCATGCCGAACTGAAAAAGCTGAAAAACGGCTGGACGAACAAACGGGATAAGTATGAGGAAGCCCACCGCGCCGAACTGACCCTATGGAACGCAGCAAGCCGCTATCTCCATGCAAATCTGACAGATACAAAGACGCTGCCTATCTCCAAATGGAAACATGAATACGCCGACCTCAAAGAGCAGAGAGATACCGACTACACCAAACTGAAAGCTACCCGCGCCGAGGTTGCCGAGCTTCAGAAGATACGCAAGTGCGTTGATATTGCACTGAAAGCCGAGCAGCCGGAGCAGACACAGAACCACACCAAGCGGCAGGAACAGGAGCGATAAAGAAAAGGACGGGCAAGCTGATTTGCCTGTCCGTCCTCTATTCCCATCCGACAAAGGAATGTGTTCACTTCTTATCGGGTAAAAATGTCATTATAACGCCAGTAATGCCGATAACTGAAAAGATTAAAGCCCATTTGAAACTTAAATCAAAAAAAGCCACATTGCCATATCCTAACATCAGCAGGATACTAACTAAAATCAATGCTATACCTTGCAGTTGCCTTTTCATACAATCACACTCCTTTGTCAAATTCAAGTTGATATTTCACTTATTTTAGGAAATTTAATAACTGTTATATTTGATTATCAAATTCTTCGCAAACCCTTGAAAATACTAAGTTTGTAGCAAGTGAACTTTCCCTTACTCTTTCCCTTGTGTTATATCCTCCCATTGGTTTTCATGAACTTTAATATGGGAAAAATTAAGGGAAAGAAAATTTCATAACACATTATAACATATAACAATAGCGACATGGTGAACTGATTGAAATGTTTTCGATATTTAACTCTGTAACTGATTATAAAAAAATGGAGATAAGATACGATGAGAACAATTTATGCAAAATACAACATAAACCACGATAGTATTGATGTTTACACAAGTGCCGGATATATGCTTCGTATTGATTGCTGGGAAGCTGAAAAAAATCTAAAAACCACATACAGATCAGAATGTGCGCTTACTTCATTGGCTGTGGATGAACCTTTGGAATATGCGAGATTATATCTTAATGGTAATTTACAGATGTGGGTGGATGCAGAAGATTCACTTGAATTATAGGCAATTTAAACAAAAGTTTATATCTGATTTTCGATTGGAAAAATGAACGAGATACAAGCAAGGCAAGAGACTCGTTAACACAGATATTTTTTACATAATCAAAGTGGCAGGGGAGAAATCTCTGCCGCTTTTCTTCTTGTTAGGGCAAAGCCCTGTTTACCATTGTGTAGTTTTTCGTTGATCCGAAAAACGGAACTTTGGGAAACAAATAAACCACCTGCTATGCAGGTGAGTTAGGAATGCTTCAGCTTACAGTAAAAAACCTCCTGTGTTACAATAATGTTGGTTCGCCAACCGCATTAAAGGACAAAGGAGGTTATCCAAATGGATAGTAATAGTTTATCACATACAAAATGGAATTGTAAGTATCATATTGTATTTGCACCAAAATATAGAAGAAAAGTAGCATATGGAAAAATAAAGCAGGATATAGCGAATATTTTGAGTATGTTATGTAAGAGAAAAGGTGTAAAAATTGTAGAAGCGGAAATATGTCCAGATCATGTACACATGCTAGTAGAAATTCCACCGAGCATAAGTGTATCGTATTTTGTAGGGTACTTAAAAGGAAAAAGTACACTTATGATATTTGAAAGACATGCAAATTTAAAATATAAATATGGAAATAGACATTTCTGGTGTCGAGGATATTATGTAGATACGGTAGGGAAAAATGCAAAGAAAATTGTTAGTGATTTCATGAGCTGTCACCAGATTGCTCACATCAGTTGACGCTCACTTGCTTAACTTTCTGTCACCAGTCAGTTAGGCAATACCGCCTGTTTCCAGGCGGTACCTGCTTTATGAAGTTACCATCCCAAGCATCTCGTGTTCCACAACGAACTTGATCATATAATCATCGATCAATCGTTTCTGATTTTGAAACGCATACATCAGAGCTTTTTCACAGACACGGTTGATCATCCGTGGGATTCCTGCAGATGCCTTATGGATCTCATCCAATGCCTTGGTTGTAAATATTTCCTGCCCGCATCCGGAGTAATCCATGTGGCTTACGATATATTGTTCTGTTTCAGAACGGTCAAGATGAGGCAGCGTACAGTACATGTCAATGCGCTGCCGGATGGCGGCATACCGCTGCAGCTTTAGTTTATTTTCCCACAGTTCGGTCTGTCCGACTAAAACAACAGCCATGGGACTCATGGAATCAAACCGGTAGTTGAGCAGAAAGCGAAACTCTTCCAGTGTCTCCTTCTCCAACAAGTGGGCTTCATCCAGGATGCAGACAACCTTTTTACGCTGTACGCCCCGGATTACCTCGATCTCCTGTTGCAGCTGGCGCTTTGAATCACCGCGGTAGAAACGGGATTCCAGCCCCAACTGATCCAGCAGACCTTTATAGAACCACCTTGGGGTCAGTTTTGAGTCTGACAGATAAAGGATGATGTAATCCTCTTTTGGAAGTTCCGAATAAAACCGGCGGATAAGCGTTGACTTTCCACACCCTGAATCAGCTGTTACAACAGCAAACATCTGGCGGTCCGCCACATAAGCCAGACGGCCGAGAGTTTCCCGGAAAGCATTGGATTCGAACAGTTTTTCAGGAGGGACATCCCGGACAAACGGTGTATGTTCCATGCCAAAGAATGATTCATACATTAGTCATTCGCCTCCTTCCTGTAAGATGCAAATGAAATCGCATCTGCCATCTGGTACTTACTCTGTGTATATTTCGTTTCCAGCGCATCCAGAAAACGGGAAGTTGTCGGCACTTGTCCCTGCATGGCAGCCGGAAGTGTTGCCTGCCTGTCGCAATACGGTCCAATCTTTACAGGCCTTACCTGAAAAGGTTCAAATCCGGGATAGGAAACGGTGATGATCTCAGGATTTGCCGGATCATAGGAGATTTCCACCGTATATCCGATCAGGGCAGGTTTGGTTTCATACCTTTGCCCACGGAAACTGATACAGGCACCTTTATCCACTTTTCGCTGCTCATGGTGCAGGAAAGCTTCGGCTACAACGGCTGTATCCAAAAAAGTCAGTGGACGGCTGTCCCGGTTCCATTCCTGCAGTGGTGATATGCCTTCTTCCGGAATGGCGGCACCGAGGCTTTCGTAGTATTCTGCAATGCCATCATGCTTTTTCTTGTGGTAATACTCATCCAGGTAGATTGCCCACAAACGGTTCAGTTCCTCCAATGTTCTGATATTTTTCAGCTTTGATTCCCGGATAAAAGCATCTACCACCTGATGGAACTTTTCGATTTTCCCTTTACTTTTGCCGGATCTTGGTTTTGCATACATCACACGGATGCCCAGCCTTGCAAGGGAAGAACGGATCTGTTTTGCGATATACTGTGTTCCATTATCAAAGTAACAGGAATCGAAGATTCCATACCGGGAAATCGCTTGGTGAAACGTATCTTCAATGATTGATTCTCCCTGATTGTCATAAAACCGGGATGATAGAAGATACCTGGAATGGTCATCGATTGCTGAGGACAGGTAAGTCTGTACCTTAGCCCCATTTCTTCCGATTGGAAGCTTGGGTCCATATTTGATGTCCGCCTGGATCAGCATCATACGGTGCGGTTTGCAAAAGCGTTTGGAAGAACTGTTTCTTGCATCCTGATACATTTGCATCTGCTTTTGTCCGTAACCAGCCTTATAGATATGGCGTTCCAAAGTAGAACGCTTTAAAGTACCGGGTACCGCAAGCCCTTCCGTTTCCAGGATGTAGATGATCTGGGCAACCGACCGCTCCGGAACCTCCTTGCGAAGTTGGATTGCCTGTTCCAACAGGAACGAAAAGTTTTCCGGAAGTTTTTGTGACCGGTGTTTCTCACGGTCAGCAGGTTTTAGCCCTGTAAACTGCCTTTCCGAAAAAGCTTTTTCATAGCGGTAAAGGGAACGGACAGATATGTTGTTTTCTTCTGCAATCTTTTTGCGAAGCTGGATACGCTTTGCATCATCCAGACCAGTCTGGAGAAGCGGTGAAATCAATTGAAAACGCCTGAGGGCTTCTTCCTCTTGCCATTGTTGTCTGTTTATTGTTGTATTCATAAGATAATGACCTCCTTTTGAGACCAATATACCCTTTGCTACTTTGACAGACGATGCAAAGTAGGTGCATAAGCCTTACCAGCGGATCGGGACTAAAAATCCCCCGCTGTTGTAAATCTGACGCAAGATGATTTCTAACCAGTTTTGATATTGGTTTCTGAAAGAATCGAGCAGTGAAACAGAAGCAAGCTTTTCTTTGTTATAACCCAACAGGAATTCCCGGATCGTTCTTAAATATCCGTTAATACGTTCATGATTTTCACGGAACCACTGCAGCCAGCGGAGCATGGTAGTGAAGGATGGGTAGTCTTCAGAATCCAGGTCATCCGGCTGTACAATACCGTCCAGTACTCCGGAGATCACTTCTGTTTCATAGTGCTTATATGGCACAAGACAATCCGGAAGCTCACTATGATAGGAGTGGCAGTTCTTACAATGAAACCGTCGGATGATTAACTGCTCCTTCACACCGCCTTCTTTTTTGCGGATACGTGGACGGGAATCCCGGTAGGAAAGCGTAGCCTGACAGATTGGGCACATATGGGTGGTCACACTGCTCTCAACAAAAAACACAAACTCCTCCTTGAGGACAAGTGAATAATCTGATATAATAACCATGGTTTAGTGACCAGGGTCTCAGAGTACACAACTTGCCAGGAGGGTGCTCTGAGACCTTTTCCTTTTTGTATGCTGATGACAGTATACAGGTCAATTCAGAGACAGGCAAGTAAATCAGTATTTTGATAATTTATGAGGTCAACAACAGAAAATACAGGAATATATAGCAAATCAGTTACAAGAAGATTTGGAATATGACCAGATGACACTGAAAGAGTATATTGACCCGTTCACGGGTGAGCCAGTAAAACCGAACAAATAAAAGAAGCCCTTTAGGGCTTAGTGGGTAAATGATGTTGCGCTTGGCGAACCTATTTCAGTGAGTCTTTAGACTCCAGTGCCGGTAATAGACCCTTATAGGGTCAAAGCAAGCCACCGGCTAAGCCGGTGGTCTTGACTAGTAGGACCATTCATAATTCATTTATTGATATTATTCCTTTGAACGAGTATCCTCCTACGCCACCATGTTTGTGTTAGAATATTATTTGCACGAAAGATGGCGGCTTTGAAACCGCCATCAAGTTTTTTATGTGAATAAGCAATGTAATACACCTACTTTATAAGCGTTTTTTTTAACCACCAAAGCAGGTTCATCAGTTTTTTATCCTTTTTGCTTAGGAAAGCACACTACAATTTCAAAAACATTATTATTTAGAGAAGCACTGATAGAACCGCCCATTTTCACAGTTAAATTCTTTGCTATCGTGAGACCTAAACCAGTTGTTTTGCGAGAACGAGATAAATCTGTTGTATAAAAGCGATTAAATATTTTATCTATATCAGATTCACTTATGCTGTCAGTAATATTCTGAAAAGAAAAGTAATAATATTCATTATTATCATAAGATGAAAAATGATAATCACTTTTCCCATGTGACAAGGCATTAGAAATGATATTTTCAAAAATTCTGGTTACTGCTTTTTCATCTCCATAAAATGGAAAAGAAATCTCTGCAATACTTAATGCTGGAATTATTTTGCGTTCCTCAAAAGATTTAAAAAAGGAAACTGCAACAGAGCGTAAAACAGCATTTAAATCAAATGTAGTATAAGAAAATTCCATTTCATCAGCTTCTATTCGTGCAAATTCAAACAACTGATTTAGTAACTGATTTAAAACATTCAATCTTTCATTTATAACAGCTGCTGCATCTAAATCTTCCTCGGACAACTCCGGCGATTGTAGAAGCATTTGGGTATATCCTTGAATAGCAGTCACAGGTGTTCTAAGATCATGAGCTAAATTTGTAATTGTTTCTTTGATTGCCTCATCCTTTTTTTGTAATGAATATACTTGTTTGTGGTAAACTCGAAGCAATTCATTTAAAGCATTTACAAGATCGGTTATATCGGAAGAGGGAAAATCTAATGTCAATTCCGCATGGGTAAATGAATGTAAAAGTGTTTGCAATTTCTGGCTTAACCGGGTTACCTCCCTACGATGAAGCAAGTAAAATGATAAAACAATAATAAGAGATAGTGTCACAATGATAGCATATATTTGAAGTACCACACTCATAACATTATCCCTCCCTGCATTATGTAATATCTCTTTTCTTGAAAATTGTTCCTATAACTCCACCAAATATAATCATATAGGCGAAGAAAATGATAATTGCGGTTGGAAGCCATTGAACTGCCATATCTATTCTTGTTTTATTGATATTACTAATTGCCCAAAAAATTGTGATGTTATATCCTAAGCCCAAAATACTTTCCAATCCATGAAGAACCAGATAACCAAAAAATATAAGCAAAGCATTAACTGCCATGCTAACTGAACTGTTTCTTATGAGAAAAACAAGTGAAATTGCGAGCGTTGATACAGCCATATGATATAATGCCTCACAGAATATGTAGGACACTATATTGCTAATGTTTGTAAAAGTAAGACCGCTTATTTCAAAAAAAATTTTATTACATAACAAACCAATTAAAAAGGCAGACACCAAAAAAAAGAATGATACAATCCAGCCAATTACAAATTTTGAGAAGAAGTAACTCCATCGTGACAGACCTTTTTCTATATAATGTTTTACAGTCCCTTGACGAAAATCATTTGAGAAATAGTAGCTGCAAAAAACAATCAAAGGGAATACAACCGGGTAATAATTAAAAAAAGAATCCCAGTAATTTGCAGAAACTTCTGTACCTACCAAATATTCCCTCATGCCAATCGTTGCTTTTTGTGCATAAGCACATAAGAATATCCATCCTGTCATCATAAGAAAACATACTTTCAAGACTTTTCCATGTATTGCTTTATAAAAATCAGCTCTAATTAAATTAAGCATTGACTATGCCTCCTCTCATTTTTTCATTAAAGTAATCTTCCAGTGACTCCTTTGTTACAGTACATTCATCAACAGAAATTCCATGATTAACCAGTAAGGAGTTTACAATTCCGGGATTGTCTACATATTCAAAAATCCGAATATTATTATCAGAAAGAATTTCGTAGTTTTTAGTATGGAGATTTTTCTCTATTAAAATAGCGGCCTGTGCAGTATCTGATGCCTTAATTTTTAAACAACATTGACATTTTTCATTTAATTCTTTTGCAGTGATTTCTTCAATCAGCTTGCCATTTTTAATAATGCCGTATTTCGTTGCAATTTTTGACAATTCCCCCAAGATATGACTGGAAATCATAATGGTAATATGTTCTTCCCTATTTAGTTTTAATAAGAAATTCCTCATATCTTGTATTCCAGTCGGATCTAAGCCATTGATAGGTTCATCAAGAATCAGAAAATCAGGATTTCCCAACAAGGCAATGCCAATGGCTAAACGCTGTTTCATACCTAATGAAAATTTTTTGACAATTTTATTTTCATATTGTGACAGACCCACCTGCTTTAAAATTTGTTGTACAGATTCTTTGCTTGACAGTCCATATGCATTTCTAAATACTTCCAAATTTTGTTTTGCGGTTAATTCTGCATAAAGTGCCGGAGATTCAATCACACAACCAATACGATAACGCTCAGTCTGGGGAACAAAATTTCCAAATAGTTCAATAGAGCCTTCTGATGGTTCAACCAAACCTGCAATCATTTTCATTAAAGTAGACTTACCAGCACCATTTTCTCCAATCAAGCCATATATTTCGCCTTTTTTAATAGAAATGGATACTTTATCAACAGCATAATAATTTGTGTATTTTTTAGATACTGTGTTCGTTCTTAGTATATATTCCATGATATATCCCTCCTTGTGGTTTTAGTGTAAGGGATAAGTTTAAGTAAATTATTTTCTAAATCTAAGGATTTCATAAAGATTATATGTCCATCTTAAACCCAATTCCCCAAACCGTTTTAATATATGATTTACTATTATCTATTGCAGCAATTTTTTTGCGTAAGTTGCTGATATGAACATTGATAGCATTTTCAGTTCCCTCTAAAGTTTCATTCCATAATTGCTCATAAATCATATCTTTCGTAAATACTTGTTGCGGATGTTCCATAAGCATTTTCAATATAGCAAACTCATTTTTTGTAAGGGGCAATTTTTGATTTTTTAGAGTGGCCTCCATTCCTATTGTATCTAAATTTAAATCGCCACAACATAACAAGGAATTTGATGTATATTGATTTTCATAAATCCGTCGCAAAATCGTTTCAATCCTTGCAAGTAGTTCTTCTATATCGAAGGGTTTCGTTACATAATCATCAGCACCGTTTTTCAATAAGAAAATTTTACTTTTAGAATCTTCTTTTGCAGATAGACCGATTACAGGTACATTTTTTGTTTTCTTTATTTCTGCTAAAACTTGTTCACCAGAAAGACCGGGAAGCATTAAATCCAAAATAATCAGATTAACTTTTTGCTTTTCAAGAAAAAGAAGGGCTTCTGTTCCTGAATAAGCAGAATATGTTATATAACCATTTTTCCGAAGATATTTAACAAGCATATCATTGATAGCCATATCGTCATCAACTATTAGAATTGTGTAATTCATATAAAATACCTCTCTTTAACATTGATCAATTTGCAGAATATAATTTTATGGCATATTCGTATCAACTTTATCACAATCGTTTGCTATATTCAATCATGTGGCTATTTGATAATGAAATAAAATACTACTTAACATCAAATTTCATTACATTCTCATAATTCAACCCGAAATGTACAATGATATAGGGTGATATGAGAATGAACCAAGATGAAATCAGGTTTGACTTTCATGGGCTCGGGCTGGCAATCAAACAAGCCAGAGAGGAAAGGGGCTGGACACAGGCCTATGTGGCGGAGCTGGTCGGCAAGACAGACCGCACGATTATGAATATTGAAAACAAGGGACAACATCCCAGCTTCAATTTATTTTTCAAACTCGTTACCATGTTCGATATTTCCGTAGACCAGTTTTTCTACCGGGAAGAACAGCGGGACGAACACAGTTGCAGAAAGCACATTATGTTAGTTTCCAATGTTATTTACATTGCTGAAACAATGAAACAGACATATCCTAATAGAAATTGAAAAGGATAATATAATAGCAGGGGACGATGTGCGTTTTATCCCCTGCTCTTATACGTTTTTCTATCATATTTTCATCAATATAGCTTGGTATTTAACTGATTTTTCAAATAACATCTAAGTCCAACATATGCTCCCTGTGAAAGCACAAAAAGCAATAGAAGATTTACTGACAGTACCTTTTTGATTGTTTCTCCAAAATAAATGATGACAGCAGTACTTGTCAGTATTATCAGTAGGGTAATAACATCCCAACAGTTTTTCTTATATAATTCTATAACCTTTATTTCTATCAGTATCGCCAGTATCCCTGTCCCTGCGACACATATTCCGACAACCAATATCAGCAATACCCAATATATGATTCCGGCTATAAACGCATTAGGAATTTTGGTACTAATCTGTGCCACAGATTGCCCGGCAGAAATCGTCCATCCGATAAAGGTCTGTATGAATGACGCCGCATCATGAAAGAATGATTTACAATCGGAAAGGAACACATCTGACTGTACTGCCTGAAAAAGAG
>NZ_JAAIMY010000028.1 GCF_013300825.1 Blautia wexlerae
TCTTTTTTATATCCGGCCGGCGTATTTTTCAGCATCTTTTTTTCTTCCTGATAATAACGGATCTTATCCGCAAGCATCCGGTTATAAAGAAAACGACTGCAGCCGATCGTCTTTTCTATCTGGGTTATCTGTTCTTTATTTGGATAAATCCTTATTTTTACTGCCCGGTTCATCTTTTTCACCCTGACTCTCTATATACTGATGGATTGTTTCAACAGGTACTATATTTCAAAGATTTCTTTTGCTCTCTCTGACATCTTATCGTCCAGCATCTTTCTGCTATATTTCATAACCATGATTAGCCAAAAACACTGAATGAAAATTATTATCTAAACTCATTATGTACACGTATTTCGACCGCCCAAAATTCAAGAGCATATTGTTCTTTTTTATTATAATATATTTATTGTATCAGAACAAGCGTTTTTGTGATTTTTTATGAATTTTTTATGCATTTGAGCAGATATGCTCGAATGTGCAATTCATCCCATCACCTATAGAGGTAAGGGAATTCTTGCTACGATTGTTAAAATAACAATTGATGAAAACCAAGAAGAACAGCCCCGAATCCCGGCTGTTCTTCTTGGTTTTTGCTTATATTATTTTTTCTCAAGGGGATTCCAGTTGGACAGGAAAACATTCAGTCCGAAGCCAACTGCCAATGCCCATGCAGATGCCCATGCGGTTCCCTGGGTTGCGAGGACTGCTGCCATTACGCCTGCGATCATCTTGTCTCTGTCGCTCTTGCAGTAATCCATACCGATTCTTGCACATACAAACGCCTGGAACATCAGAGTAATGGAAGATCCTACTCCGAAGATCGGGCGAAAGAAGCTTACTACAGGAATGATCAGCACACTTAAGAATGTGGCCAGTCTGAAAGAAGCCATTCCTCCGAGAAGAGACTTCATTGCTTTCTTTCCTTCTTTATAACGCATGGATACGGATACAGTCATTCCAACCCATAACGGACCGGAAAGGGGAGGAAATGGTGCAATGATAGACAGGATCAGGTTTCTCAGACCGCTTACCAGATTGGAACGGCTGGAATTGAAATCAATATACTCATCATCTCTTGCCTGACGTGCCTCTGATACAAGGGTCTCTGTAGTAACAAAATCACCAAATGCAATAACATAGCACACCAGTGCCAGCGGCAGTGCTTTGATAAACATAGATGCCGGAGGAATCCCTACGCCGAAAATACTCACCTGATCAATGATATCTTTAAACTGAGGAATCTTGATAAAGGTACCAATCTCCAGTCCCGGGGCATCCAGTTCGCCAACCAGAAGTCCTACTACCATTGCGATAAGATAGGGGAAAAGATTTCCGTATCTCGCAACAAGATCAAGAAACTTATTTGTTTTTCTCTTCTCCTGATATTTGTCAGAGAAGCTGATCAGGATCAAAAGACCTACACCTGCAACAATAGCCAGAGAATATTTGTGCATATTTCCGTTCTCTCCCAGCTGTCCTGCCATAACTGTAACCGGTGCTGCAAGAAGGATTCCGCCTTTGACAGAATTGGGAACTGCATGAACAAATTTATCCGCCAGTCTGGTCACACCCATAAAGATAAATACCAGACCTACCAGCATCTGCAGTGCGATCATAGCCTGTATTCGCTCTTTTCCCATGGGGAAGCCTTCCAGAAATACAATAGTCAGCGGCAGGGTCGGTGTGATCCACCCCGGTACTACCGGATCGCCAAGCAGGCTGTGAAGCAGATAAAGGAAGGTTTCAATAATTACACAGCTCCACGCCAGCTCATAAGGAAGCCCCAGATACTGCTCCAGATACGGAACAGCAGCCAGAGCAGTAACGCCCAGGATCAGACCCTGAATGAACTCAACAGATTCTATCTTGTAATGTATGAATGGAAGTCTTATCTGAAATGGTCCAAAGGGGATGTAGAGCAGTTCATTTTCTCTTCTTTGTGTTCTTGTATTTGCCATACAGATTCTCCTTTTCAATAAATTGTTAGATTACTTCTATATTTCAGCTTGTATATTCTATCTTTTTTGTTAATTTTTAGACAATCCAGATTTTAATAAAATCCAATCCGACCGGAAAAAATTTGAAGCTTGTAACGTCCAAACGTATCTTCAGTTAGATTGGATTTCAATATCACAGGATTTCTGTATCTTATTTATTTCTATCGCTTATTTATTTCTATCACTTACTGGCTTACTTATTTCTGTTCTTCTTTACAAAGAGGGCGAGCAGGATACCGACGATGGTCACTGCCATGTTCAGAAGAAGGATCATTCTCGGAGCACTGCTTCCGCCAACTTTGGTAATGTACCCTGCAAGGCTTAAGATTGTGTAGTTCGCGATGCTGGATGCGATCATTACCAGTGATGTTGCTGTTCCCTTATTCTCAGGGAAGAACTCTGCTGTGGTGGAAACTGCCAGCTGGAGAACACCGCCTGCACCTGCATATCCGATCACAAAGCCACCTACCAGACAGATAAACGGAGCCTGGATAAAGTAGCAGAGTGCCAGCATGATTGTGGAGATTAACGGATAGAGGATCAGGACGTTAATCTCTTTCAGACCTTTTTTGATAAAAGCTGCTGTTGCAAGGATGGCAGTTGCAGTTCCCAGGGCATACAGGGACTGGATTTTTGAAGGGTCTGCCATACCATAGGAACGGGCAAGCTCCTGGTTACAGTTCAGCCATAACATAAAGGTTGAGGAGCTGGTGAATCCGATCAGAATTGCAGCGATCGCTGCAGGGGAAATCTTGTGTCCGGATTTCTTCTTATCAGCTTTAGCCTGTACTGCCTTCTCTCTCGCCGGAAAGGGGAGGATCAGGATCAGGATTCCGTCAATGAGGATTGCAATACCTGCTACAATAAAGATTGTCTTATATGACATATTTGCAGATGCTACGATTCCGATCAGGAATGGAAGCAGGAACTGGCTCAGGCAGATGGAAAATTTTGTAAACAGGTTGGCTACTGACGGGTTGTTTACATATATTTCCATACAGGTGGGGCTTACGCAGGTATCGAGGAAAGAGTTTGCAATTCCGCCGATCACTGCAAATGCATATCCCATTGCCATGGATGTGGAATTAGCCATTCCAAAGAAGTATGCTACATAACAGAGCACACCGATAATTCCGCTCAGTTTTCTTCCGTATTTGTCAGACAGAGGGCCGGAGAAAGGAAGAGAAATCAGACGTCCCAGTCCAAGTGCTGCAATTACAGATACTACCATACTTACATCCAGTGTGCCATCGGTCAGGGGCTTCGCACCCCAGGCAGCTGCAAACTCCGGTTTGTACTGCCCCAGGATAGAAGCACCGATTCCATGGATGAAATAAGTGAAATATGCTGCAAGGGAGGTGAAAATGAGCATTTTATTTGTTTTCTGTTTCATTTTGGTCTCCTAGGTTATTATTACTTGTTTTCGTTTTCTTCCTGGAATTTCTGGTATTCGGCTGTTGGCATTTCCAGTCCTGTGTAGAGTTTGTAAGCTGCAGCTCCCTGCCATAACAGCATTCCTTTTCCGCCGATTGCAAGCTTGCAGCCTGCTTCTTTGGCTTCTTTTACCATTCTTGTTTCAGCAGGATTGTAAACAACGTCTGCTACTACAAGGTCAGGACGGAACATGGATTTATCTTTGATCAGAGTAAGCTCTTCGTGAGGTTTCATTCCTGCAAGTGTTGCGTTTACGAGGATGTCTGCGTTTGCAACCTCTTCTTTCAGTTTTGCCTCATCTGCCAGATCAAATACAGCAACTTTACAATCCGGTGTTTCTTTGCTCAGTTTCTCTGCTGTGGACTCTGCACGTGCAAAGAATGGGTCTTTCGGATTGAAGATAGAAATGGATTCTGCTCCGTCTAATGCACACTGTACCTGGATTGCTGTTGCAGCACCGCCTGCACCGAGAACTACCATTTTTTTGCCTTTCACATCAACGCCATGTTCTTTTAAGTTGCGGACAAATCCGATACCGTCTGTGATATGTCCTACTAATTTGCCGTCTTCATTAACGATTGTGTTAACTGCACCGATGATTCTTGCTGCAGGTGAAAGCTCATCCATGTGTTTTGCAACTTCGTTCTTGCATGGCATAGTTACGTTTGCGCCTCTCATTTTGAAAAGACGGATTGCATCCAGAGCAGCCGGAACCTGGTCTTCCTTGATGTCAAACGCCATGTAAGCATAATCAAGGTTGTGATAACGGAAGCTGAAGTTATACATTGCCGGTGATCCTGAGTGTCCTACCGGGCTTCCGATAAGTGCCATTAATCCTGTTGTTCCTTTAATTCTCTGTTCCATTTCCTGTTTGCCTCCTGAAATATTTTTCTTGTAATTATAATGCAGAAGCTACCTCATACGCTTCTTTCGTAGCATCAAGTGCTCTTCTTGCGCGGGTGGCATCGCCGATCACATAGGTATCCGGTACGATAGCTTCGATCTCTTCGCCGAATGGGTTGTAGTTTCTGAATCCCATGGAAAGGATGACAGAATCATAGCCTCTGGATTCATGTCTCTGTCCGTCTGCTGTCTCGTACTCTACGCCGTCCTCATAGAATTTGCATACCTTTGCACCTGTGATCTCTTTGATCTTGTAATCTTCGAAATCTTTCATCAGGTAAACTCTGTGCTCGTGGATCACGTCGGCACCTACAGTGTCTCTGAACTCAATGACTGTTACATCATGGTTCTGCTCACCGAGGAATGCTGCTGTCTCGCATCCCACCATTCCGCCGCCTACAACCAGTACTTTCTTTCCTGCTGCTCTCTTGCCGTCAAGGAGATCAGAGCCATGGATAATTGCAGGATTGTCGATACCTTCGATCGGAAGGATCAGTGTTCTGGAACCGGAAGCAACAATTACGCTGTCTGGTTTCTCTTCCCTGATAAGATCCAGAGTTACTTCCTGATTCATTTTGATTGTTACGCCTGCTTTCTGGCAGCGTACGATATAACTGCGGATCATGTTTGTGATGTCGCCTTTTCCCGGAGGATAAGCAGCAAGACGCATGTTTCCGCCAAGTTTATCACTTGCTTCATAAAGTGTTACCTGATGACCTTTTTCCTGTGCGATAAATGCAGCGCAAAGACCTGCAACACCGCCTCCGATTACCATTACTTTCTTAGCTTTTTCTGCAGGAGCAATGCCCTCAGCTTCATGTCCAAGGAATGGGTTTACAAGACAGCATACAGGGTTTCCTGCATACATGTTTGCCACGCAGCCCTGAAGACATGCGATACATGGAATCATATCCTCCAGTCTTTCTTCCTGCGCTTTTAATGGCATATAAGGATCTGCAAGGCTCTGACGTCCGAATGCAACCAGGTCACAGCGTCCTTCTTTTACCATTAATTCCGCAAACTGCGGTTCTGTATAACGTCCTACTGTGATCACCGGGATAGATACGGCACGTTTGATCTCTTCTACCTGAGAAGCGGAGAAACCGCCGTGTGTAACTGTCGGTGCCCACATAAATTCATCGCGGATGTGAACAGCTCTGGATACATGGATGGCATCCAGTCCGCATCCTTCCAGATATGCAGCGATCGCAGCACTGTCATGCACATCAAGACCTCCCGGTACTTCATCACAGCTGTTGATTCTTGCAAGAACTGCGATCTTTCCTTCTGTCATCTTCTTAACTTCTTCGATGATCAGACGGGAGAAACGCATTCTGTTCTCAAAGGAACCACCAAATTCGTCCAGTCTCTTGTTTGTTCTCGGAGAAAGGAAGGTGCTTACCAGATAGCCGTGTGCCATATGGATCTCAACTGCATCTACGCCTGCTTCCATGGCTCTCTTTGCTGCGAGGCCATAGCCTTTTACCAGTTCATAAACTTCTTCAGTCGTAACTTCCTTTGGTGTATCTCTTCCACAGTCTGACGGAATGCTTGTAGCTGCCTCGATCGGTGCACCTGCGTTCTTTGCATTTCCTTCAGGACCTGCATTCTGAAGCTGTACGGAAACCTTTGCTCCCTCTGCATGACAGGCATCTACTACCTTGCGGAAGCTTTCGATTGTGGAGTCATCATAAAGACATGGCTTGCGGGGGCCGCCCTTTGCGCCTTTATGTACTACTGTTGCTTCGATTGTGATCAGACCGAAGCCGCCTTTTGCTCTTTCACGATAATAAGCTGAGGACTGTTCGCTCATGCTTCCGTCTGTGTTTGCAAAGTTGTTTCCCATTGGCGGAACTACGAAGCGGTTCTTTACTGTCATTGGACCGATGTTGATCGGCTGAAACATTGCATTGAATTTCATGTGACCTTCTCCTTTTTCTCTGGATTTTATTTATATTTTCAGTATTTTTTATCTCATCAAAAATGCGGATCAGGCAGGCGTGGAGATTTCTGCCTGATCCTTTAATCTGTTGGTTTATCCGTCAGAGACTTACTGAAGAACCTCCGGCCATGCTTCCTCAAGCACTTTCTTTGTGTTCTCATATGTATGGTTTGCAGCATATTCAAGTCCTTTTGCAAGGATTGCATCGCTGATGACTTCTACACCGATTGCGTTTGGTTTGATTCCTTTTTCTTTTACCATCTTAACGAACGCTGCTGTACATCCGATTCCTGTTCCGGGAGCAAGACGGTCATGCATGGATTCGTCTCTTAAGATTGTTGTTGCATATGGTCTTTCCCATACATCGTTGATCTGGATGGATACGATCTTGTCTGCAGGGATGTCTTCGATCACAGAAAGGTCAACCGGCTGATTTGCTCTTACCCAGTGCCAGGTATCCATAATCAATTTTGCATTCTCGCAGTCAGCCGCCTTTACAACTGCCCAGCCTTTTTTCATATCCGGGATTCCGCTGTATGGCATTGGTTCAACACCGATGATGTATTTTCCTGCTCTCTGGCATAATTCTCTTAATTTCTGAGCAGTATATTCTACAGAATAGTTTTCCATCAGACCGCAGTTGATCTGTTTTACGTCAAATAATTCACACATATGGAAGCAGAGCTGTTCTTTGTATTTCTGTTCGTAAGATCTGTGCTCTTCTGCCCACTGTACGATGTACTCAACCTCTGTTACTTTCATACCATGTTTGTCCAGAATAGCAAGAATGTCTTTGTCAAAAAGTCCCTCATTCAACGCATCTACATAAGTTTCTGCACGAAGGCCGATTCCTTCGTATCCTGCGTTCTTTGCAGCGATCACTCTGTCTTCAAATTTGCACTGATCTCCCAGTGTCCAGGAACTGATTGTAATTGGAAATTCTTTTGACATCTTTTTGTCCTCCTAATAAAATCGCATAATTTTTCTATTTATTTTGATAATATTTTGTATCTTTTTGATATAAGCATTATATATCTTTGTTAAATATAAAACAAATTAGTTCTATCCTTTAAATTCATAGATTTTTTCAATACATCATGATATAATCTACGTATATGACAAATACAGCGCGGATTATTTGTGCAAGAGTGACTATAATTATAGTTTTCCGAAGCATTAAAGGACTGTGAAAGCCTGCACATAAAATATAGTCACTTATAAAATACTTATCAGAGAAAGGAGTTTTTCTATGAACCTGTATCATCTGCGGTACTTTTCTACGCTGGCTCATATTGAACATTACACAAAAGCCGCTGATATTCTGGCGATCACCCAGCCTTCGCTGAGTTATGCGATCTCCACTCTTGAGGAAGAACTGGGCGTGAAACTGTTTGAAAAAAATGGAAGGAATGTTACTCTTACCAAGTATGGAAAAGTTTTCCTGAATGACGTGGAAGAGGTACTGAACCGTCTGGACTCCTCTGTGAACAGTCTGAGGCTGGCAGGTAAAGGGGAAGGCTGCATTGATGTGGTATTCCTGCGTACACTGGGAATTGATTTTCTTCCTAAGATCATGCGGGGATTTCTGGAGGAAAATCCTACTAAAAAGATAGATTTCAATCTGTATTGTGATAAAGTTTTAACATCTGATATTCTGAACGGATTAAAAGAGAAGAAATATGATCTGGGGTTCTGTTCCAAACTTGATAATGAGCCGCTGATTGAGTTTATTCCAGTTGCCAGACAGGAGCTGGTTGTGATCGTACCTCTGGATCATCCACTGGCAGTAAAGGATGAAGTACGGCTGGAGGATACCATTCCTTATAAACAGATTATATTTAAGAAGAGAAGTGGTCTGAGACAGATCATTGACGGACTATTTGAATGTATCGGGCAGACACCGGATGTGGCTTATGAGATTGACGAGGATCAGGTTGCTGCAGGCTTTGTCTCCAACGGCTTTGGAATCTGCGTAGCTCCCAATATTCCGATCCTGCAGTCTCTGAATGTAAAGATCCTTCCCTTAGTTTCTCCAAGCTGGCAGAGAAACTTCTATATGGCAATGTTGAAGAACGTATACCATCCACCGGTTGTGGAAGCATTTAAGAAATATGTGATCGAGCAGGCACAGAAGGAATGGGATTATAAGACCAGCTGATCCGACTTAATAAAATATCAGAATACAAAAAGATATGGGACTGTCCCGTCAGTCGAGACACCCCATATCTTTTTATAATAACCGATACATTCAATATTATGACTTGATATCCGGCACTTCTGATATCATAAACCAGATCTGTCATGTTATATTATTTTTCTTCATCCATGGTGCGGAGTCTGTGTACCAGTTCTTCGCAGATTTCCAGTTCGTTCTTGCCGTCTGTCTCGATGATAATGTCTGCTGCCGCCTCGTATTTGGCGCGGCGTTTCTCCATCAAATCTGCGATAAATGGAACAGTCTTATTGTTCTCGATCAGCGGACGGTCATGGTTATTTTTGACGCGGTCAAGGATTGTCTCCGGTTTTGCTGTGAGGAGAACAACACGGCCATTCTTCTTCATCTCTACTACATTGCACTCTCTCATTGGAGTACCGCCGCCGCAGGAGATCACAACATTGCTGCGCGACTGCATTTCGATAAGCAGGTTTGTCTCAAGGTCACGGAAATACTGCTCACCGTATGTCTCGAAGATATCGGAAATACTCATTCCCTGTCTCTGGGCAATGATCTGATCCATCTCTACCACATCCATGGCAAATACATTCTTAAGGAAATCAGAAATTGTGGACTTTCCCGCACCCATGAAACCGATCAGCACGATGTTGTAGTTGAAGAGTTTTCTTGCCTGGATCCGTTTACTGTTTGTGCGGATGCATTCAAATACATCGGAAACCTCGTCCTTATGGCGTCTGCCTTCCATTCTCTTCTCCAGCCATTCTTTCTGCTTCGCTTCCTGCTCAGGCTGTAAAATCTGGAGTCCGTTGGCTTCTTTATATGCCATAATGTCCTCCACGATCCTGTTACGCATGATAAGTGCATCCAGAATGATCTCATCACACTGGCCAAGACTCTCTCTGAGTATTTCTAACTGATTCATATCTCTTTCCTCTGTCTTTCCTATGTCAGCTTGCAGCAGACCGCAGATCAGCCACAGGCTGACATAAACTATTCACGAACGGCAATATATGAATGCCGACTGTTAAGATTTATTATATCAATATCGCTTTCGTATAGCAACCCTTTAAACCATTAAATTATTTCATCTGTTCGATAGTTTTTTTCTATGAATTCGGCAAACAATTCTATGGCAAGACTCTGATGACGGTTCTTTAAGGTTCCCATATAATATATCTAATGAAAAAAATCATGAAATACTTTTTCAGTGTACCATTTAAAACTGATTTTTTCCACTGATTTCTCCGCATAGACCGGATAAAAATCTATCAGTTTTCCATCCAGGTAATAGGCAATGCGGCCAAGCTTCTCCCCCTTAAGAACCGGTGCTCTGACTTTCTGTGGAATTTCTATTTTACAGGTTACAGTTTCCCCTTTTTTCAGAAGGACTTCTTTTTCCCTGTCATATGCGGTTACACTGCATTTACCTCTCAGATAAATTTTCGTTCCTATATCCTGACCATCTTCCACACCGTCTGTTACCAGGATTTTTCCGGTCTGTGGTTCTTTCCAGTAGGTTTCGTACTCATAGTTGTAATCTCCGAAGTCCAGCAGTTTCTTTGTGTCACTCCATTTATAGGTTTTGTGGTTGGGCCACCCACAGCCAAGGAGACTGACGATAAATGTTTTGCCCTCTTTTTCCCAGGCACATACATAACAGTAGCCTGCCTGGGAAGTATAGCCTGTTTTTCCGGCAAGAACTCCGTCTCTCATGTCAAGAAATGCGTTGGCATTATGTACGGAAAAGGTTCTCTTTCCTGTGATCTCAGAGAATGTATAGTCTCTGGTCTGTGCAATGTGCAGGAATGTTTCGTTTTTAATAGCATAGCGCATGATCAGTGCCAGATCTGCGGCTGTTGTATGATGTTTTCCATTCGCATCCTCAGCGTCCAGGCCATTAGGTGTGATAAAATACGTATTCTTACATCCTATCTGTTTTGCTTTCCGGTTGAGCATTCTGGCAAAGCCTTTTACGCTTCCCCCGCAGTGTTCTGCAATGGCAACCGCTGTATCATTGTGGCTTTTCAGCATAAGGGAGTACAGAAGATCCTCCAGATAATACTGTTCTCCTTTCTGAAGTCCCAGCTTTACTTCCGGCTGGGATGCCGCATTCTGAGAAACCAGAACATAATCATCCCCCGGAGAGTTCTCCAGTGCCACAATACAGGTAAGCACCTTGGTTGTGCTGGCATTTGCCAAAGGCCGCTCTCCGTCCTTTTCATAGAGTACTCTGCCTGACTCTCCGTCCATGAGGACTGCTGATAATGCGTACAGTTCTGCCGGTTCTTCTGCAACAGGTGTCATGTCTACTGTCTGAGGTATTTTGTACTCCGCTCCCCGGGCGGAGGTGTATGTCTGCGTAAACAATAATACCGCCGTCACAACAATGACAGCGGCAATATGTTTCATTCTCATACTCCACCTCACATGCTGGCAATCCATGAATATCACTGTTCATAATTTACGGTTATTCACAGATTTGTTGTTTACAGGATATCTGCAGGATTTTGCTTCACCCTATAAGATAATTTATGCCTGCATGTCCGGAATATGACTGTCACAGTTCCGAAAAATATCGGGATATGCCCATTACCCGTTATAAGTCCGGTCCCATCTTTTGCTCAGATGATAAGCTCCCTCTCTTAAGGTATAAAGTTCTCCCAGATATTCCACAGCTTCAGGAACCGCCTCTCTGTAAAGCCTCTCAAGTTCAGGCATGGGAGCTTTTGCCTGCTCTACTGCTTCGGCAGTCATGAAATGTTCAATGACAGAGCCGATGGACTCTCCTCCCAGTCTCAGAAGTTTCCCCAGAATCCTGCGTTTTCTTCCATGGTCATCACACACCATGAAATTGGTAAGAATTTTCATCATCCTGACAGAAATATAAATGTTTATGGTTTTCACCAGAGGAATGGCCCTGTGGATCACTCTGGCATATTCCATCTTCGGCATGATCCCGCAGGCCGGATAATAATGGTCAGGATCTTTACCTGTCTCTTCCATAAGCACACGGTCAAATTCCTTCTCCAGAACAATGTGAGGAATAACGCCTTCTGCAGCCATCTTATTTACATAGGGATGGCATGCGGAGTCCAGAATATAATGACAGCCAAATCCAAGAAGATATGCAAAAAGTGCCTCATCATCATTTCTTCTGACCTGCCGCATCCCTTCTTCAAAAAAGGCTCTTGCCTTCTCATGATGCATCTCAATCCCGAACTGGGTGACAGGATTCTTTGAAACCATATAGTAGAACAGGATATCCGGCCCATGTAAACCAATCCTGTACAGGTCCCCATGCCTGCGAATCAGGGCTTTCATATCTGAAGGCAGTCTCTTATATACTTCTTTTCCAAATAAATCATGCGCATATGTGGTTGGCATTAGTTTTTTCTCCTTTATCTTACACATCCAGTTTCAGCTGGATTTCTTCCTCTGCCTCTGCCTTAAAGTCCTCTATCTGGACAGGGTCAGGGACAGGCAGAGATTCAAGATCCTGCACGCCGAAGCAGCGCAGAAACTCTTCCGTAGTTCCAAGCAGGATCGGACGTCCGGGGGCATCCAGACGCCCAAGCTCCCTGACCAGACTGTATTCTACCAGCTTGTTGATGGCGTGGTCACATTTTACCCCTCGGATCTTCTCTATCTCCGCCTTTGTAACCGGCTGTTTGTATGCAATGATGGATAAGGTTTCCAGCATAACATCTGACAGTGCCGGTTTCTGAGGATGCAGGGCAATATTGATCAGATACTGATAATATTCTTTCTTTGTACACATCTGGAAAGAATTCTCCAGCTCTATGATCTGGATGCCTCTGTTCTCTTCCTGATAACGGTCCATCATATTGCGGATGATCCTTCCTGTTGTCTTCTCGTCCACACCGATGGATCTGGCGATCCGGGGCAGTTCTACGGAACCGCCCATTGCAAAAAGTATTGCTTCTATCGCAGCTTCTGTCTCCTTAATCTTCACTCAGTCTTCCTCATTCCTTTTATTACATATTGATCTTTGTATTCTGCGGTTCATCTTCCGCAAATTCTGTAAGATTCTTCCATGTATCCGGATCTGTCTGTACTTCAACAGAGATATCATCGAACAGCCCGTCCTGCTCCACATGGATATGTCCCATTTTCATCAGTTCCAGTATGGAGAGAAAGGTGACGATCACCTGTACTTTCGAGCACTGACTCTCCAGGAGATTTCGAAAGCTGAATTTCCGATGGGTACGGGCAAAATCTTTGATCTCTATCATCTTATCAGACAGACTGACCTCTTCCTTCTCGATGGTTCCGAATTTGCTTCGGATAGGATCGACCTTGTCCTCCTGCCTGCGGATGATGGACTTGTAGATCGCATTCAGCTTCTCCAGTGTAAGACCTGCCAGAAGTTCCTTTGGATCTACAGGCTCTCTGTACTGCAATACCTCCTCCGGAAGAGTGGGCTCTTTAAAGAATACATTTGCCGCATCGTCCATCTTGTCCTTTAGCTCATAGGACATAAACTTATACATCTTATATTCCAGAAGTTTCTCCACCAGTTCAGCTCTTGGATCTTCCTCTTCTCCCTCCTCATTGACCTCTTTCGGGAGAAGCATTTTACACTTGATATCCAGCAATGTGGCTGCCATGACCATGAACTCGCTCATGACACCAAGGTCTTCCCGCTCCATGGCATGGATGTATTCCATATACTGATCTGTGATCTCCACGATGGGGATATCATAGATATCTATTTTATTTTTTTCGATAAGGTGCAGTAAGAGATCCAGAGGACCTTCAAATACTTCCAGCTTTACCGGAATTCCCATAGCACAGTCTTTTCCTTTTCAAGTAAATATTTCGCTGCCATACAGTCAGCAGACAGTAACAATATTCTCAGGCATTCGGTTTCAAATCCACCATCAGCAATTCCCTGGGATTATGGATCCTTACAGGTATGGTGTGTTCCCCTGCTCCTGCGCTTACCAGCATATGCTGATCCTTCCTGTGGAAATCTCCGCAGCAGAATTTCGGAAATGGATGAAGCTGTGGGGAAAGCAGCCCATTGTGCCTGCCAATTCTTACAATCCCTCCATGATAATGCCCGCTCAGGATCAGATCAGCCCCCCAGTCAAAATAAGTATCTCCATATTTGGGGCTGTGGGCCAGAAGAATATTCAGGGAATCGGAAGATGGTTCTCCGATCAGTTCCCTGACTTCCTCTCTCCTAAGCTGTGGAGAAAATGGCTTCTTATAATAGATCAGAGGTATTTCCAGGCCATAGACAGTAAGGCTGGTTTTTCCCACCTGCAGGCTGCAGGATTCATTATGCAGGATATGGATCCCGGCTTTCTTCAGCTCCTTTTCATATTCCTGATATCGGGCTGCCATACAGTTATCC
The DNA here is from genome assembly GCF_013300825.1 of Blautia wexlerae. Classification (GTDB taxonomy): domain Bacteria; phylum Bacillota; class Clostridia; order Lachnospirales; family Lachnospiraceae; genus Blautia_A; species Blautia_A wexlerae_B. The sequence continues at coordinate 13,833 of NZ_JAAIMY010000028.1, forward strand.
TGAGGATCTGTCCTGTACAGCTTATATTCATGGTTTCCCAGTGCATAATAAACCGGATACTGCTGAGCAAGGCTCCTCAGAAGAGATGATGCAGTCTTTAAAGAAGCAGAATCATTTCTCACGATCATATCACCGGCAATGAGAATCCCATCCGGTCTGTACCGGTGGATCGTCTCCAGAAGCTTTCTGTTATCAGGGCCAAATTCCATGCCATGAAGATCTGCGATCACAGCAAATCTGATGCCTCTCGCATCCTTTATTTTGTTAGAATGGATTGTATAATGTACGGTTTTAAATCTTTTCATGCAAGTTTTCTTTTCCCTTTATGTTCACTTTCTGTCTGCCAACGCATTCTGCGGGATATTATTTTCCGAATCCGCAGTTCGGGAATGTACAGACATCACAGTTCAGGCAGAGTCCACCCTCTCCAAGTTGGTTAATCTCTGATAATGTGATCTCATCATCTGCCATCAGTCTTGGCAGAAGCAGATCAAAGATGGTATTCTTTGCATACATAACACATCCCGGAAGCCCAAGAATCGGTATCTGCCTGCCGTCTTTCTCATAATAGGAAACCAGCATCATAGCTCCCGGAAGTACTGGTGCACCGTAAGATACGATGCGGGTTCCTGTTGCTTTGATCGCACCCGGAGTTCTGTCATCCGGATCTACGCTCATTCCGCCGCTGCAGACTACCATATCGGCTCCCTCTTCAATAAATTTCAGGATATCGGCTGTGATCTGTTCCATATCGTCACCCGGTTTTGTCTGACCGATGACCTCTGATGGAAATTTTGCAAATTTATCTCTCAGTACAGGAGTGAAGGTGTCAGTGATCAGACCTTTCTGCACTTCACTTCCTGTTGTTACGATACCCACTTTTTTCTTCTTATATGGCAAAATGGAAAAGATTGGTTCTGTGCCTGCCGCCTCTGCTGCACGATCCATTTTCTCTTTCTCGATCACCAGCGGGATAATTCTGGTTCCTGCCAGTTTGTCGCCCTTCTTTACAGGAAAATCTCCATGGCGGGATGCGATCATCATCTCTCCAAGTGAATTGACAGCCAGCAGAGCTTCCCTGCGGATCTTAAGCACTCCGTCAATGTCTGCGATCAGCTCGATCTTTCCCTCTTTTATATCAGAACCATGCATGGTGTCCGAATCTCCGGCACAGATCTTATAAAGGATCTCTGCGCCTTCATTCTCATGAAGGATTCCTTCTTTCTTCTCCCACACATATAAATGTTCTTTTCCTACAGAGAGCAAAAGAGGAATATCCTCTTCTCTGACAATATGACCTTTCTTAAAAAGCACCCCTTTTTTTACATCTTTGATAATCTGTGTGATGTCATGGCATAAAATGTGCCCTACGGCATCTTCTGTACGGATTTCTTTCATTATATAATACCTTCCTTTTGTTTTTTATTTCCCTCAATACCCATTTGGATTTTATTATACATCGGATTGCTGTCCTTTGTCAAAAATTTATAAAATTGTCCAAAATACTTTTTGTCTACAGTCTCATGACAACTTTTTTCAAGCAGTCCAGATACGTGGCTTTCCCTGCATTTTCCCCATAAAGGATTCGCACTCTTCCCAGTTCCTTCCCATCGACGGAATAGATCATCTCCCCTGCCAGGGTGTTCTTTTTCACCGGAGCCTTTACTTCCCTGTGGATTCTCAGCTTTCTTTTTACATTCCCGATATTCTGTCCTGTGGTGTCCAGATAGTGAAACTGTTCTTCATAAACCAGGGAAACCGTTTTTTTCTTTCCATTTCTGACCGGGACCTCCGGCAGAACTTCCATTTTCTTATCTATGTACAGGCTGCATTTTGAAAAGCCATAATTTAACATGGAGGCAGCATCTTTAAATCGCACTTTATAGTCCGGGGCTGCCATCACTACTGCGATCAGAGTGATATCATTTCTTTTTGCAACTGCGCTGAGACAGTATTTTGCAATACTGGTGCTTCCCGTTTTCAGTCCGACACAGCCCTCATAGCTGCGGATCAGTTTGTTGGTATTGGTAAGCCCGAATTCCTTTGTCCCCTGCCTGGTCACATGGGTGATATTTTCCATCCATATGGAAGAATATTCCAGAATTTTCGGATATTTTGTGATCAGTTCCCTGCTCATGATGGCAATGTCCCTGGCTGTTGTGTAATGATCGGGAGATTCTGTCAGACCACAGCAGTCTTCAAAATGAGTATTTTTCATCCCAAGTCCTTCTGCCCGTTCATTCATGTGGCGGACAAATTCCTGTTCACTGCCGCAGATATGCTCTGCCATTGCTACGCTGGCATCATTTCCTGACGCGATTACAATGCATTTGATCAGGGTTTCCACTGTCTGGATTTCCCCCTCCTCCAGAAACACCTGAGAACCGCCCATTGACTTTGCATGGGCACTGGTTGTGACTGTGTCGTCCATTTTCAGGCTGCCTTTATCCAGAGCATCAAAGATCAGGATCAGCGTCATGATCTTCGTGATACTGGCAGGGCTTCGTCTGGTATCCGCATCCTTCTGATAAACGACTGTTCCTGTCTGCGCTTCCATTAAGATTCCTGATGGTGCTTCAATAAGATCTGTGGATTCTGCCTGTTTGGTATTGCTTTCCTCGGGCAAAAAGATTCCGGCGGCATATACAGGTGCAGTGATGGTGCAGACCATGATAAGTATAGCGCATATTATGGAGATCCATTTTTTTCGCATATTCTCTCTCCGATCAATGTACCGACAGACTGCCGGCACACGCTCTAAGACTACTTTCTTTATTCATTATATAGCAATCCAATAAAATAATGCATCTCAATCCGATCCGATACCTGCTCATAATCAGATAAAAAGCACTGAAAACCATAAAAATACGATTTTCAGTGCTCATTTTACATCAGCGGCGCAAACGCGCGGAAAATATTCTGCATGATACGCAGCCCTATATTTCTGTTCTGGCAGAATTCCGGTTCTATCTGCCTGCAATATTCCATAGTCTGGATAAAATCATCTTTAATATCCTGTATTACTCTGTTTTTGTAGATCCATACGCCATCCTCAAAATGAAGATAAAGACTTCGATAGTCCAGGTTGATGGTTCCCACAACTCCAATCTCATCATCACTCACAAAGGATTTTGCGTGAAGGAAACCGGGCTGATATTCATAAATCTTTACACCGGCTTCCAGAAGCTGCCTGTAATAGGACTGGGTAAGGATAAATACCAGCTTCTTGTCAGGGATTCCCGGCGTCATAATACGCACATCCACCCCGCTTTTGGCTGCCAGACAGAGGGCAGTCATCATCTCATTGTCTATGATCAGATAAGGAGTACAGATATATACATATTTTTTTGCTTTGTTGATAATGTTCAGATATACATCTTCACCGACAACCTCCTCATCCAGAGGTGTATCACAGAACGGCTGGACAAATCCGTCACTCTCAAATTCTTCCTCATGATATCTGTGGGGAAAATAGGCTTCATAATCGACACTCTCTTCAGATCTGCCGATCACTGCCCACATATGGAGAAACATTACCGTCATATTCCAGACAGCTTCTCCCTTGAGCATAACAGCGGTATCCTTCCAGTGTCCGAAACGCTCTTTCTGGTTGATATATTCATCTGCAAGATTGATGCCTCCCGTAAATCCAACCCATCCGTCAATGATGCAGAGCTTCCTGTGATCCCGGTTATTCTGGATAATGTTCAGAATGGGACGGAAAGGATTAAATACCTGACATTTGATTCCCTTTTTCTGAAGTTCTTCATAATATTTATGGGGAAGTGTTGTAAGACAGCCAAATCCATCATAGATCAGGCGCACATCCACACCCTCCGCAGCTTTCTCCTCAAGAATATTCAGGATTGTCTGCCACATCACCCCATCATTGATAATGAAATATTCAATAAAAATATATTTCTTCGCCTGTTTCAGTTCCCTCACAAGCACCGGAAACATATCATCTCCTACCTGAAAATACTCTGCAGTTGTGTTCTCATGAACCGGAAATCTGGAAACATCCGAAATATATCTGGACTGGTTCGAAGCCGAGGAATCCAGAGTCTCCAGCTTCTGCCTCGTCTGTGGCCGATCCCGCAGATACTCCCTGCTCTCCTCAATTCTCTGTTCAAAATGCTGCTGCATGATCGCCGCGATCCTGGAACGTCCAAATACAAAATATAATACCACTCCAAGAATTGGCAGGATCAGGATCAGCATTGTCCAGGCCAGTTTATAGGAAGGGTTTATTTCCTTATTCAGGATCCACAATACCAGCACAATACCTATCAGCCTCAATCCGATATCAATATATCTGGAATAAGCGGCCAGACGCAGTACCATCATTAAGATCCATCCGAGCTGGACAAGCATTGCAACCGCAACATAAAAGATTCTGTTGAAAATCAGCTTTGCCAGTTTTTTAAACAGTAAAAGGATCCAGTTTTTCTTTTCTTTAAGTATTTTGTTATTTTCTGCCTTCAAGATTACTTCCTTCCCCTGATCATTGTCCATATTATGATAAAAATCCCTGACAGAACTGCCAGGGATTTTTGCGCACAATTAATTATATTTACGTTTTCTTGCGGCTTCAGATTTCTTTTTACGACGAACGCTTGGTTTCTCGTAATGCTCTCTTTTGCGGATTTCCTGCTGGATTCCTGCTTTTGCGCAGCTTCTTTTGAATCTGCGAAGAGCGCTATCTAAAGTCTCGTTCTCTTTTACGATTACGTTTGACATAGACTCACACCTAACCTCCCTCCAGTTGTAGATTGTGCTAAAATACAACTGTCTGGGTATTTTTTTCTTGCACAAGTGATATTATATATCATTGCCTGTGGGTTCGTCAACATCTTTTTGGTTAAATTTTGCAGAAATTTTTACTTTATTTGACCTTCCAGGATTCCTGCTGCTGCATCTACGGCTTCCTGAGCTTTGGCAGGGTTCTTTCCGCCGGCCTGAGCCATGTTCGGACGTCCGCCGCCGCCTCCGCCTACGATAGCTGCCACTGCTTTGATCAGGTTACCTGCGTGGGCACCTGCTTTCTGTGCTGCGTCAGTAGCCATTGCAAGAAGATTTACTTTCTCACCGTTTACTGCTGCCAGAAGGACAACACCTTCACCAAGTTTGCCTTTCAGCTGGTCGCCAAGGTCACGAAGTCCGTTCATGTCCACTCCGTCTACTTTTGCAGCAAGAAGTTTCACACCTTTGACTTCTACTACTTTATCCATAACATCTCCCAGAGCTCCCTGAGCCAGTTTGCTCTTTAAGGATTCGTTCTCGCTGGAAAGTGCTTTTACTTCTCCCTGAAGATGTCCGATCTTCTCTACGATCTCTGCAGGATTTGCTTTGAGAGCTTTTGCAGCTTCGTGAAGCAGTTCTTCCTGTTTCTTATAGTATTCCAGAACTCCGTTGCCTGTCAGAGCTTCGATACGGCGAACACCTGCTGCGATACCGGATTCGGAAACGATCTTGAACAACATAATGTTGCCTGTGTTTGCCACATGAGTACCACCGCAGAGTTCCTTGGAGAAATCGCCCATGGATACCACACGTACCTTCTGGTCATATTTTTCTCCGAACAGAGCCATTGCTCCGGATTTCTTAGCTTCTTCCACATCCATAACATCTGTACGGACTTCAAGTCCGGCCTGGATTTCTTTGTTTACAAGTGCTTCTACCTGTGCGATCTCATCAGCTGTCATAGCCTGGAAATGAGCAAAGTCGAAACGAAGTCTGTCCGGTGTTACCAGAGAACCTTTCTGTTCTACATGGCTTCCAAGTACTGTCTTTAATGCTTTCTGAAGAAGATGTGTTGCACTGTGGTTCTTCTCAGTATCTCTTCTTGCAGCTTCATCCACTTTCAGGGAAACAGTTTCGCCTGTGGAGATCATGCCGGATTCCATATGACCAACATGACCAAATTTGCCGCCGCGAAGCTTGATGGTGTCTTCTACTACGAACTTACCGTTTGCAGTTTCGATCACACCTGTGTCACCAACCTGTCCACCCATAGTTGCATAGAATGGAGTCTGCTCTGTAAAGACAGTTCCTTTCTGGCCTTCCATCAGGGAGTTTACGATCTCTGTTTCTGTTGTAAGGACTGTTACTTTGGAATCAAATGTAAGATGATCGTATCCTACGAATTCTGTTGTAACGTTTACATCGATATCATCATATACAGTTGCATCAGCACCCATATAGTTGGTCACTTCACGGGCAGAACGTGCTTTGTTTCTCTGCTCTTCCATACATTTCTGGAAGCCTGCCTCGTCAATATCATATCCTTTTTCCTCAAGAATCTCTTTTGTAAGATCCATCGGGAATCCGTAAGTATCATATAATTTGAATGCATTTTCGCCGGAAAGTGTTTTCTCTCCTGCTGCTTTCATCTCATCTTCCATCTCTCCAAGGATACGAAGACCCTGATCAATGGTCTTGTTGAACTGGTTTTCTTCATTTGTGAGAACTTTAAAGATAAATTCTTTCTTCTCTTCCAGCTCCGGATATCCTGCTTTGGAACCATTGATCACTTCTTCACTTAATTTTGCAAGGAAGGTGCCTTCGATTCCAAGAAGACGTCCGTGACGTGCTGCACGACGGATCAGACGGCGGAGTACATAACCGCGGCCTTCGTTTGTAGGCATGATACCGTCGGAGATCATAAATGTTGCAGAACGGATATGGTCTGTGATCAGACGGATGGATACGTCATCATTATAATTCTTCTCGTATTCTTTTCCGGAGATCTTACATACCAGGTTACGCAGTGCGCAGATAGTATCTACATCGAAGATGGAATCTACGTCCTGCACAACAACTGCCAGACGTTCCAGACCCATACCTGTATCAATGTTCTTCTGTTTCAGTGTTGTATAATTTCCGTTTCCATCGTTCTCAAACTGGGTAAATACGTTGTTCCATACTTCCATGTAACGGTCGCAGTCACAGCCTACTGTACAGCCAGGTTTCCCGCAGCCGTATTTCTCTCCACGGTCATAGTAGATCTCTGAACATGGACCACAGGGACCTGCGCCATGCTCCCAGAAGTTATCTTCTTTTCCAAAACGGAAAATTCTGTCAGCAGGGATTCCGATTTCTTTGTTCCAGATGTCAAAGGCTTCGTCATCTTCCAGATATACGGAAGGATAAAGACGGTCTGCATCCAGTCCTACTACCTCTGTGAGGAATTCCCAGGACCAGTGGATGGCTTCTTTCTTAAAGTAGTCACCAAAGGAGAAGTTACCAAGCATCTCAAAGAATGTACCGTGGCGTGCAGTTTTACCTACATTCTCGATATCACCTGTACGGATACATTTCTGGCAGGTACTTACTCTTGTTCTTGGCGGGATTTCAGCACCTGTAAAATATGGTTTCAGCGGAGCCATACCTGCGTTGATCAGCAGAAGACTCTTATCTCCCTGTGGTACCAGGGAAAAGCTTTTCATTACCAGATGTCCTTTGCTTTCCATGAAGTCCAGGAACATCTGACGAAGTTCGTTTACTCCGTATTTCTTCATAATCTTTTCCTCCTGAAATCGGCCACACCGGAAAGCTTCTATGTGCATTCTCCGGTGTACACCGATATTTATATGAATTTTTTATTTTGCAAGAACTTTATTAAATTTTTTCTTACCTTTTTTAAGAACTACGCCGTCGCCTGTAAGTACATCTTTGGCAACTGTGTATTTCACATCTGTGATCTTCTCACCGTCAATGGAAACACCGCCCTGCTCAATGGCACGACGTCCTTCGGAACGTGTTGGAACCATTCCTGCTTTTACAAGCATGGAGATCAGGTCGATTGTTCCTTCCTCTGAGAAGTCTTCGTCTGCAAGTTCAGTTGTCGGCATATGTGCTGTGTCAGCGCCGCCTGCAAAAAGTGCTCTTGCGCCTTCTTGCGCTTTCTTTGCTTCCTCTTCGCCGTGAACCAGATTTGTCAGCTCGTATGCAAGGATTTCTTTTGCTTTGTTTAACTGGCTTCCTTCCCATTTTGCCATCTCGTCAATTTCTTCTAACGGAAGGAAGGTAAGGAGACGCATACATTTGATAACATCTGCATCATCCACGTTTCTCCAGTACTGATAGAAATCGAAAGGAGAAGTCTTCTCCGGGTCAAGCCATACAGCACCGGACTGTGTTTTACCCATCTTCTTACCTTCGGAGTTCAGAAGAAGTGTGATAGTCATGGCATAAGCGTCTTTTCCAAGTTTACGACGGATCAGCTCTGTACCGCCAAGCATATTTGCCCACTGGTCATCACCGCCGAACTGCATGGTACAGCCGTATTTCTGATACAGCATGTAGAAGTCGTAGCTCTGCATGATCATATAGTTGAACTCAAGGAATGTAAGTCCACGTTCCATACGCTGTTTATAGCACTCGTGAGAGAGCATACGGTTTACAGAGAAATGTGGTCCAACATCACGAAGTACCTCTACATAATTTAAATTCATCAGCCAGTCTGCATTGTTTACCATTAATGCCTTGCCGTCTGAGAAGTCGATAAAACGCTCCATCTGTTTCTTGAAGCAGTCGATGTTGTGCTGAATGGTCTCCACTGTCATCATCTGACGCATATCAGATCTTCCGGACGGGTCACCGATCATACCGGTTCCGCCGCCTAATAATGCGATTGGTTTATTTCCCGCCATCTGCAGACGTTTCATCAGGCAAAGCGCCATGAAATGTCCCACATGAAGGCTGTCTGCGGTAGGGTCAAAGCCAATGTAAAATGTGGCTTTTCCATTATTTACCATTTCTTTGATCTCTTCTTCGTCTGTTACCTGGGCAATCAGACCACGGGCTTTCAGCTCGTCCCAAACTGTCATTGTTTGTTTCCTCCTCGTAATATAACTAAAATAACCCGGTTCCTCTGTCCGTTTAGGACGAGAACCGGGTCTCGCGTTACCACCTAAATTTACAGAAAACTCGCATTTTCTGCCTCCATAAGTGAATGATATAAAGTCACTGCCAGAATATCTTCCGGCCAAACCTTTCACTTAAGCAAATTAACGGATGCCAAACCGCTGCAGCCTACTGTTCTCAGAAAAATCAGATCCGGAAGTTTCGGTGCAGAGCTCCGGGAGGTATTCACACGGTTCCCTCAGGCGCCTCTCACCAGCCGGCTGCTCTCTGTCTGCTTTCCACGTGCTACTATTTCCCATCTGTGCCTTTACTTTCATATAGCTGTCAGGATCAGAATAGGGAATTGCCCTTTTCCTGACTGTTTTATCTATCTGCAAGTATACAAATACAAAATTTATTTGTCAAGGAATTTAAATACATTCTCTTCATATTTTACCAACTTAAAGCATTAATGTACTCACCCTGAAATCCAGTCCACAAAGAATACATGTCCTTTGTACTGTTCATATTCCAGTTTGCTGAAATTAAGATTCTGTGCTTTAAAGGCTGTCGGAGTCATAAAGAACTTATAATTGAAATCCTTTGTCTTAAATCCCGGAAGAACTCTCTTTACACCACGGTTGACATAGTCATTAAAAAGCTCCATTGCCGCTTTCGCCGCTGCATAGGCATTAGTCCTGTCCTCAAACTGACCCTGCAGTCTCTTAATCAATGCTCCGTCTGTCACTACTGCATACTGGGTTGGTTTTCCCTGATATACTACATAGCGGATCTGTGAAGGAAAATTTTTGTACTCATCAATGGTACAGTTCAGTACACAAAGTGCAACTGCTTCCATTCCTATCACTCCCTGATCGCCTGCTTCCGCATCACACACTGCTGCCAGCAGATCAAGATCTGACACCTTTCCGTCTGCAATCCCCGGATGTTCCAGGAACTGTTTCTCCATATAGTAGTATTTGCTGTTTTTTGCATCATAAACCTTAACATAATTGCCTTCAACTTTATAATCTTCTGACGATGTCTCAGATGCCACACCTTCAGAATCAAACTTATATGTAATTCCATCAACAGAAGCTACTGTATCTGAAAGCATCACACCGGAAACATTAAAATAATATTTCTTTCCATCCAGAGTCAGCCAGCCAACATGTGCCTTGCCGTCCGATGGGGAGAAATAGTATTTCTTTCCTCCTACTGTTCCAAATCCTTTCTGGTAACGTACACCGTTGGACTTGGAAAAATAATAATAGTCTGAATCAATTTTCTCCAACCCCACATACATAATTCCGTCAGATGGTTCAAAATATCTGTACTTGTCCGTGCTGCTTTTTAACCAGCCTGTGCACATACGGCCTGTACTCTGACTGAAATAGCGCTTTTGTTTCTTTTTATTCTCTACCCATCCCTTTGCCATTACGCCTGAACTGCTGTAGAAATAGTATTTGTTTTTCTGCGCATCTGTCAGCCAGCCTCTGGTCATAAGTCCTGTGGTTTCATCAAAATGCCTGATGTTTCCTTTGACATCTGTAAGAAATCCAGTTACCATGCATCCGGTTCCTTTGGTAAAATACCTGATCACTTTTCCCTTGGAATCCTTTACCCAGCCTTTAAGCTGTACACCTGTTTTTTTGTCAAAGTAATATTTCTTCCCTTTAAGTTCCAGCCAGCCTTTTTGTCTGGAACCATCTTTATTAATGTAGTAAGTCTTTCCATTCTGAGTCACAAATCCTGTTTTTGTTGCAGCAGAAACGCAAAAACAGCCCATCACAAAAACAGCGATCACAGAAAAAATCAGATACTTTAACAACATTTTTCCATGTTTCTTCATATTTCTTTTCAGTCTCCTTTTTTCTTTCACGTATTGTTTTACGTTAATTCGGGTTATTCTTTTATAAAATGTTACAAATTTATTACACGAAATATTATATATGATTCTCACATTATTGTCAACCTTCGAAAATATATGGACTTTAGAAATATTTGTGTTAATATGAACGGAGCGAACAGTAACACATTTTCCTCTTTCACATATGATAGGAGTGTAAAGAATTTCTGGAGGATTTAACATGAGTGACTTAGCTGCTACAAATTGCGGATGTGAGGACAGAGGAGGATGCGGATGTAGCTGTGGCAATAACAGTGGCTGCGGATGCGACAACGGATGTGGATGTAATAACGGATGTGGCTGCAACAGTGGATGGGGACTTTCCGGCGGAAATAATTCCTGCTGCAATATTCTCTGGATTATCATCCTTCTGTGCCTGTGCGGAAACAATAACTGTGGATGCGGCAATAGCTGCGGCGGATGCGGAAACGGTGACAATTGCTGGATCATTATCGTACTGCTTCTGCTGTGCGGAAATAATGGCTGCGGATGTGGATGCTGACAATCATTGTCTGCCGGCAGAGGGAATTTTCCCTCTGCCTTTTTATATTTTACCGGGAAATGGTCCTGCCGTTTTTCTTTTCCGGGTGCACTATCTGACCACATTGTTTTTTCTTTTTCACACACTCCAGATCTATCTCATAAAAAGCATTTCCATCTATAACAAGCTTTTCTTTCTTTTCTTCTGACTCTGAGTCCATATCTGATTCTCCATTTTTTTTGCAACTGTAAAAAGCATGATACCTCTCGCAGCATACAGTAAAGCAGCCTCACAGTTACTTAAATTCTACTTTATTATATGTCAGAATCCTTCTCCCCGTCATATTCTGTTAATAAAAAACATAGAATGGAAACAGATATTATGAATGAAGGGCAGATCTCCCAGACTTTGCTGGATCAGATGGTCAGTTCTGACCGCGGGCAGATGATAAAAGCCGCCATTCCTTATCTCCCGCCAAAAGGGCAGCAGATTTTCTCAGTCTATGAAAAAGCGGTTGAATTTCTCAACACTGTCTCTGTTTTCGGAAAAGCAGGGTCAGGAGCTGACATGTGTGCCATGAGTATGCCGGCACAGGATCCGGTGGATGTTATCAATGATATCCGCAGCTTCTGTTATGGTCCCAGCAGGGATAAATTAAATCAGATAGTAAATATGATGGCTATGGTTCAAATGCTCCGGCTTATGAATCAGCCTGCTGATGAGAGGAAGGAGGATTCCAATGAATGATGACTGGCGCAATAATCCGAAGCTTGCAGGCATGGACCGTTCCAAGCTTGATATGCTTCAGAATCTGGCTTCTCAGGGAAGTTCAAAAGGTGCAAATGAGATGCTGCCTTTCCTGATGAGCGCAGCTGCCCAGGGGAAAAACGGCGGTCTGAAATTTAATGCAGATGAAATTTCTGCAATCATTGAAGTGCTGAAGATGGGGAAATCTCCCCAGGAGGTACAAAAACTTGATAAAGTGGTGAACCTTATGAAAATGATGCGGTGACCAGATTCCCGCCTGTTGCTGAATAAATATAAAAAGAGTACATTTGCGGAAAACATTTTTCAAACACGCTCCGGCGATATTCCGCAATGTACTCTTAGATTTTACAGCAAACTGTTGAAACAGATATTCGTAATTCAGGCAGGACAGTTACCTGATTTCACTGTTTATTATATTTGCGCAGCCTGTCGCAGATAAATGTCAGTGCCTGTGCAACTGCCTGGTCTCTGATACTTTTTCTGTCACCTTCGAAATGAAATTCCCTCACAGTTGTCTTTCCTGCACAGTAACATCCCATAAACACGGTTCCTACCGGTGTTTTTTCTGTTCCACCGCCCGGGCCTGCAAGTCCTGTCACAGAAAGACAGACATCGGTTTTGGCTGCTTTTGCCCCGCCTTTTGCCATCTGTCTGGCGCATTTGGCTGAGACAGCACCTTCTTCCTTCAGTGTGCGCTTCTTCACTCCAAGACATTTCCTTTTGGCGCGGTTTGTATATGTGACATAGCCACACATAAATACCTCAGAAGCTCCCGGTACGTTTACGATGTCCGCAGCTACTGCACCGCCTGTACAGGACTCGGCAAGAGATAATGTCATTTTCTTTTTTTTCAGGAGTCCTACAACTGTTTCCTCTAATGCTAATTCTTCTGACGCTTCCTTTTCTGAAGCCATATTTAAAGCCTTCTTTCTAACTAATCCTGCATGGACAGAACACTCTTGTTCTGCCAGATATATGTGATCAGGGAAATAACGGTAAGTGCCAGAGAAAGCCAGATAAATATCTGTTCCAGAATATCAAACACTCCGCCCAGATCGATCAGCAGTAAAATGATCATGATCATCTGGGAAACCGTCTTGAATTTGCCCCAGTAGTTTGCAGCGATCACAACGCCGTTCTCGGCTGCGATCAGCCGGAATCCGCTGATGATAAATTCTCTTCCTATGATAATAATAACAAACCATGCCGGAAGTTTCTCCAGTTCAATAAAGCAGATCATTGCAGAACATACAAGAAGCTTATCTGCAAGAGGATCCATGAATTTGCCAAAATTTGTCACTAGATTGTATTTTCTGGCAAGCTTTCCGTCAAACCAGTCAGTCACACTGGCAACAACAAAAATAGCAAGCGCTATATAACGGTTTGCCTCACCGCCCAGGTCCGTAAGCATAAACAGTACAAGAAACGGAACCAGTATCATTCTGGCTACTGTAAGTTTATTCGGTGTATTCATCTGCCAACTCTCCTATCAAATCATATTCCAGTGCACCGGTCACACGTACCTTTGCAAAATCTCCTGTCATCAGAAGTTCTCCTGTCTGCACAAAAATATAACCGTCGACCTTTGGTGCATCTCCGTAAGTTCTGCCAATGTATGCGCTCTCATCTGCAACTTTTCCCTCGATCATTACGAGAAGTTCCTGTCCGATGCGGTCAGTTCCTTTATCATAGGAAATCTCCTGCTGAAGTTCCATGATCTCGTCACGTCTGGCCTCTTTTACTTCTTCCGCAACCTGATCAGGCATCGTTGCTGCAGGTGTATCTTCTTCCGGTGAGTAAGTAAATACTCCCAGACGGTCAAATTCCATCTCATCCACAAAGCCCATCAGCTCTTCGTGGTCTTCCTGTGTTTCCCCGGGGAATCCGGAGATCAGGGTAGTACGGAGCACGATGTCGGGAATCTCCCGGCGAAGCTTATTTACAATCTCCACCAGTTCTGCCTGTGTTGTCCTTCTTCCCATTCTCTTTAAGATACGGTCACTTGCATGCTGGATCGGAAGGTCCAGATAATGACAGATCTTCTTCTCCTCTTTCATGGTCTGGATCAGTTCATCGTAAATTTCCTCCGGATAGCAGTAAAGCACGCGGATCCAGCGGATTCCTTTAATCTTGCATAACTCTTTCAGGAGAATATGAAGAGATTTCTTTCCATATATATCAGTTCCATATACGGTTGTCTCCTGTGCGACAAGGATCAGTTCCTTTACGCCTTCCTCTGCCATCTCTTTTGCCTGTGTTACCAGACGTTCCATCGGAACGCTTCGGAATTTACCGCGAAGCTTCGGGATGATACAGTAGGTACAGTGTTTGTCACAGCCTTCTGCTATCTTGAGGTATCCGAAATGTCCGCCTGTTGTGAGAACACGTTTGCCAGGCTTTTCCGGAAGATAATCAATATCTTTAAATTCCTGAAAATGCTTTCCTTCCATTGCTTCGTGGATTGCCTTAAGGATGTCTTCGTAGGAAGTTGTGCCAAGTACCGCATCTACTTCCGGTACTTCCTCAATGATCTCATTCTTATAACGCTGTGCCATACATCCTGTGACAACCAGGACTTTACAGCTCCCGGATTTCTTGTATTCTGCCATCTCAAGGATGGTGTTGACGCTCTCTTCCTTTGCGTCATTGATAAAGCAGCAGGTGTTCACCACAATGGCCTCTGCTTCAGTTTCATCATCTACGATCTCGAACCCATTACCTGTAAGAAGTCCAAGCATTTCTTCGGAATCTACAAGGTTCTTGTCACAGCCTAATGATACGAATAATAATTTCATAAATTCTCCTATAAGAATGTGCCTGAAAATATACCTCTGTAATTCTCAGACACATTCGTTTGTTTATCTATTGTGTTACCATAAGTTCTTACTCTTCAGTTGCTTCCTCAGATACTGTTTCTTCTGCTGTTTCAGCAGTTTCTGCGATTTCAGAAGCCTGTGCTGATTCTTCTGAAATTTCTTCTGTCTGTGCCTCAGCTGTCTGCGCTGTTCCTTCTTCTTCCTCTTCTTCCGGAGCAAGGATCTTTACTTTTCCTTTGTAGAGTTCGTCGATCGCAACTGAGAGAGGTTTCTTGCCTGCTGCACCCTCTACCATTGGTTTGGAACCAGCGATGATCTGGCGTGCACGTTTACTTGCAGCAAGTACAAGGGAATAACGGCTGTTAAGGGACATTGTTGTATCATCGTCCTCACTGTTTGTATTGATTGCTTCGATTAATTCTGTATAAGACGGATGTATCATGTATTTTCTCCTTTCTTTTAAGCGGTCTTGCCGCATGTTTATCATTTCTGAAATGCTTTGGTCTGTTTCTGGATATCGGCAATAAATTCTGCATTTCTGGATGCTCTGGAATGTTCACTCACAATGATCTGATGAAGATGGTCCACGCATTCCTCTACAGTATCGTTGACAAGAATATAGTCATACTGTCCCATACCTTCTGCCTCTTCACCTGCTCTTGCAAGTCTGTCTGCGATCACCTGTGCAGTTTCTGTTCCTCTGCCTGTGAGGCGGCGTTCCAGTTCCTCTACAGTCGGCGGGGTTACAAAGACTAAAAGTGCTTCCGGTATTTTCTCTTTGATCTTCATTGCGCCCTGGATTTCAATCTCAAGGATCACATTTCTGCCTGCCTGAAGCTGCTCCTCAACGTAAGAGCGTGGGGTACCGTAATAATTTTCCACATACTGGGCATATTCAAGCAATGCATCCTCTTCGATCAGTTTCTCAAATTCATCCCTTGTACGGAAGAAATATTCTCTGCCGTCCTCTTCACCGGGACGGGGTTTTCTGGTTGTTGCGGAGACAGATAATGCATAATCATCATATTTCTCCATGAGGCGTTTCATTACTGTGCCTTTTCCTGCACCGGAAAATCCGGAAACCACTACTAAAATTCCTTTATTCATGGGTCTCTCCCTTATCCTCATTTTCATATATTTCTGCAAATCTCCGGGCAATGGTCTCAGGCTGAAGTGCGCTGAGCACCAGATAATCGTCGCTTGTGACGATCACTGCTTTTGTCTTTCGCCCCTGAGTTGCATCAATCAGTGACCGGGTTCCCTTTATGCTCTGCACCATTCGTTTTACAGGTGCCGCATCCGGGCTTACCACTGCCACGATTTTCTGTGAATTGACTACATTTCCAAAACCGATATTAATAAGTCTTGCCACGTTTTCTTCCTCTATTCTACGTTCTGGATCTGTTCTCTGACTTTCTCGATCTCTGTTTTCAGATCAATGGCAATGTTGGAAATCTCCAGATCACTTGATTTGGATAAAATCGTGTTTGCTTCTCTGTTCATTTCCTGTGCCATGAAGTCCAGCTTGCGTCCGATGCCTTCTTTCTCTGTTGTGAGCATCTTTTTCATGTTTCTGATGTGGCTGTGAAGGCGGACGGTTTCCTCATCATTGCAGATTTTGTCTGAAAACAGGATGACTTCTGCTGCGATGCGGTTGTCGTCGATCTGTGTGTCTTCCAGCAACTCAGAAACTTTTGCTTCCAGTTTGGTCCTGTAGGCATTGACTACTTCCGGAGAACGGGCTTCTACACGTAATACTTTTTCTTCAAGGCTGTCCAGTTTTCCGATAAGGTCCTTCTCAAGGTTTCTGCCTTCCTGTGTCCTTGTCTGGACAAATTTCTCACATGCCTCGCGAAGGGGCGGTTCCAGAGATTCCCAGAGTGCTTCCTCATCAACAGACTGTTCTTCCATGACAAGTACCTCCGGATAGCGTGACAGGGTGCTGACTTTGATATCGTAGTCAAGGTCAAAGTCCTGCTGCATCTGTTTGAGACAGGTGATGTATTCGGATGCGAGTTCTCTGTTGTATTTGAGAGCTCCGTTGTCCAAGGTGTAGTCTTCGTATGTGATGTATACATCCACTTTGCCTCTCTGAATGTAGGTTTTCATCAGGTTTCTGACTGCGCCTTCCAGGAAGTTGAGTTTTCTGGGCATTTTGATGCTGAGATCCAGGTATCTGTGGTTGACAGATTTTAGTTCGATTGTTATTTTTCTTTCTTTGGTCACGACTTCTGCCCGGCCGAAACCTGTCATGCTTTTTATCATAGTTTTTCTCTCTTTGTCTGTCTATTAGTGTCGGGGTATGTGTGCCTGTTCTGGTTTACATACAGATTTATTATAGTTCATTATAGAATTGGAGTCAAACATTTTTTCGTTGATGGCGGTAGGAAATGTGTGGTATACTTACAAGAGGGACGCCGCAGGTGGGACGCAGGAGAAAATAAATAGTTCCGGGCGCGGTTTCGGGGTTTAGTCAACTCTAAGGCTTCGGAAATCTGCTAAAGGCATGAAAAAAACAGCAAAACTCGCTTCGCTCAGACAGGTTGCTGTTTTTTTCATAACGCAGATTCCCGAAGCCTAAGAGTTACTACAACCCCTGCAAATGCGCCCGGAACTATTTATTTTCTCCTGCTGGTAGCTGACTGTTGGAGGTATATGGTATATTTAATTGGAAGGCTTTCAGAAAGGCCTGTTATATTAGAGTTTGTTTGTCAGAAAGGGCTTTGCCTTTCTGACGTAGGTGATGTTTAGATTTTATGTATTACCTGTCAATTATAAAATTGTTATCAGTCATATTGGGGACTGGGATTTTGATTATTGTGAGTATTATTTAAAAAGGAGTGTTTTTATGGCTTTTGATGGTATTACGATTGCGGCTATGGTGAAGGAGCTGCATGGGAATCTGGATGGGGGGAGGTTTAATAAGATTGCCCAGCCGGAGGCGGATGAGTTGTTGATTACGGGGAAGGGGGCGAATGGGCAGTGCAGGCTGCTGCTTTCGGCCAGTGCTTCTCTTCCGCTGATTTATTTTACTTCTAAGAATAAGCCGAGTCCGATGACCGCGCCGAATTTCTGTATGTTGTTAAGGAAGCATATCGGAAGTGCAAGGGTTTCGGATATTAAGCAACCGGGGCTGGAGCGTGTGGTGGAGTTTGAACTGGAGCATCTGAATGAGCTGGGGGATCCTTGTAAGAAGGTGCTTATCATGGAGCTTATGGGTAAGCATAGTAATATTATTTTCTGTGATGATAAAAATATGATCCTGGATAGTATTAAGCATGTTTCTTCGCATATGAGTTCTGTGAGGGAGGTACTTCCGGGGAGGGAGTATTTTATTCCGCAGACGCAGGATAAGCTGGATCCGCTGACTGTAAGTGAGGAGTTATTCCGTGAGGTTGTGTGCAGGAAACCTTGCAATATTTCCAAGGCAATCTATTCTTCTCTTACAGGAATCAGTCCTGTTGTTGCGGAGGAGGTTTGTTTCCGGGCTTCTGTGGATGGAAGTGAGGCTGCACAGGCTTTGGATGAGACTGCACAGGTGCATTTGTATCATACATTCTGCAGGTTGATGGATCAGGTAAAGGAGGGGGATTTTTCTCCGAATATTATTTATCGTGGGGAGGAGCCTGTGGAGTATGGGGTGTTTGCTTTCCAGCAGTACGGTCCGGAGTATCATTCTGTAGAGTTTGACAGTGTTTCTGAGATGCTGGAGACTTATTATGCGACTAAGAATACTCTGACTCGTATCCATCAGAAGTCTTCGGATCTGAGGAGGATCGTGCAGACTGCGCTGGAGCGTAACCGTAAAAAGTTGAGTCTGCAGGAGAAGCAGATGAAGGATACTGCGAAGAAGGAGAAGTATAAGGTTTACGGGGAGCTGATCAATACTTACGGGTATGGGCTGGAGGATGGATGTAAGTCGTTTAAGGCTCTGAATTATTATACCAATGAGGAGATTACCATTCCTCTTGATCCTACTATGACTCCGGCGGAGAATTCCAAGAAGTATTTTGACAAGTATGGAAAGCTGAAGCGTACGGAGGAGGCTCTGACTGAGCAGATTGCAGATACGAGAAGTGAGATCGAGCATCTGGAGTCTGTTTCCAATGCTCTGGATATCGCTCTGGCTGAGAGTGATCTGGCACAGATCAAGGAAGAACTGATGGAGTATGGATATATTAAGAAGCATTATGACCGCAGGAAGGGACAGAAGGCACAGAGTAAGTCTAAGCCGTTCCATTATGTGACTGAGGATGGGTATGATATTTATGTGGGGAAAAATAATTTCCAGAATGATGAGCTTACCTTTAAGTTTGCCACAGGGAATGACTGGTGGTTTCATGCCAAGAAGATGGCCGGTTCGCATGTGATCGTGAAGTCTAAGGACGGAGAACTGCCGGATCATATCTTTGAGATTGCGGGACAGCTTGCTGCTTATTATTCCAAAGGACGTACTGCTCCTAAGGTGGAGATTGATTATATCCAGAAGAAACAGGTGAAAAAGCCTGCAGGAGCGAAGCCCGGATTTGTAGTTTATTATACAAATTATTCGCTGATGGCTGAGCCGTCATTAAAAGGAGTCAGGGAAGTCTAATCACACTGCCACATAATTACAGAATATAAAGAATTGCGGGAGCTGCTTTGCAGTGGAGTAATTCATGGATGTCAAGTCAGGGATAAAATACCTTTTAACCCTGACATTATATAACAATAATTAAGGAGAATTTCTTTTTATGAGTATTTTGAATGTAGAACATCTGACACATGGTTTCGGAGACAGGGCGATTTTTAATGATGTGTCTTTCCGCCTGTTAAAGGGCGAGCATATTGGACTGGTTGGTGCCAACGGGGAAGGTAAATCTACTTTCTTTAATATTGTAACCGGAAAGCTGATGCCGGATGAGGGTAAGATTGAATGGGCAAAGAATGTACGTGTCGGCTATCTGGACCAGCATTCTGTTCTTTCTCAGGGTATGTCCATCCGCGATGTGCTGAAGTCTGCGTTCTCTTATCTCTTTGAGATGGAGGAAAGGATGAATGAAATCTGTGACTCTCTTGGCACTGCTTCTCCTGAGGAGATGGATACTCTGATGGAGGAACTGGGAACTATTCAGGATACCCTTACCATGCATGATTTCTATGTGATCGATGCGAAAGTGGAGGAAGTTGCCAGAGCTCTGGGGCTTCTTGATATCGGACTGGAACGTGATGTTACAGATCTGAGCGGTGGTCAGAGAACCAAAGTTCTGCTTGGCAAGCTGCTTCTGGAGAAGCCGGATATCCTGCTTCTGGACGAGCCTACCAACTATCTGGATGAGGAACATATCGAATGGCTGAAGCGTTATTTGCAGGATTATGAGAATGCATTTATCCTTATCTCCCACGATATTCCGTTTCTGAATTCTGTTATCAATCTGGTTTATCATATGGAGAATCAGGAACTGAACCGTTATGTCGGGGATTATGACCATTTCCAGGAAGTGTATGAGGTGAAGAAGGCTCAGCTTGAAGCTGCTTACAGACGCCAGCAGCAGGAAATCAGCGAACTGAAGGATTTCGTCGCAAGAAATAAGGCAAGGGTTTCTACAAGAAACATGGCCATGTCCAGACAGAAGAAACTGGATAAAATGGATGTGATCGAGCTTGCTGCCGAGAAGCCGAAGCCAGAGTTTCATTTTAAATATGGACGTACTCCGGGGAAATGTATCTTCGAGACGAAGGATCTGGTTATTGGTTATAATGAACCTCTTTCCAGGCCTGTTACTCTCTCTATGGAAAGAGGAAATAAGATTGCGCTGGTTGGTGCAAACGGTATCGGTAAGACTACTTTACTGAAAAGTATTCTGGGATTGATTCCGTCTCTGAAGGGTTCCTGCGAACTTGGTGAGAATCTTCAGATAGGATATTTTGAGCAGGAAGTAAAGGGTGATAACAAGACTACCTGTATTGATGAGATCTGGGCTGAGTTTCCGTCTTATACTCAGTATGAGGTGCGGTCCGCACTTGCAAAATGCGGTCTGACTACCAAGCATATTGAAAGTCAGGTACGTGTACTGAGTGGCGGGGAGCAGGCGAAGGTACGCCTGTGTAAGCTGGTGAATAAAGAAACGAACATTCTGCTTCTGGACGAGCCTACCAATCATCTGGATGTGGATGCAAAAGAAGCTTTGAAGCAGGCATTGATCGAATATAAGGGAAGCATTCTCCTGATCTGCCATGAACCGGAGTTTTACCGCGATGTGGTTTCCCAGGTATGGGACTGCAGTAAATGGACTACAAAAATATTATAATAATTGGTACATGAAGGGTTATTACAAATGAGTAAAGCAAAAACTGTGGATCTGACTTCCGGTCCGATCCTGAAAACTCTGGCAGAGCTGGCTCTGCCTATCATGATTTCTTCCATGCTGGGAACAGCATACAGTATTATGGATATGGCATGGATCGGACTGCTTGGTGCAAAGGCAGTTGCAGGCGTGGGAGTAGGCGGAATGTATGTCTGGCTCTCCCAGGGGCTTGCATCCCTGTCAAGAATGGGCGGACAGGTAAATACAGCTCAGGCATGCGGGCGCAAAGATTACGATCAGGCACGTTCCTATGCTGCCGGTTCTCTGCAGCTCACTGCACTGTCCGGCATTTTGTTTGCTGCTGTCTGTGTTATTTTCATACAGCCTCTGCTGGGATTTTTTAATCTGACCGACGCAGAAACTTATACTGCTGCCAGATCTTATACATTGATCACCTGTGGGCTGATTCTTTTTTCTTATCTGAATCTGACGCTGACCGGACTCTCTACTGCGCAAGGAGATTCCCGCACTCCCCTGCTTGCAAACTTTATCGGGCTTGCAGGAAATATGATCCTGGATCCGCTGCTGATCCTTGGCATCGGACCTTTCCCGAGGCTGGAGGTTGCCGGAGCCGCTATTGCGACAGTAAGTTCACAGATTCTGGTTTTTGTGGTGATGGTTCTGCGTATCCGATATTCCAGACTGGAGCCAAATGTTTTACAGCATCTGAATCTGCTGTCTGTTTTTCCAAAAGAATATTATAAGCACATCTTCAGAATCGGTTTTCCCACAGCTATACAGGGAAGCATTTACTGTTTCATCTCCATGATCCTGACCCGTATGGTTTCCGGCTATGGTGCTGCCGCTATTGCAACGCAGCGTGTTGGCGGACAGATTGAATCCGTATCCTGGAATACTGCAGATGGTTTTGCTTCAGCATTGAATGCTTTTATTGCCCAAAACTACGGGGCACGAAAAAAAGACCGTATCCGTAAAGGTTACAGTCTATCATTTCGCGTTCTTACAATTTGGGGCCTGTTTGTCACTGCAGCTTTTGTCTTTCTTCCGGAGCCAATTGCCAGATTATTTTTCCACGAAAAAGAAGCGCTGGATACTGCTGTCAATTATCTGGTCATTATTGGATTCAGTGAAGTCTTTATGTCCATTGAGCTGATGACAGTGGGCGCATTATCAGGACTTGGACGCACCAGATTATCCAGTACGATCAGTGTGATCCTGACAGGCTCAAGAATCCCGCTGGCATTGATCCTGACACATGCGGGAATGGGATTAAATGGTGTATGGTGGGCACTTACCATCTCTTCCATTGTGAAGGGAATCGTGTTTACACTGACCTTCCGGCATATCAGCGGGCGGTTGCCTGACGAACGCTCCTAAAACATGTTTGAAACACGCTCTAAGGTTCCGTCATTTTTTCGGCAATTGTGTCCGGAACTTTTATCAGTTCCAGTTTCCAGAAAATAGCATATATGTATGAAATCCCACGGATATTTCCCAGTTTTTTTGGTCCCGGGATTTCTTCAGAAATCTGTCTGGCATGTTGAAAAGCAAGCACCACGCTGCTCCATGCCAGACTTTTGCTGTTCTCCCTGCGATTTACCCATAGTTCTCTTGTCAGTTCGCCGTTTCTTCCGGTTTTCAGAGTATAATGAAAAGGAAGCCCTGATGCTGTATAAAATGGAAAGTTTTGAAAAGCTACTATTGCCTGCCAGAGATTTTCTTCTGTGCAGGCGTTTTTTAAGTTTTCTATTGCATTTATTCTTTGATCGTTTCTTTCATTTATCATAGTTTTATATCGAATTTTGTCGAATCCTTTCGATTTATTACTCATAATACTATAATAAATTCATCAGCTATGCAAGTAATACAAATGGCAAGTATTCCGCCGACAAGCTGTAAGAAAGTGAAAATTCTTGATTTTTTCATGCCATACCTTTATATAGCAAAAAGAGGACTGTTCAGAAAAATTTCTGCCGATCCTCTTTTGCTGTTTCTATTTTATTGTTCTTTAGATTTATTTATCTGTATAATCGTGTGGTATATTATTTCGCAACAAAGTTTACGATCTTATTCGGTACATAGATTTCTTTAATGAGGTTCTTGCCTTCCAGGAAGGAAGCAATTCTCTCGTCTGCTTTGGCGATCTCGAATGCTTTTTCTTTTTCGCATCCGTTAGGGATTACGATTGTTCCTCTTACTTTACCGTTCACCTGTACACCGATCTCAACGGTCTTGGCAATTGTTTTGCCTTCATCGTATTTCGGCCATTCGGAAACTGCCAGTAAGCCTTCTCCTCCGATGAATTCCCAGATTTCTTCGCAGATATGTGGCGCAAACGGGCTAAGCAGTTTGATAAAAATGGTAAGGTCATCTTTGCTTAAGTGTCCTTCTGCTGTAATCTCATTAATGAGTGTCATCAGGCTGGCGATCGCTGTATTGAATTTCAGGTTCTCGATATCAGAAGAAACTTTCTTGATGGTGCGGTGGAGTTTCATCTCCAGTTCATCAGATACGGATTCTTCAGAAAGGATATCTGTCAGACCTGCAACACGATCCAGGAACTTCTTACAGCCCTTTACAGAGTTCTCGCTCCATGGTGTAGCTGCGCCATAGTCACCCATAAACAGCACATAGGTACGAAGAGTATCTGCACCGTATTCTTCTACAATATCCAGTGGGTCAACTACATTACCCTTGGATTTACTCATTTTATCTCCGTCCGGTCCGAGGATCAATCCCTGGATGGAACGTTTTGCGTATGGTTCCGGTGTGTTTACTACGCCAAGATCATACAGGAAATGATGCCAGAATCTGGAGTAGATCATATGTCTGGTAACGTGTTCCATACCACCATTGTACCAGTCAACAGGCATCCAGTATTTCAGTTTGTCCATATCTGCCAGTGCATTTGCATTGTGCGGATCTGTATATCTTAAGAAATACCAGGAAGATCCTGCCCACTGAGGCATGGTATCTGTCTCACGCTTCGCTGCAGCACCACATTTCGGGCATGTGCAGTTTACGAAAGAATCAATCTTTGCAAGCGGGGACTGTCCGTCTTCACCCGGCTCGAAGTCCTTTACATCCGGCAGACGCAACGGAAGTTCATTCTCCGGAACTGCTACAACACCGCAGTTCGGGCAATGGATAAGCGGGATTGGCTCACCCCAGTATCTCTGACGGTTGAATGCCCAGTCTTTCATCTTATACTGAACACCGGCTTTACCGATTCCTTTTTTCTCCAGTTCTTCCAGCATACGCTCAATAGAATCTTTCTTCTTTGCATATCCGTTCAGGAAATCGGAGTTTACCATTTCGCCATCGCCTGTATAGGCTTCTTTGGAAATATCTCCACCTTTGATAACTTCGATAATGTCGATGCCGAATTTCTTCGCGAAATCATAGTCACGCTGGTCGTGAGCAGGTACTGCCATGATAGCACCTGTACCATATCCCATCATTACATAGTCAGCAATGTAGATCGGGATTTTCTTACCGTTAACCGGGTTGATTCCCTCAAGTCCCTGGATTCTCACACCTGTTTTATCTTTTACAAGCTGAGTTCTCTCAAACTCTGTTTTCTTTGCACACTCATTACGATATGCAGTGATCTCATCCATGTTTGTGATTTTATCTGCATATTTGTCAATGATCGGATGTTCCGGTGCGATTACCATGAATGTTACACCAAACAGAGTATCCGGTCTGGTTGTATAGATTTCAAGTTTCTCATCGATTCCGTCAACATCGAAGTTAACGAAAGCACCTTTTGATTTACCGATCCAGTGGATCTGCTGCTGTTTTACATTATCCGGATAATCTACATCTTTCAGACCTTCCAGAAGCTTATCTGCATACTGGGTGATCCTTAAATACCATACATCTTTGGATTTCTGAACAACATCGCTGTGGCAGATATCACATTTACCGCCCTGGCTGTCTTCATTGGAAAGGACTACTTTACAGTGCGGGCAGTAGTTAACCAGTGTTCTGTCTCTGAATACAAGACCTTTTTCAAACATTTTCAGGAAAATCCACTGTGTCCATTTGTAGTAGTCTTCATCTGTTGTATCGATCACACGGTTCCAGTCAAAAGAAAATCCAACTTTCTTTAACTGGTTTGAGAATCTCTTGATGTTCTCATCTGTGATGATACGTGGATGTGTTCCGGTCTTTACTGCGTAGTTCTCAGTCGGGAGACCGAATGCATCAAATCCGATCGGGAAAAGTACATTATAACCTTCCATACGACGTTTTCTGGAAATAACCTCCAGACTGGAATATGCTTTGATATGTCCTACGTGCATACCGGCACCGCTTGGATATGGGAACTCTACCAGACCATAAAATTTAGGTTTATCACTGTTGTCTTTGGCTTCAAAGACTTTGGCTTCTTCCCATTTTGCCTGCCACTTAGGCTCAATCTTTTTAAACAAGTATTTCATTTCTATGCTTCCTCCAACATTTTGCTGTATGTGAACTACCCGGCAACAGAGTTACCAGGGCATCTGACTTAAGGCGAGATACCGTCTTTTTCAGGGTGCGTCCATGACACCACTACTGTTTGCTCCACTGAGCTACACAGCTACTTTTATTATTTCCGGCGGTTTCAGTCCGATTATGGACATCTTATCCTAAAAATTTATTTTAATTCAACAAAGGCTGTTTGTCAATGTAACGTTTCGCAGTATCGAGTGTTTTTGCTTTAAAAATGGGTTACTGTTCACTCCGTTCACAGTAACGTAGCCAAAATTCATTCCAGATTGCCTG
>NZ_JAAIMY010000029.1 GCF_013300825.1 Blautia wexlerae
TTTTGGCATATTCATGCCAAAACACCTCGCGGGATAGTGGTGTGTGAACAGTAACTGTTATTCTAATGTATCTTATTATAGCCCAGAACACTTCTCCTTGTAAACCGATAAAAGTAAGTTAACACTATTTTATAATGAAAATTGTCCTTCTTACAAGATAAACATTGCATATTTCCAGTTAAAGAGATACACTAAAAAGTAAGTATAACTGCTCTGTATCCAGGATATCGGACAGATATATACAAGTAACATATTGAGGGAGTATTGTAATAAATGAGCATCAAAATACCTATAGAAACTTCTGCCAGACATCTGCACATCTCGCAGGAAGATTTTGAAAAATTATTCGGAGAGGGAAGCAAACCACATTTTATCAAGGAATTAAGCCAGCCTGGACAATATCTGTGCCAGGAACGAGTGACTGTCAAAGGGCCGAAAGGTACTTTCGAAAACATGGCACTTCTCGGTCCTTTCCGCAGCGACACGCAGGTAGAAATGTCCCTTACAGACACCAGAAAACTGGGGATTCCAAGCGTAATACGCCAGTCCGGTGATATCGAAGGAACTCCCGGCTGTATTTTATCCGGCCCATGCGGGGATATCGAAATCCCCAGAGGTGTCATCGTAGCCAAACGCCACATCCACATGACTCCAGATGAAGCACTTGCCTTGCATATCAAAGACAACGATGAAGTCTTCGTCCTGACCAAAAGCTATGGACGAGCACTTATCTACGCAGATGTAGTAGTCAGAGTCCACAGAAATTATCACCTGGCAATGCACGTAGACACAGATGAAGCCAACGCATTCAACAGCGATACAGAACCTTACGGCGTAATCGTCAGATTCTTTGACAGCAACTTCAACACAGATAAGTGGATAGAAGACGAACTGTCAGGGATACGCAGGTAAAATCCGACTTGCCCGGCTAAAATAACAGGCAGATATAAAAAGGTTTCACAGTAACATTCAGTTGATGATACTGCGGAACCAATTTTAATGCATTTCAGCCAGCCATTCTTTAATTGTTTTTTCCGTTTCACCAAGGATTCTTGCTATTCTCTCTACGGATTCTCCTTCCTGCGCAAGCGAGATGGCTATGCTTTTTTCCTTTCTTAATTCACCCTGCTTTTCATAAATTGCCTGCAGTTTCTGTTCCTCTTCCTCTTTGTCATACTCAAATATACTCATCGCAATAACCTCCGCGTTTTCACGTACTTTTTCTACATATTGCGCATATTCTCCAAGAATCCTGCACTGCTCTATCAGTTTCCTGTTGCAGTGACTTTTTTGTAACCTGCCTATCTTCTGTCTGCACCGCTTTTCTTATAGTAGCGTTCCTTACTCTGATACATTCTTGCATCTGCAGCTTTTGAGATTTCATATGCACTACCCCAGTTTCTCTCTGTGCTGAAAACCCATCCGTACGAAACAGTCATTGAATCAACAAACTTTCCATGCCAGTTTGCCACATTGGAGTCGAAACTATGCATCAGTTCTTCCACCCGGCTTGGATTCTCTGTAATGATCACCGCAAATTCATCTCCACCGATTCTGTATACCTTTCCATACTCATGAAAACTGTCTCTCATGCAATCTGCAGCTGCACATATAAGTTCGTCTCCTGCCATATGGCCATAAGAATCATTTGTCTGTTTTAATCCGTTCAGATCTGCAGAAATGTATACCCATTCCTCACTAAGATTAAGCTTTTTCATATCATTTTCATAGGCGTGCCTGTTTAAACATCTGGTAAGCTCATCCGTATTTGAGGTGTATATCAGTTTTTCTTTTTCCAGTCTTTCTTTCATCACTTTGGAAAACATATAGGTTATACAGCAGGATGCCAGTACCAAATATGCGCCTACTATAAAAATAGCAATCATGTCACTCTGCTGATAAAATGAATCCTCTACAGTTACAATAACAATATAGTTATCATTCTGGTGCATCATGCATCTGCAGTGCTTTCCACCCATTCTGATCTGTATTACAGTCGCACCGTCATCACTGACATGATCCGATGATATCCCCACATCTTCCAGTTTTTTCCCTAATTTGCTACTGTCCGTGGCTCCTTCTATTACCTGTGTATCCGCATCTGCAACCATAATTTCCATGGCTTTATATACCGGCATTCCGGCAACTACATTGGAAATGTTATTCTGCTTTATTTCATTGAGAAGTCTCTTTGGCTCAATTCCCACCTGGAGCATCTTGGTTCCGTCTTCGTTCCAGGTGATGGCATACATCATTTTCTTTCCCTCTGCAGTATTGGGAGTAACATCCTGACACATGGTCAGCGATTTATCCTTAAGCATAGGCTTAAAATACTCCATCTGCGCACCGGAATCAAAATTATAGCCAAAATACTTGGACGCAGAACCACTGTAAATAGTTCCCTGATCATCAAACAGATGTATCTCATCAACGGCCATTAATTTTGCTATTTTCTGCAGCTCATTCACATCATATTCTACCGCCGGATCAGCATCAATCATATATGACACAGCTTTAGCCCTTACAATATAATCGTCCTTTAACGATTCGATCAGCTCGTTCCTGTTCTCATCATTTTTATCAAGCACAGTAATCACACGATCAAGAAGCACCTTTGATGTTCTATGGGCATTTTTGTCATTGACATATTTCAGAATGCTTGCTTCAAGGAGTAAGGCAACCACAATTATCATAATAGATAAAATTATAATTTTTTTCTTCTTCATACTTCCCATTCCTTTGTCAGATATGTGCTTTTAGTGTAGCAAACGACAGATGGGATGTCAACCTGGGAATCGTGTGCAGACATCAGAAACATTGTACAACCTTTACAAATTTCCCCATTATCATTGCTATTTTTTAGTAAAAAGAGTATACTTTAAAGTATTAAACACCAGGAGTACAAAATTATGAACACACACTCATCCGGATATTACAGCATAGACAAAGACTATAATATCCTAAGCTATAACGACACTGCCAGACAGCTGTACCCCAATCTCCAGCCAGGAGTGAAATGCTATAAGGCACTTATGGGGCTTGATTCCCCATGCCCTCCCTGCCCTGTAGCACTGGGGATACAGGGGCCAAAGACTTACCTGGATCCGATCCGTCATATTTATGAAACAGTTGATGCAGTAGAGACGGTACATTCCGATGGCAGCAGAGGACATGTGGTGGAATCAGAGATCAGACACCAGAAGCTCCTTAAAGAAGCTCTTGATACTGCCGAACGCGCCAATGTTTTTGCAGAAGATGTCCGCCACACACTGAACTGTGGCATGAACGCACATCTGGCCAAACCACTGGATGTGGAAAAAATGATCCATACGATTGCCCTGTATCTGTAAAGAAATATTTTTTCTGCAAATATTGCACACTAACAGATTCTGTGCTATCATTCTAACAAAAGCTTAAGGGGTAAAGTATATATTTTACTCCCGGCATAACTATTATTTAACATTTTTATTTACAGGTAAAATACATGCAAAAAAAGATAAAGGCTTTACCCTGGTTGAACTTATAGTCGTGGTCGCAATCCTGGCGATTCTTGTCGGAATTCTGGCGCCTTCTTACACAAAATATGTGGAACAAAGCCGCGAATCAACAGACCTGGCAAACGTCCGCACCGCGTATGGTGAAATGATGGCAGATATAAATCTGGATGGCACAGATCCTGAAGAGGCTAAGAGAACAGTTCCGCTGAAACAGAAAATAAATGACTGGCAGTCCGCAAAAACTATTACCATCGCCGGGATTTCTCATACTGTAGGTGATGAAAATACTGAAAACTGGGTAGGAATTCCCCATGCCGGTGGAAACTGTGAGATTTCCCTTAATGATAATAACAGTGTAAGATTTACATGGACAGATGGAAAAGAAAGTGACGGAAAGAAAGATCCATTTGATATGAAGGAAAATTTGATGGGGCCACTTAAAGATTCTGGTTTATTAGATCCCAATGGTAGTACTTTAAACGTTTCAAGCGCATTTAATTTTGAACTTGATTCCAATGCAAGTACACCTAGAGTTGAACGAATTAAACAAAAAATAAACGATAACAGTTTATTGAAAAGAGGTACCTGGGCATATTTGGGACATGGTAAAGATGAAACAAAACAGTATCTTTTCTGGACTTCTGTAAACATTAGTACAGTTGATGAAAAAACAAAAATTCCTGTCATTATCCGCCGAGCAGATGGAAAATACTATGTTTCCGAGTCAACAACTGCCAAGCGAGAGGGAACAGATATAAAAACACCGTATATGACAATTGCAGATCATCTATCTCCTTCTGGTTATCAGGAAATTACGGATAAGGGCAGGAAATGTGATAGTTTACAAGAAGCTTATGATGTATACGTAAAGAAAATTACAGAAGATTATTCAAATTTCAAAGATACATTGCCGAAAAATTAAATCTCATAAGACAAATACACCGATTTATGAAAGAAAAACATCTCCATAAACCGGTGTATTTTATTGTCAGGACAGGGGCTTCAGGGAATTTTTAACAGTTTCTCTCTTCCAGATGTTCCAGACATTCATTCACATCTTTAATACCAAGTTCCTTGCGTACTTTATCCTGAATTTCCACCAGACATTCCAAAAGAAGAGGATTAAACATTCCGCATTCTCCATTCAGAATCATCTCCATTGCCTTTTCATGAGAATATGCTTTCTTATATACTCGGTCACTTACCAGGGCATCATACACATCTGCCAGTGAGACCACCTGGGCAGATATAGGGATTTCTTCTCCCTTCAGGCCATCCGGATATCCTTTTCCATCATAACGTTCATGATGCCAGCGGCATATTTCATAGGCATATTTTATCATCTCCTCATCATGATACATTTCCAGAC
Organism: Blautia wexlerae; assembly: GCF_013300825.1. Classification (GTDB taxonomy): domain Bacteria; phylum Bacillota; class Clostridia; order Lachnospirales; family Lachnospiraceae; genus Blautia_A; species Blautia_A wexlerae_B. The sequence continues at coordinate 4,867 of NZ_JAAIMY010000029.1, forward strand.
TGTCAAGCATCCGGGCACCTATGATCGTGTGCTGTTTCATAGCTTCAAATTCTTCCTTTGTAAGCTTTCCGGGTTTATTCAGAATTTTTTCATCAATTCCAATCTTACCGATATCATGAAGTGCAGAAGCTGTGGCGATCATATGCTGCTGAGACCAGGAAAGATCGTAATCCTCTGATTTTCGCATCAGTCTCTCCAGCAAAAGCTGAGTCAGAATATTAATATGCAGCACATGAAGCCCGCTTTCACCATTTCGGAACTCTACAATCTGACTAAGAATCCCGGTCATCATACGGTCGTTTTTCTCTTTTTCATAAATCTGATCTGTTACCAGATGAATCAGGCGCCTTTGCTTGGCATAAAGCTTGATCATATTGATAACCCGCTGATATACCACCTTGGTATCAAATGGTCTGCTTATATAATCCGAAGCCCCCAGTTCGTAGGCACGGCGGATATAACTCTCTGATCCTTCACTGGAAATCATGATTACCGGTATATCCTCAATCCATTTATCTCTGTTCATATAGGCGAGTACTTCAAATCCATCCATTTTGGGCATAATAATATCCAACAGGACCAATGAGATTTCCGTTCCATGCTGCTCCAGCGTCTTCAGAGCCTCTTCCCCGTCACAGGCCTCCAAGATCCGGTATTCCTTTCCCAGAATTTCCTTAAGTATCTCACGGTTCATTTCAGAATCATCAACGACCAGAAGCTGGGGCAGGTTTCTTTTTTCCATCTTATCTGTATTTTTCTTCTGATCCCACCGGGTCACTACTATATTTTTATGTCCCTTGGCCATATACATAAGTCTGTCTGCTTTGGTGATTGCTTCCTCCAGTCTACCGTGGGTAAACATAGCTCCACCAATGCTCACTGAAAGCTTCAGACGATTAAAACCTGGAATATGTGTCGCATGGATCTTCTCCTGGATCATACGAAGCTTCTGTGAAAAAACTTCTTTCTCAATTCCAGGCAGGATCAGCAGAAATTCATCTCCCCCATAGCGCACCAGAATATCCGTACGACGGATATAATGCCGAATTACATTCACTACGGTTGTCAGTACCAGGTCTCCTCCATCGTGGCCATAAGTGTCATTGAACAATTTAAAATCATCCAGATCGATAACTGCAATTCCGGCATTCAAAGACATATTTTTGACTTTTTCCTCAAAATATCTGCGGTTATACGCCCCTGTCAGCACATCCTTATACAGCTTTTCGCTATATACCGTCAGCTTTTCCGTCAGTTTTTCATATCCTTCCTCATCAGTCAGTGTGTTTTCGTCCAGTTTTTTCAGCATTTCCATTACATAAGGCTCACTGTCAATTTCCAGATACCTTGCAAATGCCTGATACATATCAGAATCAAGAAATTCAATTTTGGATGTCTGTTTCTTTTCATTCAGCGCTTTAATAGAAATGCAATTCTCACATCTTTTATCTTTATTCCAGAAAGCATAACACTGGCAAAGATTTTTTTCTCCTTCAAGCTTATTTTCCATTCCGTCAGTCTGCAGATCACTCCCTTTCAGGAGACGGACTACATCAAAAATCTCCCGCAGCACCTCCATTTTATTCTCTGCTTCCTGCATCGTCATTTGTTTCCACTCGATCATTATTCCCAGCCTCTCACGAACAACAATTTTTTCTGCAATATAAACTTATATTATTATATCATTTTTTCATCATACAGTACAATAATAATATTTTTTCTTAATTTCATAAATATTCGGTGAAAAAATCTGACGGTATTCCAGCACTATTGAACAGATGTCTCAACTGTAACTTCCTGTCCGGTCTGTTGATTTATCAGATTTGAATAAATTGTATACTGTGAGGTTGGATTTAGATTTAAAACATGTCCATTTTTTGACGGAAAATATATTTCCGAAAAATCATTAGCGTAATATGTTCTCTTAACAGACCATCCATCTTTAGGAACACATGTATACTTTACTTTATGATTGCCTGCTATACCTTTGATATGTTGCAAAACATACGGCTTCTTATTAAATTTCTTTCCTGACACAGTAGTATTCCCAATTTTAATGGAAGAAACAGGGTTTTGATATGGCAAAACCTTTATCTTAGAAGTCATACTCTTATCTCCAACACTTACAGTCACTGTAGTTGTTCCTGGACTTAATGCAACAAATCTCATATATATTCTTGAACCATAGTCTATTGCCCATACATACCCCACATTTTTATTATCTGTATCCACTTCAATATCCTTCAACGTCCAATCCATATACCCTATCTCATAGGCATTGTAACACTCTGGTGAATATGAGACAATTTTCTCCGGTTCTACATATATGTCTGCTGGCATAGCAAATGCACCATTATTATCTTTTTTCTTTATCTTCTGATTTGCCTTACTGATAAGATAATCTTCAACCTTAGTCATATCATTTTCTGATGTCGGATCATAATGGTCAACCATATAACTGATAAATAAATGATATGTTTTGCCATTAGCAAGTATGAGATCATAAAATCCGCCATGGGTATACACGGATAATTCCGGATTAGAATCTCCCCACTGACCTACTTTACAATGGAAATCCTTGACATAACAATTTTTACCATAAGATCCCCCACTATAATAGTATGATGTCCATCTAAAGAAATAGGTATATCGCTGTTTGGAATAATTTGCTTTATTTTCATATCCGTCTTTCCAGATATATTTCCAAAGTGTGGCATTTTCTTTTGCAGTAGACCATGGACAAAAAGCGGATGCCCTATCATTTTTATAAGCAATACGATATTTATATCCATCTGTCACCGTTGGTGGCGTTTTTCCCAATGCTTTTTTCAGCCAGTTGATATAACCACGATATCTTTTTTCGTCTGCCTGAATATATTTTAAAACAGCACGCGAAGTATAATTATCACTCTGACGTACTGCAGCGCGTGTACACTCGGCAATTGACATTTTAACTTTTTTGCCGTTCTGATCCTGGACATTTATCTGCTTATTTCCCCAGTTTTTCACGCAATATGCATAATAAGTATATACAAATTTAGTAAAACTCGCACCATATTTTACATCATTTTCTCTCACCTTAAAACTGAGACCTAATTCAGGGATTTCCGCATAAACAGAAGCATATTTGTTAATTTTAGGCTTCTTCACCGATGTGGCACCTGCAGCGGGATATATCCCAATAAAGATATTAGAGATACACATAATGATGCAGAGAAAAACAGTAACCCCTTTTTTCTTTTTCATTTTCATATTACAATTTCCCCTTTCTGTCCGTTTGCCCCTTTCAAACTTCATCTCTTGCACAAATCTTTTCTTCAGGTAATTCCATCATCACAACTCCTCTCCTTTCCATATTAATTCTCGCCTCATATAGGGAATCCGTTTCCCGACAGGAGGTGCAACCTCAACCATCTTTTTTTATTCTCTTTCTCCAATCTCATAAATTTGGGTTTACAAATTTTAACACACAAGGTATAATAATCTTGTTTTAAACATAAAATTAAGTGCTGAGGAATCGGTATCTATTTTATAGATGCTTTAGTTCCAAGGTACCAAATAAGAAAAGGGCTTCCTGTACGGTGTCATGCTTGTTAGACGCTTTAGTCGGGAAGTTCTTTTACTTTCAATGTTTACCCCATTTCAAATAATCATAGATACGAATCAATCTTTTTATATTAGTCCTAACAGGTGTTATCGAATTTTGGAGAATTGGATATTCCATAAAAAATGGAATCCAACTTTAAAATAATATCAACTGATTCTTCCTGATTACAAATCAGCTCATATCCATTCAGCATCAAAGACACAAGCATTACAGAGTACCTAATCTCTTATTTCCGTCAAGATCAACACGGTCATCGCTTTCCACATAAACATTCAGTCTGGCTCCCCGCAGATCCGTATTCAATCCCCCATAGAATTTCTGTGCAATCACTTTCAGATTTCGAAATTCCTTGTTAAATAAAAGTTTCAGAATCTTCTGTGTAAACTTCTCTCCCATTTCAGGATATGTCATCATGGCATTGAAAAGGAAATCATCCAGCAGGTTCAACTCTTCCAGTTTTTTTCTTTCATTCTGCATGCTCCTTTCCTTATGATGGAGGAAACAGCATGTTCCTGCAGAATTTATATGTGCCGTTGTACTGTTTCCACCATATTTATTTCAGTTTCATATGTGGAATCAGATTGACCGAACGACCTCAGAACTTTCCCAGATATGTGATTTTAGTGTAGCAAATGGCAGATGGGATGTCAACCTTAGAATGCGAAAAAGCCACAGGCTGGGTGGGTTCCAGTCTGTGGCTTAAAGTTACGAAAATTTCAGAACAAATATTATTTTTTAATTGAGAAGAACTTGCCTCAATAAGTATCTTTTATCCAGCAATTCATTAAGCTTTACTTATCAAAGCTGAGCTGTGCGACTTTCTAAGTTTAATCGCCTCCTGCTATTTCCATTTTTTCCAAAAATAGCTATTTAAGACCTCAGCCGTTTCCTTACCATTGTCATCAAATAAATGTGTCTTGTTATTTAATTTCCAATAAAACCGGGTTATTTGAGCTTTCTTTTTCAGGTCTTGTTCGTTCTTATCACCATTATGAAAACGATACCAACGATTTCCCTCCAAACGATAAAATACCCATTCATTCGTATTATCCTGGTATCTCATAAACCATTTATTTGCTGATGAATCTATGTAATTTCCATTGAACGATCCAATTCCAGTTTTTGAATAAACACTAAATCTAAGTTCAAAATTCTTATCTTCTTTATCTGTTCTGGCATACATATAAGTATATCCATCATTATCTAAAGAACAAAGCTTCCTAATACTGTCTATATCTGTTGGAACATAAGCAATTGCAGTCCCGCTTCCCTGATTGAGTTCATAATCATAAACATTATTCTGCACAGGATAAATGTAGAAATTATACAACACATCTCCCAAATCAAAGGAAATTTTTGCATATTTATATGAATCAAACTTCTCTGCATTGCTATTCATTTATACTTTCATATTCTTAGAATCAAAGGTAAGAATTTTTAAATCATCCTGCTTACATTCTACCGGCTCATTTCCTGTTGAAGTCAGATAACTGGTTTTTATGCTTTGGATTTCTTCATTCTGATGTTCAGAATTAAATTCAAGTTTCTGTTCCAGGCCGATCGGACAATTCCATTGTAAACAAAAAAGAAGAAGGAAAAGCCGGACTTTTCTGTACAGCTTTCTCTTCTTCTTTTTTATTTATACATTTTTATTTTGCCTTAAATACAGCTACATTCTCTTTGGACAGGTCGATCTTGTCCGGAATGATAGATACTTTCTTATCAGAATCTGATGATGTAAATCCTGCTGTTCCTGTTGACGCGGAAGTAGTTGCGGAATTATCGGATGTCAGTGCATCCTGAAGTGTATTACCTACAGTCAAATTAACTGTAGAAATATCGGAACCGGAACTGATCGCAACACTGCTGTTCTGCATCTGCTGCACTTCCTCCTGTGTCGGATAGAAGGATGGCTGACGGATATAGCGGAAGCTTGCACTGTACGCCTCTCCTACTGTTACGCCGTTCTTGCTGGATGAACAGTGTACGGCGATCCAGTCACCTGCATCTGTCTTACCGCAGAGGATACCAACATGGTTATCACTGCCTGCTTCCGGTCCTTTCTGGAATACCAGATCTCCGGGCTGTGCATCTGCTTCGCTTACTACGTTTGCCCTGGTCCACTGATCAGAAGTTCCGTCACCGACTACCGCCTGCATGTCCTGACTCTGGTATCCGTTGATCACCGACCAGGTAACAAATCCTGAGCAGTCAAGTCCATATGCACGTAAGGTACCTGTACTCTTACTTCCATCTGCTGAAACCTGTGCTGTAGTTCCCCAGCTTGGATCTTCACCAATCGTTGTGGATTTACCACCCCAGAAGTATCCTACTTTACCTACCAGTGAATAGGCTGCTGAGATAACATTTACTCTCTCTTCGGATACATCATCTCCGACGCTCTCGCGGACAAAACCGTTGGCAGCCGTTACAACTGCACAGAGAAGTTTACAGTCAGTCTCTGTATATTTCTTAAGGATCGCGCGGTCTTTTTTTGCAATCTTATTCTTCTTAATATAATAGTTGATCTTACGATCACCGTATGTAACATGTGTGATGTTCTGTTTGTCACGTACGATTGGGTTCATCTCAGCGAAGATCTTCGCCAGATCATCCTTACAGGAGGCATCCAGAGTATATTCTGTTTTGCCGTCTTTGCTCTGCTGATATATATAGACTGCAAGAATATCCTGCCAGTTTCTCACAAGCAGGCTGTCTGCAGATGTGGTAGTCTTACTTCCGTTAATATCAGTTGCATCTGCAATTTTATTCTTTTCTTTATATTCCTTCTCGATCGCACTCATCACAGATGCAAAATCATCAGAAAAAGTCAGATGATAATTATTCTTCAGGCTGTCCAGATAGAAGTCCTTGCCCGCATGGATGTTGGATGCATAATATACAGGAGTTCCTGTCTGAGCTGTGGGAGTTGTATTATCTGTAAAAGAATTGTTACTATTATTATTGTTATTATTCTGCTGTTTCTCTAACTGAGTGATCTTTGCCTCTGCCTGAACCAACATATTGTAGTTGGAAACCTGCTCCTGTTCCGTCTTACTCAATGCATTATATGCTGTACGGATACTCTGGACCATCGCTTTCTTTTCCAGAGTAATCCCCTGGGCATCCAGTTCGCTGATCCTGTCTATTACAGCCTGGGCTGCCGCTGTGATCTGAGAAGCGGGTGTTGGTGTTGGTGTCGGGTTATCCGGCGTCGGTGTGGGATTATCCGGTGTTGGTGTCGGGTTGTCCGGTGTCGGCGTAGGATTATCCGGTGTTGGTGTCGGGTTGTCCGGTGTCGGTGTGGGATTGTCCGGTGTCGGTGTCGGTTCTTCCGGTGCAGGTGTGGGCTCAGACGGTGTCGGATCCACAGGTGTGGGGTCGACCGGTTCCGGTGTCGGTTCTTCCGGTGCAGGTGTAGGCTCAGACGGCTCGGAATCAAAATCACTGGAATCACTGAATTCAAATCCGCTGCCATCGGACGTATATGCTGCCTCGTCTTCCGCTGCATATACAGCCGCAGTACCTGATAACATCATACCCGATGCTATTGTCATACATAAGAATCTGGTAAGATACTTGTTTTTCATATATCTGGATTGCTCCCTTCTTATTCTAAGCCTGTCCTTTCCCCCTTTTTTATAAAGACAGGCTGACTGATTCTAATTTCTATAAAACATTAACCTTTTTTATTCTAGCATAATCATTTTTTAAATTCAACCGCTGTAACTCATCAATTTCCTCATTTATCCAAAAATTCATTTTTTCGTCACATTTCAGGCAGATGACAAAACTCAAAGAAAGCTGTGTGGAAATATTCCCCACACAGCTTCCCTGTTGCTTTCTCCGCATATATCTTCCGTTTCAGGAAGCCTGTATTCTCTCTGCAAGGCTCTGTCCGAAACAGATCTGCACCAGTCCCTGGATCACCTGAAAGCACATGTTCAGGATAAATCGGATATCCTCTTCCACACAGCGGAGCTTATTAAGGTATCTCTCATGAGTTGCCTCAATATAATCGATCAGTGTAGAAAAGCTGGCAAAATGTATTGCCGGTTCCAGATATCTCTGTGCCTCCCCCTGCTCTATGCAGGATTTCAGTCTGTTCTTCAGAACTTTCTCATAATGGTTATGCTGAGTAAAAGTACCTGTATATGTTTTATTATGAGGAAAAGTAAAATAATCCGCCATATAGTGGATCACTTCGCCGAACCGACGCCAGTAAACTCTCTGGTTACTCTCATCCGGTCTGATATCAGCCAGTTCTTTCATACGCTGTTTAATCTCTTCAAAGGTTCCGTAAAACTCATGTCTCTTAGTAATGAAAGATGGCCTGATATCCGGCAGGATACTGCCAAGACAGAAAGCCTTTCTGTGAGACTGCAGGCTTTCGGTGGTCTGCATCTGATCCGCAAGATATCTTGCTAACAAAATATGTGATTTTTTACGCAATTTTCATCCTCTTTCTTTTCTGTAAAAAAGCTGTTATCCTCCATTGCATCTGTAACATAGCAGGGAAATAACAGTTAACCCCAATCAACAGAATATACTATAGCAGATTTATTCGTAATATACAAGAATATACAGATAAAATTTTTGTGAAATCTATTGCCGCAGACAAGCAGGGGCTGTTTATTCCGACAACTGTTTCAGCAGGTCCAGATCGCTCTCTTTTACTTTGAGGTTTGTCTCAATCTTCTCACCTTCAGGTGTTGTGACCGCAATCTCGATAATGCTTCCCTCTCTGATTCCTTTACGCGAAACTGCCTGGCAGAATGCAGGGAATTTCGGGTGGTTGTTCTTAAAGGTGTTCCATGCACCTGTAATTTTCATCATATTTCCTATGTTCATTGATTTCGTCCTGTCCCTTATTGTATTTTTGATTTTTCGGTACTTTTCGAGATTTTATACACCAAGTATTTTATATAATACCCCATTTTTCAAGCACCAAATTGAATGATTTTTCAGTTACTTGATTTTTTAGTTACTATTGTGATCATTCTACGTTCTCAAACATCTCTGCTAATGTCATGGAGATTTTCGGAAAATCTTTCAGTGTCACTACTGTATCTGCATTATAATGATCTTCTTCTGGATCATCCTGCAAGATATAGCTATACTTCAAATCATATTTACCATCCTCAAGATAATAAATCTGTACTGCTCTTTCTTTCGGTGAGATAATCCAATACTCTTCTACACCTGCTGCCTGGTAAATTTCTTTCTTCACAGTCATATCTCTCAATGCAGTCGCAGGACTAAGAGTTTCTACAATAAATCTGGGTGTACCAGTATAGGAACCACCTTTCAAATGCTTACGGTCACATATAATCATCACATCCGGTATCACATAATCATTACTTTCCTGTGCATGATATTTATAATCCAGATTCTCCATAAAGGTAAGACACAATGTTCCTTTTAAACCATGTTTTATAATAGTATGAATATTACTATTAACAATTCCATGTTGATAATTTGGTGAGGGTGACATATCATAAATCACACCATCAATTTTTTCTTCTTTTGTATACTCTTCTTTGAGCAATGGCATGTTATCACCTCCAAGTGAGTTTGGTTATATGTACATTATAATATAGATTATGTCTGTTCAGCAACCTGTTTTTTAATTCTGACAAAACATACATATATCAGCATAGGCAGCAGTCATCTTATACTCGTTTCTTCACTCCATTTTTGCGTGAAATGTGAAATTATGTAAAAATACGGTAAGATACGTAAAATTGAACTTCTCGCAAACCCTTTATATCTCGCTGAAATCCGGTGTTCCGTACAGGTCGAACGGAGTTGACTGGTAGACGTAATAATTCAGCCAGTTTGTATACAGGTTGTTCGCATGTGCTCTCCACATAAGGAGCGGGCGGTTCTCAGGGTTGTTGTCTTTGTAGTAGTTTTCCGGCATCTCGATAGGCAGGTTTTTACTCACGTCACGTTTGTATTCCCCGTCCAGTGTCACACGGTCATATTCCGGGTGTCCCATCACAAAGATCTTGCGGCCGCCGTCTGCCATTGCAAGGAAAAGCCCTGCTTCATCTGACTCAGCAAGCACTGTCAGCTCTTTGCAGTTATGGATATCCTCGATAGGAACTTCCGTATGTCTGGAATGGGGTGCCAGGAACATATCATCGAAACCGCGTACCAGCGGAATTTTGCGGTTCATCACCTTATGCCAGAAGAGGCCGAACATTTTTTTGTCCAGTTTACGTTTCTTTAGGCCATAGTGGTAATAGAGCCCTGCCTGCGCAGCCCAGCACAGATAAATAGTGGAGGTGACATGGGTATTTGTCCAGTCCATGATCTCTGTCAGTTCATTCCAGTAGTCCACCTCTTCAAATTCCATCTGTTCCACCGGGGCACCTGTGATGATCATTCCATCATATTTGTTATCTTTCAGTTCCGGAAATGTCTGATAAAATTTATTCAGATGGCTCATGGATGTATTTTTTGCCTCATGGCTCTGTACTGCCATGAAAGTGACATCCACCTGCAGTGGTGTATTGGAAAGGGAACGGAGAAGCTGAAGCTCCGTCTCTTCTTTTAATGGCATCAGATTCAGGATAAGTATCTGAATAGGACGGATGTCCTGATGGGATGCACGTGACTCGTCCATCACGAAAATATTCTCTTTTTCCAGAATCTCTTTTACGGGCAGATCGCTCTGTATTTTAATCGGCATTATTTTTCTCTCCTGTTCTTATTATTTTATTGTTGTGCCATCTTCAGGAAGTCCTCTTCCGAAAGGATCGGGACTCCCAGTTCTTTGGCTTTTTTATTTTTTGAAGAATTGGAAGTCGTATCATTATTGATCAGGTAGTTCGTCTTAGATGTCACAGAACCTGTTACCTTGCCTCCCAGTGACTCGATAAATTCCTTTGCCTGGGCTCTGTTTGCAAAATGCTTTACACTTCCGGTGATAACAAAATTCATGTTCCGGAAAATCTGCTCGCCTGTCTTTTCCTCTTTCTTAACAGTCAGATGGCTCATCAGATGATCCAGTTTCCTGTTATTCTCCTCATTTGCAAAATAATCTGTCAGGCTTCTGGCAATTACCGGTCCGATGGTATCAATCGAACTGATCTCCTCTTCATCTGCATGGCGGATTTTCTCCAGATCATCATCGAAATGTCTGCAGATCACTTTTGCATTGGCAAGACCGATATTGGCGATTCCCAGACTGTAGATCACCTTCGCAAGGGTTGTCTCTTTTGCCTTTTCAAGACTCGCCATAAGATTCTCAAAGGATTTCTCCCCGAATCCGTCCATCTCCACGATCTCATCACGATGCTTACCGATCTCGAAGATGTCTCCGAAATCATGGATGAAACCTCTGGCAATAAATTTCTCCAGAGTCGCCTCAGACAGTCCGTCAATGTTCATGGCATCCCTGCTTGCAAAAAGTGCGAAGGATTTGATCTTCTTCGCAGCACAGTCCGGATTTGTACAGTAAAGCGCCTCCACATCATTTACTCTCTGTATCTGCGTTGCATGTCCACATGCAGGACAGGTATCCGGTATCTCCAGTTTACTGCTGCGCGTGAGATTCTCTGCGATCTGAGGGATAATCATGTTTGCCTTATATACCGTAATCGTGTCCCCGATTCCAAGCTGGAGTTCTTTTAGAATGCTGACATTGTGTACACTGGCGCGGCTCACTGTGGTTCCTTCCAGCTCAACCGGTTCAAAAACCGCCACAGGATTGATAAGTCCTGTTCTCGACGGACTCCACTCAATCTCCAGCAGGTGAGTCTCCCTGATCTCATCTGCCCATTTAAATGCAAAGGCATTTCTGGGAAATTTCGCTGTTCTTCCAAGGGAATCTCCGTATGCGATATCATCATAGAGTGCAACCAGACCGTCAGACGGGAAATCGTTCTCAGTGATTGCCGCAGAGAAATACTTCATGGCATCATCCAGTGTTGCGGCAGTGACCACTCTGTATTCCACCACATCAAAGCCCTGTTCTTTCAGCCATTCAAACTGTCTGGCTCTTGAGTTGTGAAAATCTGTCCCGTCCGCACTTACCAGCGTGAATGCATAAAAGCGCACATTCCTGCGGGCTGTGATCTCATTATTTAACTGGCGGACAGAACCGCTGCACAGGTTTCTTGGGTTCTTATATTTCGCATCTACATCCTCTATGGACTCATTGATCCGCTCAAAATCCGAATAGGTAATGATCGCCTCTCCGCGCAGCACCAGTCTGCCCTGATACGGGATCTTAAGAGGAACATTCTTAAACACTCTGGCATTATTGGTAACAACCTCGCCTGTCACACCATTTCCACGTGTAACTGCCTTTGCCAGCTCTCCATTCTCATAGGTAAGAACAATCGTCAGTCCGTCCAGCTTCCACGACAGAAGCGTCCTGTGTTCCCCGATAAATTCTCTCAGAACCTCTCTGTCCTTGGTCTTATCCAGTGACAGCATAGGGGATTCGTGCTGCTCCTTGGGAAGCTGGTCAACCGCCTCATATCCTACGCTGACGGTGGGACTGTTTGCCAGAACGGTTCCTGTTTCTCTCTCCAGAGCCTGAAGCTCGTCGTACATCTGATCGTACTCTCTGTTGCTTATGATCTCTGTGTCCTGCTGATAATAGGCTTTTGCCGCCCTGTCGAGCTCCTTCACCAGCTCTTTCATTCGCGTGATCGCTGCTGTTTCCATTCTGTTCTCCTGTTCTGATCACTGTCTCACTGGAAGAAGAAGCAAGTAAACGGTTCAGTTCTTCCCACTCCTGTGCTGTGATCTCTCTGTATTCGCCTTCTCTGATCCCGTCCAGAGTCAGATTCATGATCCTGATTCTTTTAAGCTTCTGTACCTCATATCCCAGATACTGGCACATTCTGCGGATCTGCCGGTTTAATCCCTGTGTCAGGATGATCCGGAAGCTGCATTCTCCTGTCTGCACCACCCTGCATGGTCTGGTCACCGTATCAAGAATGGGGACACCTTTGCCCATCCTTCGGACAAATTCCTTATCCACCGGTTTATTCACTGTCACAAAATATTCTTTCTCATGATAGTTTCCGGCGCGCATGATCTTATTGACCAGATCACCCTCATTTGTGAGAAGAAGCAGTCCCTGTGACTCTTTATCCAGTCTTCCTACAGGATAAACACGCAGAGGATAATCCAGATAATCTGTCACCGTTGTCTCCCGGAACTGCTGCTTTGTGCTGCATACAATTCCTCTGGGTTTGTTAAAAAGAAGCAGTACTTTTTTCTCATTTTTATGGACAGGTATATTGTCTGCACAAACTTCATCTTCCCTGCTGACCTTCTGACCGCTTTCAGCTTTTTTGCCGTTTACTGTAATCCTTCCTTCTTCGATCATCCGGTCTGCTTCCCGCCTGGAGCATATGCCTGCCTCGCTTAAATATTTGTTGATTCTGATTTTTTCGTCCATTGTTCTATTATATAATTTTTTGTCCGTCTTATCAACGGGGAAATTTACATGGTGATTTTTTACGGAACGCAGGTCAGGGGAATTGCCTTGTATTTTATCAGATTTTATTGTATCATAAAGGAGAAAAATTAATAATTTTATCAAAAAGGAGGATTTCATGTCAGATCATTTACCACGCACCAACCGGTGGCTGATCCTGCTTTCCGTTGTCCTGTGCCTGATAGTCGGAGGGATTTTTACCCGTTCTTCCGCTGTAACTTCGCAGGCAGATGTCAGCGGTGATGCCGGGGTTTTCGTGTCAGAAGATCAGGATTCTGAGGAATTTACTTCTGAAAAGGCAGTGACTGATAATAATGATAACTTTACAGATGATTCTTCCGTAAAATTATACGGAACCACTTCTTCAGGTTCGTCCGAATCAACAGACGGCGGCCCTGCATTAAGTTCTGATATCTCTCCCGAAGCATCAGAGGGCAAGTGGGCTTCCAGCGGAAGCAGCTGGATGTTTCTGGTGGACGATAAACCATATACAGGATGGTTCACGGATACAGACGGAAAACAATACTATATGGACAAGGCCGGTATTGTGCAGACAGGCTGGACAGATATCGGAAAGAAGCGGTATTATTTCGATATGGACGGTATCCTGCAGACCGGAACTGTTAAGATTGGTAAGAAAACCTATGAACTGGATACGGACGGCTCTCTGAAAGGATATACCCCGAAGAAAAAAACTTCCGGAAAATCAGGCTCTTCTGATGCATCCGCTGCGAAGAAATCAATCGCCCTTACCTTTGATGACGGACCCAGTTCTTTTACAAACCGCCTGCTGGACTGTCTGGAAAAGAACAACGCAAAGGCAACTTTCTTTATGACAGGTACTGAAATCGCCAGCTTCCCGGATGAGGTAAAACGTATGAAAAAACTGGGCTGCGAGCTTGGCAACCATACTTACGATCACACAGAGCTTACAACTCTGTCATTTGATGAAATCAGTTCAGAAGTGGATAAAGTAAATGAACAGCTTATAAATCTTACAGGCGAGGGGGCTTCCGTTGTGCGCCCGCCTTATGGCTCTGTCAACGACACAGTCAAGTCAGCCATAAACCTTCCTTTGATCCTGTGGTCCATTGATACCCTGGACTGGAAAACGCTGAATGCGGAATCTACAGTGGAAGAGGTTATGAATAATGTAACGGACGGATCAGTTATCCTGATGCATGATATTTTCAGCACATCTGTAGATGCAGCCGAGATCCTGATCCCACAGCTTATTGAAAAAGGTTATCAGCTTGTGACTGTACACGAACTGGCGGCTCTCCATCAGACTGAATTATCTGCAGGAGTTACATACAGTGAGTTCGGAGAAAAATAACTGCAATCGAAATCAGGCAGAAATTTTCCTCATTTCCTGTAACAAAAAGTACCGGCAATTATCTTAACGATAACTGTCGGTACTTTTTTATCATTTATTTTCCGTATTCAATTTTATTCCAGCAGATCTCCCCTGATGTATCCTGTTTCACCATCATAATCAATCTGAACCCATTCACCATCAGTACCTGTCTTTTCGACCTGCTCACCTGCTGAGATCACGCCAAGGATATCAGCATCTGTGCTCGCTTCCGCGCGGACATTACATTCATCTGTGGTAGTAAGCATTGTGCCATCTTCTGCATTTGTTGACACATCGGCTTCCTCCCCGAGACCGTTGAGAAATTCTGCAAGTGACGGATCTGACTGCTGTGCCTGATCCAGTTCATTCTGCACTTTCTTCACAAGAGCCGAGACATCACTGTCGGATAACTGCTTCTCCATATAAGCAGAAATCTCCGAATCCTGTAAAGCTCCGTTATCAATCACCCAGCTACCTCCACTGTTCTTATACACATAGAACTGGGTCAATGCAGGTGCCTTTGTCTCAACGCCCTGACAGATATAAGAGAAACAGGCGTAAACCACGTAAGAATCATCTGTCATACCTTTCTTCGTGTATACATCGCCTACTTCATACCCTTCGATATAATCTTTCAAATTTGTGACTTTTGACTCATCGGATGGTGTAAAATCATCTTCCAGAGTCTTCAGCGTTGCAATATCTTTTTCCCCCAGAGCCTGATAATAGCTCTTAATCAATGCAGTCACGTCTGCATCTGCTGTTTCCATGGGATTGGCGTCTTCTTTCTTCTCGTCAGACTCCCCTTCACTTGTCGGAGAAGAAGGAACATTTCCCTGGTCTTCGGATGTGGTCTTCTGTTCATCCCCGGAATTCCCCTTATTACTTCCGGAACAGGCACGAATGCCACAAAACAGGACAACCACAATTATCAGGATAACTCCGCCCAGCATAAAATACCGGAGGTTATCTGATAACCATTCTCTAAAATCATCCAAGTTCTTGTCCTCCTTATGAGCTGCCATCTGCTATGTCTGCTCCCGATCATTCCTCTCCCGGCAGACCCCGCTTCTGTCAACTCTTATGATACAACGCACCGGAACTGTACATACGTCCCAGGCAGCACGCCTGAAGGGAATCGAACCCCCGCACATGGTACCGGAAACCACTGCTCTATCCACTGAGCTACAGGCGCATCAGATATAAAAATATCTATGATTGATTCTAACACACTCCCCTGTAAAAGTAAAGTTTTTTTTGGAATATGCGTAAATGTACCAAAGATATCTACTATTGCGATAATTCTCATCTGCTACAATTGTCATCCCACATCTGCTGCACGGATTATATCACTTCTTCAGTAACAGAAATATAAAAAGTAATATGTCCCAAATTCATTCCAGATTGCCTATGGCAGTGGAATGAATTTGGGAATAGTGGGTAGTCCGCAGATATCACATCTTCAGATCGTCAAATTTCAGTCTGATGACAACCAGTGTGATCGCCATCAGGATAATTCCTGCCGGAAGTGCGATCCATGGTGTCTGTACAAAACCTGCGATAATATAAGTCAGAAAAGATACGACTGCCGCAACCATTGCATAGGGAAGCTGTGTGCTGACATGGTTTACATGTTCACACTGAGCACCTGCAGATGCCATGATGGTTGTATCGGAAATCGGTGAACAGTGATCTCCGCATACAGCACCTGCCATACATGCAGCGATGGAGATGATCATCAGCTCATGGTTGGTTCCTGAGAATACATTAACTACAATCGGGATCAGGATACCAAAGGTTCCCCATGAAGTACCTGTGGCAAATGCGATAACAGCCCCGATCACGAAGATAATCGCCGGAAGGAAATTCATCAGTCCGCCTGCAGAGCTTTTAACGATTGCAGATACGAACACGGATGCACCCAGACTGTCTGTCATTGCTTTCAGCGTCCAGGCAAATGTAAGGATCAGGATTGCAGGCACCATTGCTTTAAATCCGTCTGGGATACATGCCATACAGTCTCTAAAATTCATAACACGGCGGATCAGGTAAAGAACGATCGTGATGACCAGTCCGAAAAAGCTTCCAAGAACCAGTCCCACAGAGGCATCACTCTGTGAAAATGCAGTCACAAAATCAGTTCCGCTGAAGAATCCGCCTGTATAGATCATACCGATCACGCAGCATACTACAAGGCTTATGATCGGGATCAGAAGATCAATTACCTTACCACGGGGGTTAATCTTTTCATCCTCGTCAGCATTTGCATAAGGACGTGCAGGTGTTGTATAGATATCACCTTTTAAGGCGTTGGTCTCATGAACACCCATTGCTCCGAATTCTACTTTCATCAGAACCATTGCCACCATCATAAAAATAGTAAGCAATGCATAGAAATTATACGGGATTGCATGTACAAACAGGGAAATTCCATCCTCTCCTTCTACGAATCCGCTGACTGCTGCAGCCCAGGAAGAGATCGGTGCAATGATGCACACCGGTGCTGCTGTGGCATCGATCAGATATGCAAGCTTTGCACGGGATACATTATGCTTGTCAGTTACAGGACGCATAACACTTCCCACTGTCAGACAGTTAAAATAGTCATCAATAAAGATCAGCACGCCGAGAACTACAGTTGCAAGTTCCGCACCGGCTCTGCTCTTGATCCTTTTACTCGCCCAGCGTCCGAATGCCGCGGAACCGCCCGCCCTGTTCATCAGGCAGACCATTGTTCCCAGGATAACCAGGAAGATCAGGATACCCATATTGTAAGAGTCTGTCAGAACACTGATCATGCCACCCTCAAAAATATGAAGGATTGTTCCCTCGAAATTAAAACCGGAATAAAACAAAGCTCCAACCAGGATTCCCACAAATAAAGAACTGTATACCTCTTTTGTGATCAGTGCCAGCGCAATGGCAACGATCGGCGGAACCAGTGACCAGAATGTACCGTAAAACTTCGTAGACGCTGCCGCCTCTTCCTCTGCCGCAAGGACTGTCAGCGGGCTTGCAAGAATCATCAGCATAATCGCCGACAGTACAGCCGAACACTTTTTCAAATTACTTTTCATAAGTTGTTTACCTCCCTCTTCAAATATCATCCCGATATTTGAAATATGTTATAATTATTTATTGCGGATATTCTCTCGTATCCATGTTCCTTCATAATCTGTCCGATTTCATCCGCACGTTCTGACGGAACCTGAAAAACCAGAAATTCACAGTTTTCCTTTCCGGCATATTTTGCCACAAGTCCGTAATCCGGTTCCGGTACATTCAGACTGTTAAACAGGCGTTTTCCATTGCCTGAACGCCTTCCCTTTCCATCCCTGCCAAAAGCCAGCTGAATGGATGCGTCATATACCCGCAGATAGGATGCCATATGGTTGTCCGCCACAGTCAGCGCATCTTCGGAACTCCGTCTGTTCAGAATCACTTCAGCCACCTGCGCAACCTCGTCCGGAACCTTCTGATTATTCTGTACCTTTACATAATTTCCGGCCTGCCAGACACTTGTGCCGCTGACAGCCACCAGCAGCAGGCACAGGACAACAGGAAATATCTGTAACTTTGCATTCCGTATCCTTCCCAGCAGGCTGGTAAAGCCCAGTGCGATCACAGGAACCGCCGGAAGAATCCAGACTACCCTCCAGTATACCATACCGCCAATACACTTCTCGATCAACGCAGCAGTTACCGGACAGAACATCAGAGCCAGGGTAATCACCAGATACCCAAGAAGATACCCTGCCTGTTTTCTCTTTTTTTCGAAAAAAAGCAGGTAAAGAGCTGCTCCCAGCAATAAATATGGATATATGCTCCCATCCCAGTATTTATCCCAGCTTGTGAGGGCATTTTGTAATATTTCTCTCATTATTGTCCCTCCATTACAGCATCAGATAAACAGACCCAAGTATCAGGGATGGCAGGATATACAGAATCGTATATCCCATACAGCGTATGCTTCGCGTTTTCCACAGGGTAAGCAAAGCATATACGGCGATAACAATCGGTGCAAGCATGATGCCCATGGAAGACACATGGCATGCCGCCATACTTGCAAAAATCATCAGGAACCGCGAATACCCCACCTGTTCTTTCAACATGATCTCAAATCCCAGATACATCAGAAACGGAAGGATCACAGATGCCAGAACTGCTTTTCCCTGCCAGATGCGCACCAGCTGGAAATTTCCCGCCGTATAGACAGAGAAACCCGAAAACCAGATCAAAACCGCACAAAAAAGCAGAAAAATGCCCTGTTCCCTTTTTTTCTCAGGAAAAAACATCTTTCCAAACTGATGATATACCAGATATGCAGCAGCAAAAAACACTGCAGGATAGACGGTATGTGCCAGCACTGCAGGGTGCATCCCGCCGCTCAGTCTGCTGAATATGGCAAGCAGCACAGGAAAGGGAGATAACACATAACGCTTCGGCAGAATTCTGTATTCCACTCCCGAATAGGGATTATACTGAAATACAGAATCTGTCTGTACAGAAGTTGTGGCTGTAGCCACATAGAAGGAATCATCCGCATCCATATGCGCATACACAGCCGCAATAAAAATCTGTATAAAGATCGCTGCCACAGCAATCCACATCCAGGCAGATACCTGCGGCAGTTCTCTTTTTATCCTGACAATATGCATCTCTCTGTCAATATTCAGTTTCCACAGACCATAAAGTGCAAAAACACTCATGATCACAGCAAAAACCACTGTTACAAAATGCAGGGACATTTTTCTGTATATCGCAGGCAGGATCAGAATCTCTGCAAGCGCAAACATAAACATAATTCCTGCCAGAAAACACTCTCCCAGTGTGTAATCCTTTTTTTTCCGTACCCAGGTTACTCCGGCAAATGCAGGTATCAGGACCATCCAGATACCTGCAAGAACCAGTTTTATCAACGTATGCATCCTACTGCTCCGATTTATTCTTCAGGATTCCCATTGCAATCTTCTCAGGAGTCATGGGAAGCTCTGTCAGACGTACACCTGTGGCATTATAAATTGCCTCAGCCAGTGCCGGGCATGGAGTATCAATTACAAGCTCTCCGATAGACTTGGCACCAAACGGGCCACTCTTTTCGTAGCTGCTCTCGAAAGCCACGCGGATGTTTCCGATATCCTGTCTGGTCGGGATCTTATACTGCATGAAAGAGTTATTGCGGACTTTACCCTTATCCGTATACTGTATATCTTCTGAAAGAGCCATGCCGATTCCCTGTGCGATACCGCCCTCAGTCTGTACACGCGCAAGGTTCGGGTTGATCGGTGTACCGCAGTCTACAACTGCTACATAGTCAAGCACTTCAACACTTCCTGTCTCTGTATCTACCTCTACTTCTGCCATACCGACCATGAACGGAGGCGGTGAAAGAGGTGAGGAATGCTGTTTCACAACCTGGAGTTCTATATTATTGAAGAAAGTGCCCTTTAATGCAATATCTTTTAGCGAAACTTTCTTCTGGGCACCTTCAGAACTGATGGCATCCATATCAACACGATAGCCCTCTTCTGCATCTGTCATATGGCCTGCTGCATTTTTGTCTGCCCCATCGCTTATGTCAATGGTCTCATCATAGAATACACAGGAACCGTCAAAATCAACTTTTCTCTCATCTACTTCCATCATCTCTGCGCCAAGCTTACAGATTTTTTTCTTCAGCTCCTCGCAGGCTTTCATAACCGCCACACCGGTGGTATAGGTTGTGGCAGAAGCATAAGAACCGGAATCATAAGGAGAAATATCTGTATCCACACTGAATACTACAATGTTATCCATTGGTGTGTTCAGACAGTCTGCAGCAATCTGTGCCATAATAGTATCACAGCCTGTACCCATGTCTGTACATCCAAGTGCCAGTGTATAGGAACCATCCTCATTCAGCTTAATGTCTGCTCCGCCTACGTCAACACCTGCAATAGAGGAACCCTGCATAGCCATGGCAACACCTACGCCGCGGACTTTGCCATTTCCCATATCTCTGCATGGATATTTGGAATCCCAGTCCATCATCTCTTTGGCGCGTGCCATACAGCGGTCCATGGAACAGCTCTGTGCATAAGGAACATCCGGATATCCGGGAAGAGGTCCGCCCTCTACAGGCATGTTCAGCTCTTTTACCCTGACAGGATCCATTCCCATCTTATGTGCCAGTTCATTTACTGCAGATTCCACTGCGAAAATACCCTGGGTGGCACCATAACCACGGTATGCACCTGCCGCCTGCACATTTGTATAGACAACATCAAAAGCAAACTTATAGGCTTCTGTATGTCTGTAAAGACCGATTGATTTATGTCCGCTGAGTCCTACTGTTGTGGAGCTGTGCTCTCCGTATGCCCCGGTATTGGATAAGGTATAGACATCAATTGCCTTGATGATACCATTCTCATCAGCACCTGCACGTACTGTGATCTCCATCTCATGGCGCGGAGAAGAGCAGATCATGGACTCATATCTGGAAAATATCATCTTGGACGGACGGCCTGTTTTCCAGGTAACGATTGCAGGATAAATCTCGCTGACAGAGGTCTGTTTTGCACCAAATCCACCGCCGATCCTTGGCTTGATCACACGTACTTTGGAAGCCGGAATGTCCAGTGCCCTTCCGACGATTCTCCGTACATGGAACGGAATCTGTGTGGAGGACAGAACAATCAGTCTGCCGAAATGATCCATATAGCAGGCTGTG
Organism: Blautia wexlerae; assembly: GCF_013300825.1. Lineage (GTDB taxonomy): Bacteria > Bacillota > Clostridia > Lachnospirales > Lachnospiraceae > Blautia_A > Blautia_A wexlerae_B. The sequence goes on from NZ_JAAIMY010000029.1 coordinate 26,003, forward strand.
CGGAAGGTCTCCATCATTGTCTGCTGATTTGCTTTTGTATGATATGTGCGCTCTATGGTGTATTTACATTTTGCCAGAACTTCATCTACGTTCCCATGCTCTTCTACTGCAGATGCACATAAATTTCTCTTATTGTCTCCACCAAGAGGAATTTTTAACTTCCAGTCGTCCTCCGGATGAACCAGAATCGGATTATCCTTTGCCTTGTGGATATCAAGAACCGGTGCTTCCACACGGTAATCCACACGGATTCTCTTTAAAGCTTTATCTACTGCCGCTTCTGTCTCACCTGCTACAATGGCTACTGCATCTCCCACAAAACGTACATGGCGGTCAAGGATCAGTCTGTCGTCCGGACTCATCTCCGGTGCAGTCTGGCCTGCAAGGGTAAAACGTTTCTGAGGCACATCTTTATAGGTAAGGATACATGCAATGCCTGCCACCTTCTCGGCAGTACCGGTCTTAATATCTTCTACCCATGCATTGGCATGAGGACTTCTTAATATTTTGACGATCAGGCAGTCCTTTGGTGCCAGATCATCTGTGTAGACAGGTTTTCCTGTTACCAGTGACATTGCATCTGTTTTTCGTACAGGTTGATTTACATATTTCATCTTTATGCTTCCTCCTGTGCTTTTTTATATTTCAGGAATTTCAGGATACTCGTTGTCTGGGAAACAAAGCCGGAACATCTGCACAGATTTCCTGCAAGATATTCTTTGATCTGATCCTCTGTAGGATCTTTGAGTTCATTCAGCATTGCAAATACATTCATGATAAATCCCGGATTGCAGAAGCCGCACTGCTCGGCACCCTCATTCGCCAGAAAGCTTCCAAACTCCTGCGCCTCTCTCTGCATTCCTTCCAATGTGACGATTTTCTTTCCCTCAATGCGGGCAGCAAGTGTGCTGCAGGAAAGCACCGGACGGCCATCCATGAGAACTGTGCAAAGGCCGCAGTTTGCAGTTTCGCAGCCTCTCTTTACGCTGAAGCACCCCTGTTCTCTTAAGAAATCAATGAGCAGTGTATCCGGGTAGATCTCTGCATGGCGGTTTACTCCGTTAAGCCAGAAATTAATATTCATTCTTCATCCCTCCTACTGCTTCCCAGGCTCTTCTTGTCAGTACTTTTACAAGAAGGGTTCTGTATTCCTTTGATCCACGCATATTGCCTGATGTGGGAACATTCTCAGATGCATATTCCGCAAAAGCTTCAATGGCCTCTTCCTTCTGCTTCTTTGTCATGTTCCTGAAGTTTTTCAGAATCTGTTTTTTATCCTCTACGACCATAGCACGTGCAGGTCTTGCCCCGATTACTGTTCTCGCCTCATCTCCGATCACAGAAGCTGTGCAGGTCAGCACCGGGAAATCTGTTTTCGTGTTTCGTTGGCTTAAATAGCAGGCGAGAAGCGGCTCTTTGCGGACGATGATATTCACAAGGATATCATTGTCCTTCTTCATATTTACAAATTCAGTCAGTGGAATACGGCCTGCATCATATAATTCTACCCATGTATCCATTCCCAGGAACATAGTCAGAACATCTGAGAAACCATATCTTCCATAAATGCTTCCTCCTACAGTGGCACAGTTTCGAAACTGTACGCCTACAATGTGGCATAGGCTTTCTTTCATAGCCCCATGTGTATAGGTATTCAGAGCTTCATTGGTCTCCAGATCGCGAAGCGGAGTCATACAGCCGATGATAAATTCATCGTCATTCTCCAAAATCGTGTCCAGCCCCAGACCGGAAAGATCAATCGCTGTGGATATCGCTCTGTTGCCCATTTTCATCCAGACCATTCCCCCAAGAATACGGGCTGTTTTCTTCTGGTTCAGTTCATAGGCTTCTGCCAGACTGTTTACCTTTACATAGCTTTTGATTTTCAGCATTATGTATCGTATCCCTTTCTTCCATACTTTTGTATCTCTTGTAATATTTTAAACATATGACAATTCCATAAAATAATGCGGTCAAAACAGTTCAGCAGGATTTCACACTCTGAGTGACCGGATTGTCTGCAATATTTTATAAAATCACTATAATCTGTCTTCAGACAGCCAATTTAATATAATACCATAACTTAAAGAAAAAATCTATAAATATCCTCTATTTCATAAATAAATTTGTTCCTGTCTATTCTTTAATCTGGTAACATAATCTTTTACCGGTGCCTTCCGACTCTACAGCGTCCCTCTCAAGTGTGCTTATTTATGAGGATTGCCATAAACATTACTGTAATTTTAGCATATGACAGACAAAAGTGTCTATTGATAAAAATATCCAAAATACATCAGGAAAATCAGCATGTATGACGAACGCAAAACTTTTTGTGCATTATATATAAGTATTGCTGTAATATTTTTAGTTTTTTATATATTTTACTGGATTTTTTCTGATATTAGTGTTATAATATCCACAAATAAAGGACTTGTTACTGTTAATACAGATAACTGGTATGAATCGTTTAAATTAACAGTCTGATCTGTGCCAGAACTGTGATTGCGAACGAAACGAACAGTAACCTGACATCAGCCAGTAACAGGGATGTCCTAAAGGAGGGTTTGATTATGAGTAAACGCGTGATTACAATAAACAGAATGCTCGGCAGTAATGGCCGTCTGATTGGCAAAACTCTGGCAGAAGAGCTTGGGTTTGCTTTTTATGACAAAGAGCTGATCGATATTGCAGCTCAGAAAGAGAATATTCCTTTTGATGTGCTTGCCAAAGTTGATGAGAAACGCGGCAACCAGTGGCGTTTTCCCATCGACCATGAACTTCAGATGGACAGTGACTTCCATTTTGTTCCCATGAATGATGTACTCTTTGACATCCAGCGCAAGATTATTCTGGATGCCGCAGAGAAAGAAGATTGCGTAATCGTCGGCAGATGTGCAAATCACATCCTTGACAATAAGTGCCTGAGCGTATTTATCCATGCACCTTTTGATTATCGTGTGCAGACTGTCATCGAACGTACAGGCCGTGAAGAAAAGAGTGCTCAGAAACTGGTTAAAAAAGTGGATAAAGAACGGCGCACCTATTACGAATACTTTACAGATAAAAAGTGGAAAGATATTTCCCAGTATCATCTGGCATTTGACAGCAGTAAATTTGAGCAGGATAAAATTGTCCAGATGATTAAGATGGCATTATAACAAACCCGCAGGGGACTTACCTGATTCGGTTAAACTGACAGGAATATAAGAATAGACAGGTTCCTGTATATCGATTTTCTGTATAAAATACACAGAGATGAGATATACATGGAACCTGTTTTTTCTGTATAAATCGCCAGACGCCTTTCACGAGCTTCCTTTTTTTGAAAAATACTCTTTCATATTTTCCTGCATGATTATTCCGGGCAGGATTCTTTCTTATTTATTTTCGTTCAGAATATACTGCTTCAGGAACTCATAGATCTGATTCTCTGTAGGAGGGCATCCGTTTACGTTATGTTCAAATTTGCAGGTACATGCACCTACACCCAGTGTTCCTGTTTTTGTGCGGTAACCCTGGCCAATGCAGATTTTCGTGTCAAGTTTCTCAAAAAGACCGTCATTCTTAAGCATCTCCAGTGCCGGGATCAGATAGCCATAGCAGGCACTGCAGGATTCTACTTCTTCCACTGCATCCTGAAGTTCTACCACTTTCCTTGATTTCGGAAGTTCTTTGCGGGCATCTTCCTCACAGTAAATGATGCGGACATTTTCCAGATCTGTACTTCCAACCCCAAGCTTCTCTGCCAGTTCAATATATGGCACATCCTTCGTTGTATAATGCATAACCTGACAGACATAAGAATCGATCAGTACCGGATCCAGGCCTGCCCAGATACGGTTCATCACTACAGGATTTCCGCCATCCTCGAAATCCAGATCTCCGCAAATATTATCAACTACAATAAAATCCTGATGGATTCCCGCATTCAGATGTGCGATCGGTTTATGCAGACCCATTGCATGGAAATGACGTTTCTCTGTATTGGGAATCAGTCCCTTCATATTCTTCAATGCACAGGTGATCTTTGTCTGGCAATGACCTTTCAATACCGGAACATTGATCAGAAAATCAACATCTGCCACACGTTCGCAGACGTTTAATTTCATCCCTCTGCAATCTCTTTCAACTCCCTTATCCTTCTGCATATCCCAGAATGGCACCTGATATTTCTCCGTAAGATCACGATATCCGCATACTTCGTACGCTTCTGTGGTCTTATCTCCCACCCAGGAACCCTCCAGAATGGCAATATTTCTGTATCCGTTCTCCTGCAGATATTCAATGATCCCTGCCACAATCTCCGGATGCGTGGTAGCCCCCCAGGAAGCTTCGGATGGCGAGACAAGATTGGGTTTGATACCAATCTGCCTCTCTCTGTCTACGATCATAGATGCCAGATTACACTGTGCCAGAAGTTCCTTTGTCATTTCCTTGTAATCTGTTCCGCTCTTTATATAAATTTCGTTTTTGTTCATTAGCTGTTCCTTTTATTTATCTTATTTTTGTTTTTTCCAATGTGCATACAGCGTCTGATTCCTGGATATTTTGGTAGAGGTACTGACCTTTTTCCCTTTAGTTCGAGCAGTATACCATCCTTTAAAGGTGTAACCCCATCTAAATGGCACAGGAAGCTTTCCGATTTTAAAATTCTTATAGATTTTTTTTGATCCCTGATCGACCCATCCGCCATTTGGATTAAAAGTAACCTTCAGCTGAGGAGTAGATGCTTTGATCACCTGTACTTTTTTCTGAACCGCAGTTGCAGGATTTCCTCCAAAACTCATGGTAATAGTCGCTGTCCCCACACCGATCGCAGTCAGGACTCCGTTTTTGATGGTGCAGATTGACGGATTCGAGGATTTAAACTCTGCGCCGGAATTATTCAGCAGCAAAGAATCGTCCCATCGTACCCTTACTTTTGCAGTCTGTCCTTTTTTTAATACAGTTTTGGAAATATACAGAGAAGCCTTATAATATTCCGGATCTTTTTTCACCAGCACAGTACGGCTGTTATTTCTGTCTGAATAGGACTTTCGAACTGCTTCAGTACTTAAATCCTCGCCAAAACACTGCACCCAATAATAAGCGTTATTGAGACATACACAGCCAATACCAATCGTCGTAAAACTTTTAGATAAAATATTGGCTCTGTGTCCTTCTGAATTCATCCATTGATTCATAACTCCCTCTGCTGTGGAAGAACCATAGGCGATATTCTCACCATACATCAGGGAATTGGCAGAAAAGCACTGGCTTCCACTCGGTCTGGTATGTGACCAGTATAATACGTTTTCGAATCCTCTGAGCATGGCAGTGTCAAGAAGGCTGGCGTCCATCTTCAGAGGCAATGCTCCCTGTTTGGCACGCTCTTTGTTTACCAGATCCAGAACCTTAAAAGCCTCACTGTATACCTCCCTGGCGCTGACATTTATTTTCGCACCGCAAATGTAACCGCCATCCTCTGTAGGAGTTAAGTTCGGATTTAAAATAGTAACCTTCGTCCAGCTTTCAAAAGCATCTCCAATATCAGATACTGTCTTCGGTAAAATAATACTTTCAAGAGCAGAACAGCATGAAAATGCATAGTCCTTAATCGTGGTGACTCCATCCATAATTGTAACAGAAGTCAACGCTCTGTTATAATAGCAGCAACTGTCAGGAATTATGGCTGCGCCACCCATAAAGGTAATAGACTGTAAATTATCGCTGTAGCTGAAAGCATTATTTTCTAGGCTTTTCACAGTAGCAGGAACTGTGATTTTGGTCAGGCTTGTATTGGTAAAAGCGTCAGATGCAATTTTTGTTACACCTGCCGGAATGGTATATTCTCCCTGTCTGCCGGCAGGATACAAAACCATTGTTTTGCCTTTATCCGTATAGAGAATACCATCCACGGATTTGTACGTACCATTATCCGGCATTTCTATTGACTGCAGGCTCCATAATCCGTTAAAAGCAAGACTGCCCAGTTCTTTCACACTGGAAGGCAATATTAATTTTGTGACACCAATACCATGAAAAGCATCATCACTGATCGTTGTTATCGAATTTCCAAGTTTCAGATCAACCAGAGACTTGTCATTGGCAAAAGTACTGTTTCCGATTGATGTAACAGAATCCGCTAATTCAGCTTTCTTTAAATTTCGCAGATCCATAAAAGCATTTTCTCCCAGAGCGGTTATTCCATCTTTTACATATAATTCCTCAACTGTGGCTGCATATTGCTGCCATGGACATTTCTTTTCCTCTATGACTTCATTGGTAATCCAGTCACGCAGGGTATAATAATCATCAATTGCACCCTTTCCCTCTATGGTAAGGACATGATGCTGTATAGTCCAGGTCGCATGTGCTCCACATGTACCGGTAAATACTTCATCAGGGTTTATCTCATCATCGTCTTCATCAAACTCATCATCCCATTCATCATATCCTGCGGAGAAAGAATCCTCCTCGTTCTGTTCCTCCACTCCGGTCGAGAACTCTTCAGATGACTCTTCCGGAACTGTCTTCTGTGTTTCCGGTTCTGTCAGATCTTCTGAGGCTTCCGGAATCTCTGTCTTTATCTCAATACCATCCGTAAAATCAGCACCATAAGCGGCAGCAGGCTCAACAGTCATTGCCGCACAGAGCATCATAACCAAAATTTTATTCATCTGCATATGTTTGTTTTTCATAGATTTTTCTCCTTCAGTTTAACAGTTTGTTTCCTTTTCCGGATTTTTCATCTGCGGCGTTGTCGTCAATCGGCGTAGCCACCGCTACACCTCATTTCTCCGCCTTGCAGCTGAAGAAATCATCCTGCGTCAATATAACAGAAACTTAATTTTCGCTGTACTAGTATCTTGTAGAGTCTGACTCTTGCGATTTCTTATACATGTTTTTCAGATGCTATTACACTTTTTCAATTATGCACAAATGCTTTTTACTTTTCTTGTCATAATTAATTCTCACAAGCAAAATATCACCGGTATAATCTGAAATCGAGGATGGGTATTTTCTGTCTTTAATCTGCTGTATTGCCGTCTGCACTTTCTGGTTCCACTTCAGTTCAACAACCAATGCAGGATAAGCACTTTTATATTCAGGCTTAGGGACAAAAATAAAATCTGCAAATCCGCGTCCTGTAGGAAATTCACGAACCGGTTTAAAATAATACTGCATGGTTCCCAGATAGGCAATGGCTAATACGCTGCTTAATGAATTTTCATCATGATACCTGATGACAGAAGCGTATTCATTATGAATTTTCTCAATTTGTGCAGCAACTGTTTCGTTATCCATATCCAGCGTTGCATCAAGTAAAGTCTCTGATTCCTGTTGGAACATAAGCATTTCATTCCATGACTTACTTTTTACAGCATTAGTCAGTTCCTGACGGATTTCTTCATTGGGAACAAAAGCAATTTTTTCTGTCTGATCATATCCAAGATATCCCAGATGGATCATATAAGTCAGTACATCATCCTTACTTTGAATATTAACAGTGTCATTTTTGAATGTTGCTGTATTAACTTTGACAGATGAGCCGGAAAGCATTTCAATGATTGCTGTTTTCAAGCCATCATAATTCATGTTGATAAAAGGCACAATCGCTTCATAAGAGGCTGTTTCCGACCAGTAACTCTTATATTCTCCTTTCAGCATTACGCTAACAACAGCTCTGGGATTATAAACCTGGTAATCTTTCAGCAGATATCCATCATACCATTTCTTTACCTTATCAAAATCCCGATGGTACTTATCTGACAGCTTTTGTACTTCAGCTTCCGTAAATCCGATATACTGCGCCAGAATACTTGGACTTACCATGGTAAATTCATCAAAATTGTTTAAGGCAGACTGAGTTTTTTCCTTTTTAATTGGCAAAATACCTGTAAGATATGCAAGCTGAATATACTTTGTAGGCTCTGTCCCTTTAAAAATACCACGTAAGAAGCGGATATACTCATTCTGGATATCCTCTTTTGCAGCTTCATCACGAATCAGAACATCCCATTCATCAATAATTACAATAAACTTTCTGCCAGTTACAGTATTGATCCGTGCCAGTGTCTCTGCCAGGGAATGATTTTCTGCCGGAAGTACATCAGGATAGTATTCTCTCAATTCTGAAATTGTCTTTTCTGAAATATAAGAAACAACTTTCTCAGGACCATTGGCAGGCCCCATGCACCATTGAATATCCCAATGAATCACATCATACTGATTCAGATGTTTTCTAAAATCTTCTGCCTGACTGATTTCCAGCCTGGAAAACATTTCTTCTGAATTGCATCCTTTGCTGTAATACGCTGTAAGCATATTTGCAGTAACAGATTTTCCAAATCTTCTTGGACGACTATTGCATATAAATGCATCTGTTGACCCCAGAACACTGTTTGTATAATTGAGGATTCCACTTTTATCAACATAGATTCTTGCATTCAAAGCTGCCTGAAATGCCAGATTATCAGGATTAACAAACATTCCCATATTGACCCACATCCATTTCTTTAAATAATTGCAAAAAAGGTTTCAAATTATCAGAACTCTTGATGAGATAATGATAACATGAAACCTTTTTTGCGTAAAGCGGTATGTTAGATTTACGTATTCAGCATATTTTTCATCTGGCTATCTTATATTTCTCAGATGTGGCATTGAATGCCACAATCATACCTTTTCGAAAAAAGTATCCGATCATTCCGGATTAAAGATCTCGTTGCAGGTCATAACCGTAGCCCCTTTTCCGCCAGACCTTGTAGGCGCTATAGAGTAGAGCCTACAAAGTTCATCGTTTGCTACTGTCCAGCAGAAGGCATATGTTGCAGAATTATACTTCGGTCTGGAATGCTACATCAAATTGGAGACGATAAATGGAAATCTTAACTTCGATGTTTGGCTTAGAGCAATTTTTATGATTTCTTTAGAGAACTTTAAGGACGCGTTTATTCATTTTATTCGTATCTCATAGGTCGAGTAGGTGCACCCCTTACGGTCGTACACCCCTCACAGAATTCCGGACGTACGGCTTTCCCGCATCCGGCTCTTTGCGAAACGAATCGTTCACATTATCATTCGTATATATTGACATATATCCGGGGTCTTACCAGTGGATAGCTGTTATCCAGCATATTTAGAAATTCTACCCAATTATAGCTTTTCTTCTGGCTTCTCCGGTTCAGGCAGTAGAACAGGCTTCTCATGATGGGTACTTCATAGAGTCTGCCCTAGTAGCGGCCTTTGGACTCCTTCCGGATCCACAAATCTATCAGGATCCCGGTGACCTCTTAAAACTTACAAATACGGATTTTCCTTAAAATAAATATGTAAATTCGAATGTCGTTCCAGAGAATGAAGTTCCTCTTTTATATATTTCCATGAAGCAGGAAAACTATCTGGGCATCCATTCACCACATCACTCTCCAAATATTTTATAAACAGCTTTTCGTGGCCTTCAAACATTTCGTAAAATTTGATTGAATAAAGTTCTTTTTCCTCATCCGTTAGATTCTGCTTATTATAAAGTGCGTGATCTAAATTGGAAGACATAAAATAACATTTATAAGAAATTCCTTTAATGTCGGATAATTTCAAAAGCTTATTCATCATGCTACTTTTCCATTCATTTCTTCTTACCACTTTTTCCCTATCCTTGCAAGATATTTCTTCCGTAGTATAATAAAATTCTTTTGTCTCACCTGTAACAATTGCACTTTCCGGAATGTAAGTTCCATCTGTATCAAAAATCTGTACAATCTGCCATATATCGTTTTTATTCAATTTTTTCTCTTTCCGATAGGATTCTACTTTTTCGTAGATAGTCTGCACTACCTCATTTAAAGTCAATGTTTCGTCACTTGTCACATCCCCTCTGGTAAATTCAAACGTAACGTTCTTATGTTTATATATTACCTGAAAAATATGTTCTAAAGCTTTTTTATCCGATTTTCCTTCAACAATAAATATTACTGCTTTCTTTGTTGTTTTTTTAGCCATAGGAAACATCCCCTCTCTACTGTGCTTTCATTACAGATCAACTTCATTCAGAAGCTTTTTAAAGGCATCTGACATTTCTATTTCAACCTCTTCCTCTCCCTGGGCTGCACGTCGGAAAGCATATCCCATGGCTTGAAGTTCTGTCTCATCGTACAGTTCTTCTTTTTGTCCACCAAGTGTAATCGTTCTGATATAAAAATCTCTTCTGTTATGATTTTTTTCTACTCCTACCAGACGGATATACCTGTTTTTAGGATTAATTGTTGAGCATACAATATTTTTATTTGGAAGTTTTTCCAATATGCGAAGATTATGCGAAGTGAATATCAATTGTCCCTTTGCGTCCTCATTCAACATTCCCAGCATTTCTCCTAATAAATACTCAAAGATCCCGGAATCAAGTTCATCCACTACAAGACATACTTCTGGCGAATTATATAATGCAATCAAATACTGTAAAAGAGAAATGATTCGTTTGATTCCCTCTGATTCATATTTTGTTAAAAATTTCTTCCCATCACGGTTTGAATATACTTCCACCTGCAAATATTTGTTTCCATCTGATTTTATTTCCTCATTACATACTGATAACTCTATAGATAATTTCGGAATAATAGATTTGATAGCAATATTAATAGAAGCAATGACAGGTTTCAGTTGTTCATAAATTTCTTCTGGTACTTCTCCCCTTCCCATCATTACAAGTGGAAGACATCCTTGTGTAATCATGTTTCCCTTTTCCCGATGAACATTAAGCGGAATGATGTTGCTATTTATAGCACCTAATTGATTTACCTTTACCACCTGAAAACAAGCTCTTCCAAAATGAATTAAACTTTGAATAATATTTCTAAAATCTTCTTCACCATTTACTCCGCTTTGATTTCCTAACATACTCTTCAAAATCAAATCGTTAAAGAAAATAGATACATTCTTCTGTGCACAATATACAGCCAGATTTTTAAGCATACCCATTTTTTCAAAGAAATCAATTCTTTTAGATTCAATATCCGGATCCACATTATTTATAATTGCATCACTATCATAATACGGATTCGAGAACTGTACTCTTCTTTCATTTTTCCATCCGGAACCTTTTTCTTCAAAGGAAAGTGATTCTGTTTTTAGAAAAATTTTCTTTTCTCCCGTATCCACTGCAAAAGTAGCATCATATACTGCTTTGTATTTTATATTACCTTTCTCAATAAAAAAGATTGTTTTAATTGCAGTATCTCCCTTGTCGCTGAGCAAACCTTCATAGCTATCAAATGGAATTTCCATTCCACTAAGTACATATTTTAATATATCAAGAGCTTCAACCAATGCTGTTTTTCCAGATCCGTTTTGTCCATATATTCCTACAATATCATTCTCAGTAATACAAGCGTTTTTTTGCACACTGCTATAATTCATGTACTTAATTTTTCCATACTCTACGTTCTTAAAATTTATCAGTTCGTTTTGTATAATTCGTACTAATCTTTTTTCTCTCATATTCTTTGCTTCCTTTACAATAAGATTTACTACGTTTCTATTATTTGTATGTGTTTGGTTTTTTATTCATTCATTTTACCTTAAAATTATATATCAATCCATACATTTTGTCCAGTTTCAAAATTTTTATTTTATGATTTTCCTTCATACAGCAACAAAGAATGTGAACTTCCAGAAATCCTTAATTTTCAGCCCGAAATAGCCCTAAAAGCATCTCCGGCTGGAAATCTGCAAAATAGTATTCCGTTAACATTTGGTCACACCTCTTCAGATTTACTGTGCAGGTACTGCATGATTTCTTCATAGCTCCGTCCACT